>JAEUHV010000078.1 GCA_016794485.1 Planctomycetota bacterium
GCCCCCATGCCGGCGAGCTTCTTCGCCCACGGGCCGGTCGCGTTGGTCAGGCCGAACGTCGACGTGCGCGGCACGGCGCCGGGCATGTTGGCGACGCAGTAGTGCATCACACCGTCGACGACATAGGTCGGGTCGGCGTGCGTGGTCGGCTTGCAGGTCTCGATGCAGCCGCCCTGGTCGACGGCGACGTCGACGACGACCGAGCCTTCCTTCATCGTCTTCAGGTCCTCGCGGCGGATCAGCCGCGGGGCGCGCGCGCCCTGCACGAGCACGGCGCCGACGACGAGGTCGGCGTGCACGATCTGCTCGCGGATCGTGATCGGCGAGCTGTGCAGCAGCGTCACGTTCGCCGGCATCACGTCACTGAGGTAACGCAGCCGATCGAGGTCGATGTCGAGCAGGCGGACGTCGGCGCCGAGACCGGCCGCCATCTTCGCCGCGTTGGTGCCGACGACGCCGCCGCCGAGGATCACCACGGTCGCCGGCTCCACGCCGGGGATGCCGCCGAGCAGGATGCCGCGGCCGCCGTAGTGCTTCTCGAGGCAGACGGCGCCGACCTGGATCGCCATGCGTCCGGCGACTTCGCTCATCGGCGTCAGCAGCGGCAACGAGCCCTTGTGGATCAAGGTCTCGTAGGCGAAGCAGGAAGCCCCCGACTTCAGCATCGCGTCGGTCAGCTCGCGCGCCGCCGCGAAGTGGAAGTAGGTGAACAGCAGCTGGCCCTTCTTGATCAGCGGGTACTCGGCCGGCAGCGGCTCCTTCACCTTCACGATCATGTCGGCCTTGCCGTAGACCTCGGCGGCGCTGGCGACCATCTGCGCCCCGACCTTCTTGTAGGCCTCGTCGGTGACGCCGGCACCGAGTCCGGCACTCTCCTGGACCAGCACCGTGTGGCCGGCACCGACGAGGTCGAGCACCATCGCCGGGACGGCTCCGACGCGGTTCTCTTGGGCTTTGATCTCCTTGGGGACACCGATGATCATGGCGCGGCTGTTTCTCGTGGCTGAGGAAGTGGGGCGAGCACAGTAGCGACGCCCGGGCCATCCCGCGAGAATTCAGCGTCCGGCTTCGCGCAGTGCCTGGACGAGCCGCGCGCGTTCGCCGGCGGCGGTGCCCGGCAGGACTGCGAACGCGACCTCGAGCCAGCCGTCGACCCGGGTGGCCGTGGGTGCTGGGCGACGCAAGACGAACGGCGTTTGCGCGAGCAGGGCGAGCACGGCCTCGGGCTTGGCCGCCGCGAGCCGCACGGTGACGAACTCGGGCCCACGCCCGGAAGCCTTGGCGGGAACCGCGGGCGGCTCGCTGGGGGCTGGCGGCGCCGTCGGCGCGGAAGCCGGGGCCGCCGCCATGGGCTCGTCATCGAGCACGTACAGTTCGTCGAGGTCGAACGCTTCAGCGACCGGTTCAGCGACCGCTTCGGGGGCCGGAGCCAGGCCGACCGTCGGGACCGCCGGGGCGGATTGCTGTTGGCGCAGCCGTTCCACCGCCTCGCCGAGCAGGGCAGCCGTCGCCCACAACTCCTCGACGCTCTGCTCCGGCGGCTGGGTCGGTGTCGCCACCACCCCCGGCTCGGCTTCGGCGACGAGGTCGGACCGTGGTCCAGCGGATCCGCCAAGGCGCCACGCGCGGCGCAGGAAGAACGCCGCCACGCTGCAGCCGAGACCGGTGATGCCGAGCCACCACCAGCGTGTGCCCTGGTTGCGGAGCCGCGCGGCGACTGTTCGTTGGCCGCTGCCGTCGCCACTGCCATCCGGTTGTCCGCTGCCTGCTCCGGGACCTTTGGGCTCGGCGGCTGGCTTGGCGCCGCCCGCCGGCGCGGTCGCTGGTTGCTCACCGCCACCGGCACCCGGCAGGCGCTGCAAGAACTGCTCGAGCCGGTCCGCGGTGCGCTCCAGGGCGCCTTGCAGCAACGACTCGACTTCCTTGTGCCGGGCGTCCTGTTGCTGCAGCGATTGCTCGAGCGCCGCGATGCGGGCCGACATGGCCTTGGCCTGTTCGGCGTGCTTCTCGCCGAGCGAGGTCACCAGCAGCTGCGACCAACGCTGCATCTCCTGCGCCAACGCCGTCTGCCGCGCCGCAAGTTCCTGCTGGTTCACCTGCAGGCCCGCCAACACTTCGCGCAGCGGTTGCAGCAGTTCCTTGGGGTCGACGGCCGGCGCCACCGCGGCCGGATGGGGCACGGGGGCCGCGGCCTGTGCGGCCAGCTGCATGCGCAGCGCGCGCAACTCCGCCGCGACTTCCTCCGCGGGATCGACGACGGGATCAGCGCAGGCAGCGAGGCCGAGCACGAGCACGAGCAGGCCGAACATCGTGCGGGTGCCGCTCATGCAACCCCCGCCTGGCCAGGCCCATCGGCCGCGACGCCGAAGCGTTCGCCCCGCCAATGCAGTCGGCGCGGTCGCGTCACGATGCAGCCGCGCAGCATCGCGAGCTCCTGGTCGCGCAGCACCATCGGCAGGGATCCGACCGAGGCGACGGTGCGGGTGTCGTTGTGCAATCGCAGCGGCACCACCGCGCGCGGTTCGCCGTTGCGCATCGGAAAGCGCGCCAGCCACGGCGTGGCACACGTCTGCACGTGGCCGAACACTTCGTCCCATTCCGCCGCGAGCCCTTCCGGGGTCACCTCGAGCAGGACTTGCGACGCGGCCGCGCTGTCGTTCCACACCAAGGTCGGCACGAGCGGCGCCCACACGTAGCCGCACAATCGGCTGCGCGGGCCGAGCACCATGCCGTCGCGCAGCGTGAGCACCAATGGGAACTGCGGCGCGCGCAGTTCGAGCACGAGTTTGCCATCGGCCGGCAGACCGAGGGCGGTGCGCCGCGCGGTGCGGCCGTTCGTCCACAGCAGGGAATGGCCGCCGCGCACCGATTCGAGCAGCAGCTCACTGCTGCCGAGTTGCACGCGCGAACAGCCGCCGCGCGGCGGCTTGGCCAACGGAACGCGCAATGCCATCGCGGACGGAGCCGGCGTGGCCGTGGCGGCGCGTGGCGATGGCGGCGAGGGTTCCATCGGAGGCAGAACGGTAGCCGACGGAGTGCGGCCTGTCGCGCGGCGCGATGGCGACCGTGCGTTGGTTGCGATGGCATCGGTGCCATGCGGCGACGGACTTTGTGCTTGCTTCCGCGGCGGCGGTCGGCATGATCCTCGCCCTCGACCCGGGCGTTTAGCTCAGTTGGCTAGAGCATCAGCTCGACAAGCTGAGGGTCGCAGGTTCGACTCCTGCAACGCCCACCACTTTCCCGCTCGGCGCCTCGCGCTGCGGAGGACACGAAACGCAACCCTCGACGTTCTCGCGTCGACGCTTCACGAGCGGCTCACTGCCGCTGCACACTCGGTCGCCATCGTGCTCGCGTCCGGGACCTCCGTCCCGGCCCCAACCACGATGAACCTGCGCACCACCACCACGTCCCTGCTCCTCGCCGCATGCACTGCGGCACTCACCGCCCAAGGTCCGCTGACCGTCGGCAACCTCGTTGTCGTCACCGTCAACACCGGCACCAACACCTCGGCAGTGACCCTGCAGGAGTACTCGTACACCGCCGCCCCGACGCCGACCGTGACCCCCGTGCAGGCGATCGTGTTGCCGACCGCACCCGCCGGCGCGAACCGCCAGTTCACGATCCGCGGCGCCGCGACGTCCGAGGGATACTTGAACGTCTCCAACAGCGGCACCCACCTGGTGCTGGCCGGCTACGACGCACCTCCCGGCACCGCGAACACCGCGATCGAAGCTTCGACCGCCGCGGTCGTGAATCGCGTCATCGCCACCGTCGACTTCACCGGCACGATCGACACCAGCACGGCGATCACCGACGCCTACGACGGCACCACCAGCTTCCAGGGCAACATCCGCGCGGCCACCAGCCTCGACGGCATCACCGGGTTCTGGCTGTCGGGAACCGGCTCGGGTTCGTCGGGTGGAGTGCGCTACGTCGGCGGCCTCGGCCAGAGCACCAGCCTGCTGCTCAACGCCGGCGCGCCGAGCAACTGCCGCGTCGTCGGCCTCTACGACGGCCAGCTCTACACGACCAGCGCGTCGACGGTCTACCTCGGTGTCTGCACGGTCGGTACCGGGATCCCCACCACGGGCAGCCAGCCGGTGACGTTGCTGCCAGGCTTCCCGGCCGGCGGCGGCACCACGGCGGGTTCGGCCTACGACTTCTTCTGGGCCGACCAGAACACCGTCTACGTCGCCGACGACAACTCGCCGGCCTCGACCGTCGGCGGCATCAGCAAGTGGACGTTCAACGGCTCGCTGTGGAGCCGCGCCTACCGCTGGACGGTCAACCTCACCCCGACCTCGAACTGGGGCGCGCGCGGCATCACCGGCTTCACGCGTGATGGCGTCACCACGGTGTGGGCGACGATGAACGACAACGCGAACGGAACGACCAACCTGGTCTCGGTGGTCGACACCGGAGCGGGTGCGACCGTGAACGTGCTGGCGACGGCCGCCGCGGGCACCGCGTTCCGCGGCGTGCGGTTCCTGGCCAAGCCGACCACGGCGATCCGGTTTCCGGCGGCGTGCGGCGGCTCGGCCGACATCCGTTTTGCGGGCAACGGCGAACTCGGCACCGACGTGCGCACCACCGTGGCCACGCCGGCAGGGATTCCGCTCGTGGTCTACGGCACCACCCACCTCGGCGTGAGCGTCGACCCGACGTGTTCCTGCGTGCTCGGCCCGTCGCTCGACATCCTCGTCGCCAGCGCGGTCAGCACGCTCTCGATCCCGAACAACGTCGCGTTGGTCGGCGTGACGCTCTACACCCAGGGCATCGACTTCCTCGCCGGGGGAGTGTGCAACAACCCGCTGCCGCACAGCCTGACCGACTACTACTCCTTCACCGTGCAGTGAGGCTCAGTAGCGGAACGCGCGCAGCCGCTGCTGTTCGGCGGGATCCAGGCCCTGCATCGTCGCGATGTTGCGGGCCGGGATGCCATCGATGTCGCGGTGCTCGGCGCGCGCTGCCGCGACACTGGCCTGGCGCAGCAGGTGCAGCATCGGGAACGGCGAACGGTTGGTGAAGTTGTCGATCTGCTCCGGCGCCGTGCCGGCGAACTGGTACTGCGGATGGAAGCTGGCCAGCTGCACGTCGTCGTCGAGGCCGAGTTGCGTGCAAACGAACTCCGCGTCGTCGAGGAAGTCGTTGTAGTCGGCGAATGCGTGCAGCACGCGCGGATGGATCAGCAGCGTGGTGGCGCGGACCTTTTCCGGCAGCGCCATCAAGGCCGCGAGTTCCGTGGCGAGGTCGTGCAGCAGCTGCTCGCGATTCGCGGCGGCGCTGACCCGGTAGTGGATCTGGCCAGAGGCGAACACCGCCTGCGCGAACGGGCACAGCCCCAGTCCAATGACCACCCGATCGATCCAGTCACGCGTGCGCTCGACGAATGGGGCCGCGGCAAGGAAGTCCACCGCGCGAGCGTAGGGCGTCGCCACACATCCGCCGCGAGGTTTCGGCAGAGGGGCGTAGTGGCGGTTCAGGCCACTTCGAGCGTTCGGCCTGTCGCCGTGGAGGCTTCGCCGCGCCGCGATGCCCGGATGGCGCGCCCGATGAAGGGCGCCACGACGAACGATCCAACACACCACACCGTCAGCACGGTCGCGAGCATGGGAAGCCTCGAGGGTTCTGGTAATGGCCCCTACGCTCGCTAGCCCGCCCCCTGGCTCGACCTACTGCTGAATTTCGCGGCTTTTCCACCAGACTTCACATCCGGTGGTGCCGGAGGCTCAGCCGCCTTGGCCCTTGCCGAAGGCCCGATCCACCACCGCTCGGTCGCCCTGGATGGCGGTGCGCTGCAGGTAGGGCATCAGGCCGCGCAGGCCGCCGAGTTCCTCGCCGCCGCCGGCGCGGCCGGGGCCACCGTGGATCGACGCAGGCAGAACCGCGCCGGGGCCGAGGGCCTGCCCGTGCGTCTTCTCGCTGCCGAGCCAGATCCGGCCGTGCCATGGGGCGATCCCGAGCACCAGGCTCTCGACGAAGGCGCGGTCGTCGCTGTAGGCGCTGGCGACAAGGCCGCCGCCGCCCCGGTTGACCAGGTCGATGGCTTCCTCGACCGACCCACCGTAGGCCACCAGGGTCGCACACGGCCCGAACACCTCGAGTTCGTGCAGCACCGGGGCGCTGGCATCCTTGGCCCGCAGCAGGGTCGGCGTCACGAAGTAGCCCTTGTCCGCGATCGCTTGCGGCCCACCGAGCACGGTGTCGCTGACCGCCTGGAGCTTCTGCATGCCCGCACGCACGTCCTTCAGCTGCTCGGCGGACGCCACCGGCCCCATGCGCACGTCGCCGTCGGCCGGGTTGCCGACGCGCACCGCGCGCAGCCGTTCGACCAGGGCTTCGGCGACCTCGGCGAGCATCGCCTGCGGCACGAAGATCCGGCGCACGGCGGTGCACTTCTGCCCCGCCTTCTGCGTCATGTCCGTGGTCACGTTGGCGAGGAACTGCTCGAGCGTGTCGCTGCCCGATTCGACGTCCGGGCCGAGCACCGCCGAGTTGATCGAGTCGGCCTCGAGGGTGACCCGCACGTTGCGCGCGACCATGTTCTTGTTGCCGCGGATCAAAGCACCGGTCACGGCACTGCCGGTGAACGCCACCGTGTCCATGGCCGTCGTCAGGTCGAGCAACCCGGACACCGAGCCGGCCAGGAACTGGAATGCGCCCTCGGGCAGGATCTTGCTGTCGACGACGATCTGCGCGAGGCGATGCGCGAGCAAGGCACTCGGGGTGCCGGCCTTCTCGACCACGGGCACGCCGGCGAGCAGCGCGCAGGCCATCTTCTCGCCCATGCCCCAGGCCGGGAAGTTGAACGCGTTGATGTGCACGGCGACGCCGGGCCGCGACGTGTGCACGTGCTGGCCCCAGAATCGCGGCGTGCGGCCGAGCTGCGTGCCGTCGCCGTCGACGAGGTGGCGTGCGGGCGGCAGCGTGCTCGCGAGTTGCGCGTAGTAGGCGAGGGTTCCGGTGCACCCGTCGAGGTCGAACTTGCCGTCGCCGCGGGTATTGCCGCCGTTCCTGGTGGCGATCTCGAGCAACTCGTCGCGATGCTCGTGGATCTTCGCCGACAGCGCCTTCAGCAGTTCGCCGCGCTGCGGGAAGGTCAGCGCCCGCAGGGCCGGGCCGCCGACCGCGCGCGCGTGCGCGAGCACTCCGGCGAAGTCGATGCCGCCGGGACGAACGTCGCCGAGCACGGCTTCGGTGGCGGGATCGTGGAGAGTCTTCGGATCACCGGTGCCGGCGACCCAACGGCCCTGGACGTAGCTCTGCAGCGAGATCATCGGGGCGAACACGATAGCGGCCCGCCCGGCGAGATTCAGCGGCCGAGGCCGCTCACGGCCACAGCGTCATCTGCTTCGTGTCGCCGACGCAGGCCGGTTGGCCGCCTGGCGTCGTGCTGACGAACGACCACCAGATCGGCAGGCCGGCCAGGAACGTCAGCACTCCCGGCGGGATGGTCAGGGTCGCGACCGCATGGCCGTTCGCATCGAAGTTGCCGAGCCCATTGGCGAGTACGCCGCCGTTCGGGTCGCTCGCCAGTGCAGTGGTGATGCCGTCGATGTTGAGCGCCACCGGGAAGCCCGGCTGCCAGACGAAGCCGGGCGAGGTGCCGCTGATCGACGCGATCGCGAGGTAGACGTTGCCGGCCCCCGCCGCCCCGACGTCGAGGTGGATCTGCACCTGGCCACCGGTCGAGGTGCTGACGAACGGCGGCAGCAGCGTCGTCGACGAGCCGGCGGTGAAGCGGCGCCTGGTCGTGGCGACGTGCCCGTTCGCGTCCTTCACCTGCATCGCCGTGTACCAGGTGCCCGGGTGGCGCGCGAGGTCCAGCGTGGTCGCGTTCGGCAGCCAGCCGGTGTCGAACGTGTCGTCGCCATCGAAGTCGAACTGCACCTGCAGCGAACCCGCCGACTGGTCCAGGTCGCTGGTGGCCGACGTGTCGAACCTCGTCGACAAGCG
>JAEUHV010000084.1 GCA_016794485.1 Planctomycetota bacterium
GCGCTCGTGCGGCTCGACGCCGCGCTGCGCAAGGTTGCCGCCAAACTGCCGCTGCCGGAGCGCTTCGCCGCGGCGCTCGGCGAACCGCTGGCCGCTTTCGAGGACCGTTGGCGCACTTGGCTCACGGGCCTTCCGGAGGGCCTCGTGCAGCGCCTGCAGAAGAAGGACACGGGCCTGCCGCGCGAGCAGCAGGCGACGCTGGCACTGCTGAACACGCTGCGCGAACAGGCCTTCAAGGCCGACAGCGGGTCAGTCAGCGCGCAGCGACCGGTCGCACTCGACGCGCAGCTCGGCGCCGGCTGCCGCGCGCATGCCGCGTACCTCGCGCAGCATCCCGAGATGGCGGCGCGCTGGCCCGATGCGCACGAACAGAACCCGGAGCATGCGGACTGGTCGGCCGACGGCGCCTGGGCAGGCGGCCACTCGGTCATCGCGCCGGGCGTGAAGAACGGCGAAGCGGCGCTGTGCGCGTGGATGGGCACCTTCTACCACCGGCTGCCGCTGCTCGATCCGGGGCTGCTGCGGATCGGTCTCGGCCAGTCGGACGACGTCGTCGTGCTGGACTCGGGTTCGATGGTCGCGTTCGTGAATGAGGAATGGCACGTCGCCTGGCCGCCCGGGGGCGCCACGAACGTGCCGGTGCGCTTCGTGCCCGAACTGCCGAACCCGGTGCCCGACGAGGACCAGTCCCGCTTCGGCTTCCCGATCACGCTGCAGACGGGCGTGCGCTCGAACGAGAGCGAGGCGGAGGTGACGATGCGCCTGCTCGACGGACTGCGGGAAGTGCCGTGCTGGTATTCCACGCCGCAGCAGCCGACCAACGCAGAGCTGGCACCGGCGGGCACCTTCTGCCTGATCCCGAAGGCGCACCTGAAGTCGGGCACGACGTACACGGTGGTCGTCCGCTTCGTGCGCGAGCAACGGGACCTGACCTGGACGTTCCGCACCTGAGGGTCCGCCGACGGGCCACGAAGGCGCACACCGAGCTGGACCGAGATCGTCGCCGTCGAACTGCTCGGGTCGAACGGCGGCCAATGAGCTTCCCACCGTCAGTTCGACCTGCGCCAATCGCGCGACGAACGTGGGGCCACCTCGCGCCATCTGAATCTCACGGAGTCGGTGCCGCGACGCTGACCGTTCCCTTCCGAACGAAAAGCCCGCAAGATGACGGTCATGCCGAGCGAGCCCGTGCTGCCGCCGATCCCGAAGCTGTGGAAGCAGGTGCCGCGCGGCCGCGTGCTGCTGTTCGCGCCGCATCCCGACGACGAGGTCGCGGGACCCGGCGGCATCCTGGCGATGCACGCAGCCCAGGGCGACGTGGTTCGCGTCGTGGTGACCACCGACGGCACCAACGGCGATCCCGACCACCGCCACGACCCGGCCGCGTTGGTGCAGCTGCGCCGCGCCGAGTCGCGCGCCGGCCTGCGCGAGGTCGGCGTCGACGATGTGGTGTTCTGGGGTTTCCCCGACGGCCACGTGCTCGCTCCCGCCGACGTCGAACAGGGCGTGCAGCTGGCGACCGCGGCGATCGCCGCGTTCCACCCCGACGTCGTCTATCTGCCGTGGGAACTCGACGGCCACCCCGACCACCACGCGCTGCACGTCGTCGTCACGCGCGCCCTCGACCGCGCCGCGTTCGCCGGCCTGGCGCTCGGCTACGAAGTATGGAACGCGATGGTGCCCGACGTCGTCGTCGACACCACGGCGGTGTTCGAGCGGAAGCGCCGCGCGATGCTCGCGCATGCGAGCCAGATCGCCTACGTGCAGTACGACCACGCGCTCGGTGGCCTGTCGGCCTACCGCTCCCTGGTGCACTTGCGCGGCCGCGGCCACGGGGAAGCGCTGCGCTGCGTGCGCGGCACCCTGCCGGCGGCGCTGGCGCGCGATTGACCGTCCTTACGCGGTCCTTATGCACGGGGTGCCGTTCCTTACGGCGCCACGATCGCGGCGAACGAGCGCGCGGCCGATCGTTCCGGCACCTGGAGCCGAGCGATGTCCCACACCACTCTCCGCCGTCCGTTCCCCACCTCCTGCCTCGCCGCCGCCACCGCTGCCGCCGCCTTCGCGGTGGCGTTGCCCGCCCAGCAACAACCCGATCCGTCCGAGACGCCGGGCTTCGGCCAGAGCCGCGCGCGGCTCGAAGCGCTCGAAGCGCGCGTGCGCGAACTCGAGTCGAAGAACCAGGCCGGCGGCAACCCCGGCGACTACGCACCCGAGAAGGTGCCGTTCGCGTGGGGTGACTTCCGCTGGATGCCGGGCAACTACGCCCCGGCCGACAGCCCGCTGAAGTCCGGCGCCTTCACCGGCGAAGTGCGGGTCGACACGACCTACCACTGGTCCTTCGCCAACCCGATCGACAACACGATCTCCGGATCGAGCGAGGTGTTCCGGCACGGCGAGTTCCAGGTCACCCAGCTGGGCCTCGGCGGCGAGATCTACTACCGCGGTGCCCACGCCCGGTTCATGACGCAGCTGGGCATGTACTCGCAGACGACGCCGCGCAACGACCCGTCGCCGTCGCGCGGCCAGTGGAACCTCGACGACGCCTACCGCTACGTCAGCGAGGCCTACGCCGGCTACCACTTCGACGTGATGCACGGCATCAACGTGCAGGCCGGCATCTTCATGTCGTACGTCGGCCTGTGGTCGTACTACAACTTCGACAACTGGACCTACCAGCCGTCGTACGTGTCGTCGAACACGCCGTGGTTCTTCGATGGCGTGCGCGTGCAGATCTTCCCCAGCGAGAAGCTCAAGATCGAACCGTGGCTGGTGAACGGCTGGCAGTCGTACGGCGAGTACCGCGATTCCCCGGGCGGCGGCGTGCAGATCAAGTGGGTGCCGAGCGAGGACTTCGCGATCGTCGCCAACCAGTGGGTCGGCAAGGACACGCTCGGCCAGGATCGGCTGCGCCTGCACACCGACGACAGCGTGATGTGGCGCTGGCACAACGACCCGAAGGGGTTCTGCAGCAAGGCCGCGTTGTCGTTGACCGTCGACGCCGGCTGCGAGACCGGTGAGGGCGTCGACGCCGAGCAGCAGTACTTCCTCGGTGCGATGGCGTACCACCGCTGGTGGTTCGCCGAGGACCGGTTCGCGCTGACGATCGGCGGCGGCGCGATCGAGAACCCGGGTCGCTACCTGGTCCTGGTGCCGCCGATCAACGGCGCCACCGCGGCGACCGGCTCGCCGTACTTCCCGGCGTCGCCCGGCGACTCGTTCCACGCCTGGGACGCGCAGGTCGCGTTCGACTACATGCCGACCCCGAACTGCACGTTCCGGCTCGAGTACAACCACCGCCACGCGAACGTGCCGTACTTCGCCGGCAGCGGCGGCGTGACGCCGCCCGGCGGCAACAACGGCGATCCGCAGAGCCTCGTCTCCGGCTGGGCCCCGGACCTCGACGACGACGAGGACCGCCTGACCTTCGCCTTCATGGTCCGCTTCTGAGGCCACCATGGTCACCATCGCGCTGTTCGTCCTGGTCGTCGCGGTGTTCCTGTACCTGCTCGTCGCCGTGCTCCGGCCCGAGCGCTTCTGAGGTCGTCGCATGGCCAAGCCGCCAACGTCCCTGTTCGCCGCCGCCCTGGTGCGCCCGGCGCTGGTCCAAGCCGTACGCAAGCTCGACCCGCGCGTGCTGGCCCGCAACCCGGTGATGTTCGTCACCATGCTCGGCGCCGTGGTGACCACCGTGGCGATCCCGACCGCCGGCGAGGAACTCGGCTTCGTCGCGCAGCTCGCCGCCTGGCTGTGGTTCACCCTGCTGTTCGCCAACTTCGCCGAGGCGATGGCCGAAGGCCGCGGCAAGGCGCAGGCCGACGCACTGCGCGCGGCCCGCTCCGACACGATGGCCAACCGCCTGATCGGCCAGGGCCGCATCGAGCCGGTCGCGGCTTCTGCCCTGCGCAAGGGCGACACCGTCGTCGTAGCAGTCGGCGAGACGATCCCGGCCGACGGCGACGTCGTCGACGGCATCGCCAGCGTCGACGAATCGGCGATCACCGGCGAGTCGGCGCCGGTCATCCGCGAGAGCGGCGGCGACCGTTGCGCGGTGAGCGGCGGCACGCGCGTGCTCAGCGACCGCATCGTGGTGCGCATCACCGTCGAACGCGGCCACGGCTTCCTCGACCGCATGATCGCGATGGTCGAAGGCGCCCGCCGGCAGAAGACCCCGAACGAGGTGGCGCTGACCGTGTTGCTGGCGGCGTTGACCCTGATCTTCCTGCTGGTGTGCGTGACGCTGCAGCCGTTCGGCCAATGGGCCGGCGCCTCGTTCTCGACGCCGGTGCTGGTGGCGCTGCTGGTCTGCCTGATCCCGACGACGATCGGCGCCCTGATCAGCGCGATCGGCATCAGCGGCATCGATCGCCTGATCCAGCGCAACGTGCTGGCGACCAGCGGCCGCGCCGTCGAGGCCGCCGGCGACGTCGACGTGCTGATGCTCGACAAGACCGGCACCATCACGCTCGGCAACCGCATGGCGACCGCGTTCCTGCCGGCACCGGGCATCGCCGCCGAACGGCTGGCCGACGCGGCCCAGCTGGCGTCGCTCGCCGACGAGACGCCGGAAGGGCGCAGCATCGTGGTGCTGGCCAAGCAGCAGTTCCAGCTGCGCGGCCGCGAGGTCCAGGCCCCACACGCGACGTTCGTGCCGTTCACCGCGCAGACGCGCATGAGCGGCGTCGACCTGCTCGGCGGCGCGAGCAAGCGGCGGATCCGCAAGGGTGCGGTCGAGGCCGTGCGCGAGTTCGTCGCCGCGCAGGGCGGGGCGACCGATCCGGCG
This sequence comes from Planctomycetota bacterium, assembly GCA_016794485.1. Lineage (GTDB taxonomy): Bacteria > Planctomycetota > UBA1135 > UBA1135 > UBA2386 > UBA2386. The sequence goes on from JAEUHV010000084.1 coordinate 4,784, forward strand.
GTGCTCGCCACCGCCGAATCGGTGGCGCGCGGCGGCGGGACCGCCCTGCTGGTGGCCGAGGGGTCGCAGGTGCTCGGCGTCGTGCACCTGAAGGACGTGGTGAAGGGCGGCATCAAGCAGCGCTTCGCGCAGCTGCGGGCGGTCGGCATCCGCACCGTGATGATCACCGGCGACAACCCGCTGACCGCCGCGGCGATCGCCGCCGAAGCGGGCGTCGACGCATTCCTGGCCCAGGCCACGCCGGAGACCAAGCTGGCCCGGATCCGCGAAGAGCAGGCGAAGGGGCACCTGGTGGCGATGACCGGCGACGGCACCAACGACGCGCCGGCGCTGGCCCAGGCCGACGTCGGCGTGGCGATGAACACCGGCACGCAGGCGGCACGCGAGGCCGGCAACATGGTCGACCTCGACAGCAACCCGACCAAGCTGCTCGAGATCGTCGAGATCGGCAAACAGCTGATCATGACGCGCGGCGCACTGACCACGTTCAGCCTCGCCAACGACCTCGCCAAGTACTTCGCGATCCTGCCGGCGATGTTCGCCGGGATCTACGCGACCGGCCCCGGTCCCGGGCCGTTGGCAGCACTCGACGTGATGCACCTGCACTCGCCGCACAGTGCGATCCTCGCCGCGGTGGTGTTCAACGCCCTGGTCATCCTCTTGTTGATCCCGCTGGCGCTGCGCGGCGTGGCGTGGCGTGCGGCCGGGGCGGCTGCGGTGCTGCGCCGCAACCTGCTCGTCTACGGGCTCGGCGGCGTGCTCGCTCCGTTCGTCGGCATCAAGGCGCTCGATCTGCTGCTCGTCGCCCTGCACCTGGTCTGAGGCATCCCATGCTCGCCAACTCCCCCTTCGCCGGATCCTCCCTCGCCGTCCTCGTGCTGGTCGGCTGTGCCCTGCTGTCGTGGCCGCTCGGCCGATGGCTGCGCGCGGCGATGGACCCGCAGACCGCGTCCGGACCACTGGCCCGCTGCGACGCCTGGTTCCGCCGTCTCGGCGGCGGCGCCACCGCCGGCGAACACGGCTGGCGGCGCTACTGCGTGCAGTTGCTGGTCTTCAACGTGGTGATGTTCACCGTCGGGGTGCTGCTGCTGGCGCTGCAACCCGGCTTGCCGCTGAACCCCGACGGCAAGGGCGCCCTCGAGTGGAGCCTGGTCTTCCACACCGGCGCGTCGTTCACGACCAACACCAACCTGCAGCACTACTCCGGTGAAGTGGCGATGAGCCACGGCTCGCAGCTGTGGGCCCTGATGTGGCAGCAGTTCGTGTCCGCGGCGACCGGCCTCGCCGCACTCACTGCGCTGGCGCGCGGACTCGCGGGTCGGCCGCTCGGCAACTTCTTCGTCGACGTGCAGCGCGCGACGTTCCTGGTGCTGCTGCCCCTCTCGCTGCTGGTCGCCTGCCTGCTCGTGCTCGGCGGCATGCCGATGACGCTCGATGGCGCGGTCCAGGCGACCACGCTGGAAGGTGCCGTGCAGACCATCGCCCGCGGCCCGGTGGCCGCGTTCGTGGCGATCAAGCAGCTCGGCACCAACGGTGGCGGCTTCTTCGGGCCGAACAGCACCCACCCGTTCGAGAACCCGTCGTTCGCCACCAATGTGGTCACCACGATGGCGCTCATCGTGCTGCCGATGGCGTGCGTCTGGCTGTTCGGCCGCATCGTCGGCAACCGCCGCCACGCCGTGGTGCTGTTCGCGGCGATGTCGGTGCTGCTGCTGGCCAAGCTCGGCGTGGCGATGGCCTGCGAAAGCGCTCCGACCCCGGCGTTCGCCGGCCTGCCGGTGGCGGGCGACGTCGGCAACCTCGAGGGCAAGGAACTGCGGTTCGGCCCCGGTGCGGCGCCGCTGTGGGCGGTGCTGACGACCTGCACCAGCAACGGCTCGGTGAACTGCATGCACGACAGCCTCAACCCGCTCACCGGCCTCGTGCCCATGGTCGGCATGTGGCTGAACGAGACCTTCGGCGGCGTCGGCGTCGGCATGATCAACCTGTTCGTCTACCTGGTGCTGGCCGTGTTCGTGGCCGGGATGATGGTCGGCCGCACGCCCGAGTACCTGTCGCGCCGCGTCGAGGTGCACGAGGTCAAGCTCGCGGTGCTGGCGATGTTCGCGCACGCGCTGTGCATCCTCGGCGGCACCGCGCTGTTCGCCGCGACGTCCTGGGGCATCGGCACCCCGAACGACCCCGGCGCGCACGGCTTCAGCGAGATCCTCTACGAGTTCACCTCCGCCGCGGCCAACAACGGCTCGGGCTTCGAGGGGCTCGGCGACAACACCGTGCCGTGGAACGTCGCCACCGGCCTCGTGATGCTGCTGGCGCGGTTCGTGCCGATCGTGCTGCCGCTGGCGATCGCCGGCGCCCTGGCCGGCAAACGCACCACCGCCGCGTCGGCGGGCACGCTCGCGGTCGACACCCCCACGTTCGGCGTCATGGTGCTGGCGACGATCGTGTTCCTCGGCGCCTTGACCTTCCTGCCGGCGGCCGCCCTCGGGCCGATCGCCGAACACCTGCAGACCGTGCGTTGATCCGGAGCCGACCATGAACGACCTGTTCGCCAGCCTGCGTGTCTGTCTCGCGACGATGCTCGTCTGCGTCGTCGGCTACACCGCCGTCGTGCTCGGCTTCGCCGCCGTGTGCGCCCCGGACACCGCGTCCGGCTCGCTGTTGCGAGCCAAGGACGGGACCGTCGTCGGCAGCCGCTTGCTGGCGCAGGCGTTCACCCGACCCGAGTACTTCTGGCCGCGCCCGTCGGCCTGCGACTGGAACGGCGCCGCCGCCGGCGGCAGCAACCTGTCGCCGTGCAATCCGGCGCTGGCCGAGCGCGCCCAGCAGGCGATCGCCCGCTTCGGGGCCAGCGCCGCGAACCCGCTGCCGGCCGACCTCGCGACCGCGTCGGGCAGCGGCCTCGACCCGCACATCTCGGCGGCGGCGGCGCGCTTCCAGGTCGCGCGGGTGGCGGCCGCACGCAACCTGCCCGCGGCGGAAGTGCAGGCCGTCGTCGATCGGCTCGCCGTCGCGCCGGGCCCGTTCCCGACCGGCGAACGCCTGGTCAACGTGCTCGAACTCAACCTCGCGCTGGAGCGCCGCTGAGCTGGCCGTACTGTCGCCAACGCCCGCATGGACGAGCCCGAACGCCCCGACCCCGACCGCCTGCTGGCGCAAGTGAGCGCGGCCGAGGCGCGCGCGCGGCGTGGCACGCTGAAGGTCTGGCTCGGCGCCGCCCCGGGCGTCGGCAAGACGTTCGCGATGCTGGCGCAGGCCCATCGCCTGCGCGCCCAGGGCGTCGACGTCGTGGTCGGCGTCGTCGAGACGCACGGCCGCGCCGAGACCCGCCGCCAGCTCGACGGACTCGAGCAGTTGCCGCGCCGCACCGTCGACTACCGCGGCACGACCCTGCACGAGTTCGACCTCGACGCCGCGCTGCGCCGCCGGCCGGCGGCGGTGCTGGTCGACGAGCTGGCGCACACCAACGCGCCCGGATCGCGGTTCGAGAAACGCTGGCAGGACGTGCGCGCGCTGCTCGACGCCGGCATCGGCGTGCTGACCACGCTGAACGTGCAGCACGTCGAGAGCCTCAACGACGTGGTCGCCCGCGCCACCGGCGTCACCGTGCGCGAGACCGTACCCGACGAAGTTCTCGCCGACGCCACCGAGGTCGAACTCGTCGACCTGCCGCCCGACGCCCTGCTCGAGCGCCTGCACGCCGGCAAGGTCTACATCCCGGCCGCCGCGCAGGCCGCGGCGCAGTCGTTCTTCAAGAAGGGCAACCTGGCCGCACTGCGCGAACTGGCGCTGCGCAAGACGGCGCAGCTGGTCGACCGGCGACGCCGCGCCGACCGTCAGTCGACGGGCGAACGGCGGCTGCGTTCCGCCGCCGAACGGGTCCTGGTCTGCGTCGGGCCGAGCCCGTTCTCGGCCAACCTCGTGCGCGCGGCGCATCGCATGACCGCGGTCGTGCGCGGCGACCTGTTCGCGGTCTCGGTGTCGCCGCCGGGCGGTGCCGGCACGTCGGCCGCAGCGCGCGAACGGATCCTGCAGCACCTGCGCCTCGCCGAGTCGCTGGGTGCGTCGACCGCGTCGCTGGAGCACGAGGACGCCGCCGCCGCGATCCTCGAGTTCGCCGAACGCCACGACTGCAGCCGCATCGTCGTCGGCAAGACCCGGCGCCGCCGCTGGCAGGACGCGCTGTTCGGCTCGTTCACGATGGAGGTGATCCGCAACAGCCGCGGCCTCGACGTCTACGTGATCGACGGCGAGGGCGAATCGGACGCGACCGCTGCCCTGCCGGACCGCTCCCCGGAACCGGCGCAGCACGGTCCGACCGCGCGCGACTTCGCCGTGGCGATCGGCTGCACGGCGGTCGCGGTGGCGTTGGCGCTGCTCGCGTTCGAGCCGCCCGACCTGTCGACCGAAGCGTTGCTGCTGGTGCTCGGCGTGGTCGCGGCGGCGCGCACCGGCGGGCGGTGGCCGTCGCTGCTGGCGGCGTTGTTCGGGGCACTCGCGTTCAACTTCCTGCTGATCGAGCCGCGCTTCACGTTCGACATCGCCGAACCGGCCTACATGCTCGCGTTCGCGGCCATGGCCGTGGTCGGCGTCAGCGTCGCCACCCTGGTCGCGGCGGTTCGCGAACGGGCGGCGGCCGCGCAGGCCCGCGAAGCGGACGTCGCGACGTTGCTGTCGCTGACCCGCGCCCTCGCCGACGCCGCCGACACCGACGCGATCGGCCGGGCGACCCTGGCCCACCTGCGCGACGTGGTGCGCGGCGACCTGGCGATGTTCGTCGTGCCGCCCGGCGCGCCGATCGACCTCGGCGGCCTGGTCGCCACGCACGGCGCCACCGACTGGCTCGACGACGGCGTGCTGGCGGTGGCCCGCTGGTGCCGCGACCACGGCAAGCCCGCGGGGGCCGGCACCGGTGAACTGCCGGGCACGCATGCCCTGTTCATCCCGCTGCGTTCACCGCGCGGCAAGGAAGGCGTGCTCGGCCTGCACGTCGGCAGCGGCGGCGGACCGACGACGTCGCAACGGCGCCTGCTCGATTCGATCGCCGACCAGGCCGCCGGGGCATGCGAACGCCTAGCGCTGGCGGCCGAGCGGGTGCGCGCGCAACGCGAGGTCGAGACCGAACGGCTGCGCAGCACCCTGCTCGCTTCGGTGTCGCACGACCTGCGCACGCCGCTCACGACCATCACCGCAGCCGCGAGCCGGCTCGTGCACGATCGGGTCGAACTCGGCGCAGCGGTGCGCACCGAACTCGCCGAGACCATTCTCGCCCAGGCGAACCGGCTGAACGACCTGATCGCCAACCTGCTGTTCGCGACGCGGCTCGAAGCCGGCGCGGTCGCGCTGCGTCGGCAATGGACCAGCCTCGCCGAAATCGTCGGCACCGCCCTGTCGCGGGCGCAGCTGCAGCAGCACCAGGTCGACGTCCAGGTGCCGAACGACCTGCCGTTGCTCGACGCCGATCCGGTACTGCTCGAGCAGGCGCTGTTCAACCTGCTCGACAACACCGCCTGCCACACGCCACCGGGCACTCGCGTGGTGGTGCGCGCGGCCGTGCTCGACGGCGAACTCGCCGTCGATGTCGCCGACGACGGTCCCGGCATCCCCCCCGACCAACGCGACGCGGTGTTCCAGCGGTTCGTGCGCGGCCGCCACAGTGCCGGCATGGGCCTCGGGCTGGCGATCTGCGCCGGGATCGTGCAGGCCCATGGCGGCCGCGTGCACGTCGAGCCGGTGGAACCGCACGGCGCCCGCTTCCGGCTACGGCTGCCGCTGCCCGCCGCCCAACCGCGCCTGCCCGCCCCCGAGGACTCCGCGTGACCGACCCTCGGCCCCTGATCCTGGTCGTCGAGGACGAAGCGCCCATCCGGCGCCTCCTGGTCTCGACGTTGGCCGCACACGGCTACCGCACCGCCGATGCCGCGACCTTGCAGGCCGCGCGCATGCTCGCCACGACCGATCCGCCCGACGTGCTGTTGCTCGACCTCGGCCTGCCGGACGGCGACGGGGTCGATCTGGTGCGCGAACTGCGGCAGTGGGCGACGTTCCCGATCCTGGTGCTCTCCGCGCGCGGCCAGGAACGCGACAAGGTGCACGCCCTGGACGCGGGCGCCGACGACTACGTCCAGAAGCCGTTCGGCGTGCCCGAGCTGCTGGCCCGCATCCGCGCGTCGCTGCGCCACGCCGCGCGGCGCGAGCCGGCCCCCGCCCAGCCGCAGATCTGGGGCCGCGACGATGCGTGCGGTTTCACCGTCGACCTCGCCCGCCGCGTCGTCACGCAGCACCGCCGCGGTGCGGCGGACGCCGAGGTGAAGCTGACGCCGACCGAGTTCCGGCTGCTCGCCGAACTGGTGCGCCAGGCCGGCAAGGTGCGGCTGCACGCCGAACTGCTGCGCGCGGTCTGGGGCCCGGCCTACGAACACGACGTCGCCTACCTGCGGGTCTACGTCGGCCAGCTGCGGCAGAAGCTCGAACCCGAGCCGTCGCGGCCGCGCTGGTTCCTGACCGAGCCGGGGGTCGGCTACCGGCTCACCGAGCCCGACGGCGACTGACCGGCGTCGCGGCGGTCCTGGCCGAGCCGTTTCCCGAGCCAGAGCCCCACGCCGACGATCGCCACGAGCGCCGCACCGATCCACAGCCAGGTCGACGCCTGCTGCGCGAACGCCGCGCGCTGCGCCGCGAGCGCATCGCCGAACGCCACCCGACTCCCTTCCGTCACGTGCGGCACCACCAGCGCCATCATCTCGCCGGCCAGGCGCGTGAACGTCCGACCGCCCTGCTGCATCGCCACGGGATGGTCCCACGCGTAGCCGCAGACGGCCGCGACGAGCAGGGCGACCAGGCACCACGTGCCGTGGCGGACGTTCGCCAGCACGACGCCACCGAGCACGACCGGCACGAACGCGAACGAAGCGAACCGCATCACGTCGTAGGCGAGCACTTCGAGCGACAGCAGGCAGCCGACGAACAACAACGCGCCGACCGCACCGCCGGTGCCCTGCACACGCGCACGAAACGCAGCGACGGCCAGCGCCAGCGACGCCCCGAACTCGGCCAGCATCACCTGCAGCAGCAGCGCCCACAGGCCGGGCAGGAGCCACGGCACCCAGAAGTTGTTCAACACGTAGTAGAGCGCGTCGTACGACGCCGTCGGCGCGGCGGCGGGCGTCAGCACCTTCACCAGGAACCGCCATCCGGCGTAGGCGAGCAGCGCACCCGCGAGCCCGGTTGCCGAACCACGCCACGTGCCTCCGGCCTCGCGGCGCAACCAGACCAGCCACGGCGCGAAGAAGAACACGAACTCGTGGCTCAGGGCGCCGACGAACACCAGCAGCCAGAACGCGATCGGCCGCGCCGCGTGGTGCACGGTCAGCAGCAGCAGCGCGAAGCTCAGCGGATCCGAGTAACACGCGAGCGGCCGGTAGACGAGCACCGCCCCGCTCGCCGCGACGACACCACCGATGAGGCCGGCGGCGAGCCACGCGGCACCGCGCTGGCGCGCGAACCAGACCACCACCGCGAGCAGGGCGGCACTGCACGTTTGCGAGAAGCCGACCGGCCCGAGGCCGAACCAGCCGGCGACGTGCGCCAGCAACGGCCACAGGATGCGATGCGGGAACTGGCCGTCGAAGGCGAACGGGGCCTGCGCCATGTAGGCGAACCGTTCCGGATGGCCGGCGGGAACCTGGTCCGGCGGCGGCACCAGCAGGTTCGACGCGAACAGCAGCGCGGCACCGACCAGCGCGGCCACGAGCCATTCCGACCATCGGGGGCCACGCGAGACGAGCATCGGCGCCGGACTCTAGCGCAACGGGAGAACCGTGCCACGCTTGACGGCGACGGTCGCAAGCCCGACCCTTGCACGACCGACGATGCAGAAGCCGAAGGGCCTGCCGCTGCGCGCATTCCAGATCTTCCTGCTCGCCGCCGTCATCGGCGTCGCGGGCGGGTTCCTCGGCAGCAAGTTCCTGGACGGCCTGGAGTGGCTGCAGAACACGCTGACGCAGCGTCGCTTCGCCGTCGACCCCGAAGGTGTGCTGCATCCGGCGCAGTCGTTGCCGAAGGCGATCAGCGAGAACCTCGCCTGGTGGCAGACCCTGCTGATCCCGACCGCGGGCGGTCTCGTCGCCGGCCTCGTGCTGCTGATGCTGCGCGGCAAGAAGCCGCCGTTCGGCCTCGCCGACCTCGTCGTGCTGGTGCAGCTGCGCAAGGGCACGATCCACCTGCGCGAGAGTCTGGTGCAGACGCTCTCGTCGGCGTGCACGATCGGGTCGGGCGGTTCGATCGGCCGCGAAGGTGCCAACTCGCAGATCGCCGCGACGATCGCCGCCCTGGTCGCACGGTGGGCCCAGCTCGGCTCGCGCCCGCGCGCCGTGCTGCTGGGCTGCGGCGTCGCCGCCGGCATGGCGACGTCCTACAACGCGCCGATCACCGGCGCCTTGTTCGTGATGGAGGTCGTGCTCGGCAACTTCGCGATGGACGTGTTCGCGCCGATCGTCGTCGCGTCGGTGCTCGCCACCATCGTGCGCGGCGAGCTGCGCGGCACCTCGGCGCACTTCCAGGAGATGGCCGACCACGTCGCCAAGCTGCCGTGGGAACTGGTCGGCGCCGCCGGACTGCTCGGCGTCGCGTGCGGCGTCGGCGGCATCGTGTTCCGCACCGCGCTGGCGTCCGGCCGCCGCCTGTTCGCGCGGCTGCCGTCGGCACCGCCCCTGCGGCTCGCGCTCGGCGGGTTGCTGGTCGGCGCGATCGGCATCACGGCACCGCATTCGTGGGGCAACGGCTTCGACGTCATCGACGAACTCGCGCGCCACACGCCGGCCCTCGGCATGGTGATGACGCTGTTCCTGTGGAAGCTGGTCGCCACGGTCGCGACCATCGGCTCGGGCGGCCTCGGCGGCGTGTTCACCCCGAACCTCGTGATCGGCGCGGCGTTCGGCGCCGTGTTCGCGCACGGGCTCGACTTCATCACGCCGCTCACCGACAAGGAGATCGCCACGTTCGTGTTCGTCGGCATGGCCGGACTGACCGCAGCGACGATGCACGCGCCGGTGACCGCGGTGCTGCTCGTGTACGAACTCACCGGCCACTACGAACTGACGCTGCCGGTGATGCTGTGCAGCATCGTCGCCAGCATCATGGCGTCGCTGCTCGACGAGGACAGCTACTACACCGCGGCGATCCGACTGAAGGGCGAACAGCTGCCCGGCGGCATCGAGGACCTGGCGATCCGCAGCACCTACGTGCGCGACGTGCAGCGCACCGACACCCTGGTCGTACGCGACACGGCGACGTTCCAGGAAGTGATGCAGGCGCTCGGCACGCACCGCGGCGACACGCTCTACGTGCAGGACGCGGCGGGCACGCTGATCGGCCGCATCGAACTGCAGGACGTGAAGGGCTTCCTGAACGACCCGAGCCTCACCAACGTGGTGATCGCCGCCGACATGACCCGCCCACCGGTCACCGCCCAGCCCGACCAGTCGGTCGCGTCGCTGATGCCGATGTTCGACGACCCGGAACTGCGCGAGGTCGCGGTCGTGTCGGCCGGGCCGGCACCGAAGCTGCTCGGCCGTGTACGGCACCAGGACGTGTTGTCGATGCTCGGCAACGAGGTGCTCGGCCAGCAGCGGCGCAACCATCGCCTCGCCCTCGCTGGCGAAGACCTGGCGCTGCCGGTCGGCTACGAACTCGCGACCGTTCCGGTGCCCGACGCGTGGACCGGACACGCCGTCGACGCGTTGCCGCCCACACAACTGCAGGGGCTGGTGGTGGTGCTGGCGATCCGCCCAGGCGGTCGCGCCAGCGACGTGGTCGCCGCGACGTCCGACCTCGTCCTGGAAGCCGACTGGCGCGTGGTCGTGCTCGGCCAGAAGGGCGCGATCCGCCGCCTGCGCGAGGACGCCGAGAGCGCCGACGCGTAGGCTTGCTGCGCGCGCCGACCTCGCGCGCAGGAGTCGACCGTCCATGCCACTGCGTTCGTTCCCCGTCGCCCTGTTCGCCACCTGCCTGCTCGCGCAGGATCCCGCCCCGACCACTCCCGCCGCGGCCGCGGTCCATCCGGCAGCCACCCTCGGGCTCGGCGACGAGATCCCGTGGCGCACCGACGGCCAGGAGTTCTTCGACCACGACCAGCGCGGCAACCGCGTCAAGGTCGACCGCGAGGCCCTTTTGGCCGAGGCCTGCGCCGCCGCCAAGGCGAAGGGCACGCTGGTGCTGTGGTACGTGCACCGCATCCAGGAGAAGACCCTGAACGGCAACCAGATGTACCGCGCGCCGGTGCTCGACGTGTACACGCGCCAGGTGCTGTTCGCCGATCCCGACGTCGCCGAACTGTGCACGCACGCGTTCGTGCCGCTGCGCTGCGTCATGGACCAGAAGCTCAGCGACCGCTTCGGCCTGAAGCCGCTCGCGTTCGTCGAGCCCGCAGTCGTCTTCCTCGACGGGGACGGCAAGGTCGTGCACTTCGTCGAACGCATCCGCACGTTCCATGCGCCGTGGTTCGCCAGCCTGTGCACGCGCGTGCTCGAACACGCCGGCGTGCAGCTGGCCGGGACCACCGTCGACGAACTGCGCCAGCACGGCCGCTGGCGCGAGGCGCTGGCGATGGCGTTGAAGGACGAGGAGAAGTCCGGCGCCGACTGGCTCGCGATCGCGCGCCTGCAACGCCTGCTGCGCGACACCGACCAGGCGCTGGCGAGCGTCGAACGCGCCGCCGCGGCCGAAGCGGCCGCCGCCGGCCCCACCGACGGGGAATCCCGACGCCCGCGCCGGCCGTCGAAGTCGAGCCAGGCACTTGCCGGCGACTGCGCCGCCGAAGCCGGCCTGCTGCGCACGTTGCGGGGCGAACTGCTGCAGGCGCAACCGCTGCTCGAAACCGCATGGCGCAGCCCGTCGCAACGCGCCGCCGAGTCCGGCTACTGGCACGCGCTCAACTCGCTGCGGCTCGGCGACGAGTCCGGTGCGATGCGCCGATTCTCGCTGGTGGCGACGAAGTTCCCGGCGACGCCGTTCGGCAAGCGCGCCCGCGCCAACACCACGCTCGGGCTCGACGATCGGCCGCTCGGCGCCGCGTTCACCGGCTTCGAGTCCTTGGCCGAACTGCCGGCGGCGGCCTACGCCGGCCTGCCGAAGGACACGACCTGGGCTGGCGACGGCCGGGGCCGCGACGCGACGGTGCGCAGCGGCGTCGAGTTCCTGCTGAGCCAGCAACGCGACGACGGCGGCTTCACCGATGCTCGCTACGCCTATTGGCCGGACAGCGAGATCACCCCCAACGTCTGGGTCGCCATCACCGCGATCGCCTGCACGGCCCTGCTCGAACACCGCGCCGCGTGCCCCGACCTGCAACCGCGCATCGACCTGGCCCTGCAGCGCGGCGAAGCCTACATGCTCGATCCCAAGCGCTTGCACCGCGGCGTCAACGAGGACTGCTACTCCGACGCCTACCGCTTGATGTACTTCGCCCGCCGCTCCGCCGCCGAGGCCAACCGGCAGTTCGCAATCGAACGGATGAACGACATCGTGCAGGCGGCCGGCAAACGACAGACGGCCAGCGGCTTCTTCGCGCACGAGTACGAGAACGCGTTCGCGACCGGAGCGGTCGCCCAGTCGCTGCTGGTGGCGAAGGCCGCCGGCGCCACGGTGCCGACCGAGATCACCGACAAGGCTGCCCAGGCGCTGCTGTCGGCGCGCACCAAGAACGGGGCCTACGTCTACGGCGGCACCGCCGGCGAGAACGCCCGCGGCAGCCTGAAGGACGCCGCGGGACGCATGCCGGTGTGCGAGGGGACCCTGCTGCAGCTCGGCCGCAGCGACCTCGACAAGGTGCGCTTCGCGCTGCAGAACTTCTGGGACCACATGCAGCGGCTCGAGACCGTGCGCCGCAACGACTTCCACAGCGACGGCGAGCTGGCCGGCTTCTTCTTCTTCCACTCGCTGTACCACGCCAGCGAAGTCGTGCGCCTGTTGCCCGAGGAGGAACGCACGCCCCATTGGCAGCGGTTCCTCGCCGTGCTGCAGAGCGTGCCGGAGATCGACGGCAGCTTCCTCGACAGCCACGAGCTCGGCCGCAGCTACGGCACGGCGATGGCCCTGCTGACCCTGGCCAACTGCGCGAAGTAGGGGAAACCCGCAGCCAGTTCTGCTGGGCCGATCTCCGGTCCGCCCCGCCGGCCAGCCGATACGGCGCGGACTGGAGAGGAGCATGACCGAGTCCACCGCGCACCACGCGAACTACCGTTTCCGGGTCGGCAAACAGCTGGCCGTCGTCACTGCGATCTCGCTCGGCGCCGCCGTCCTGGTCGGCATCAGCGGCACGATCGGTGCCAATCGCATGCACGAACGCATCGTCGACGTGGCGCAGTGCCAGCTGCCTGCCACGCGGCACATGACGCTGATCGACATGTACCACGACGGCCTGCTCGGCTGCGCCTACGGCTCGATCGTCGCCGCCGACGGCGGCGACGCCGAACAGAAGCAGTCGCTGCTCGGCGAGGCGGCCGACTACGGCAAGAACTTCGCCGAACACCTGGCCGCACTCGAAGCCCTGCCGCTGCGGGCCGAGACGATGCAGGCGATCGCCGAGTGCAAACCCAAGATCGAAGCCTACGCCCGCCTCGGCCAACAGCTGGTGCAGACGGCCGTGCAGAAGGGCAGCGCCGAAGCACGCGGCCTGATGAAGGGCTTCCAACAGGCCTTCGACGAACTCGAGGTCGCGAACGAGAAGCTCGGCGAACGCATCGAGGAAGACGCGACCAAGTCGAGCGAAGCGGCCGTCGCCCTCGCGTCGTCGACCTCGTGGTGGATCGGCGCCCTGTCGCTCGGCGGCATCGCCGCCGCTGCGTTCGCCGCGTGGCAGATGTCGCGCCGGCTGGTCGGCCGCCTGAACGGCCTGGTCGCCTTCACCCACCAGATCACCAAGGGCGACTTCTGCGCCACGACCAAGGTGGCCGGCAGCGACGAGATCACCGAACTGGCGACGGCGATGCAGACCATGGCCGGCTCGCTGCGCGAGACGTTGGGGTGCACCAAGGACCGCGCCCGCGACGGGCTCGCGATCGTCGGCAAGCTGGCGACCCAGAGCCGGGCGATGGCGGCGCGCAGCAGCCAGCAGGCCTCCGGTCTCGAAGAAGTCAGTGCGGCGATGCGCGAGATCGCGGCCGGCGTCGCGCAGAGCAAGCAGTTCCTCAACGAGGTCAACACGATCGCGCAACAGACCACCGCCAGCACCGAGTCCGGCCGCGCCGAGATGGAAGCGATGGGCAAGGCGATGGCCGAGATCACCACGACCAGCACCGAGGTCGGCAAGGTGATCAAGGTGATCGACGACATCGCCTTCCAGACCAACCTGCTGGCGCTCAACGCCGCGGTGGAAGCGGCGCGCGCCGGCGAAGCGGGCAAGGGCTTCGCGGTCGTCGCCGAAGAGGTGCGCAACCTCGCGCAACGCGCCGCCGAAGCCGCGCGATCGACGTCGACCCTGATCGAACGCTCGCGTACGGCCGCGAACGCCGGTTCGGGTGTCGCCGAACGCGCCAACGCCTCGTTCACCCAGATCGACGACGGCTCGAGCCGCGTCGCCGGCCTGCTGCAGAACCTGTCGGCGACCTCGGCCGAGATCGCCAACCAGACCGCGTCGATCGACTCCGGCCTGCAGTCGATCGCCCAGGCGACCCAGGACGGCGCCAAGGACGCCGACGAACTCGCCGAAATGGCCGGCACCAGCGAATCCGGCTACCAGGAACTCGGCCAGCTGGTCGGCCAGTACCGGACCTGAGCGGCGACCGTCGAGACCGGCCATCGACGCCGAGGCCGCGGTCGTTATCCTGTTCGCCCCCGTGACGAGCCGACGGACCGCTGCTGCACTGCTGATCACCCGAGGTGAAGGCCAGGACCGTGCCGTGTTCCTGGTCGAACGATCGCCCGAACTGCGGTTCTTCGGCGGCTACTGGGCCCTGCCCGGTGGCACCGTCGGCGCCGAGGACCGGCCGGACGACGGGCCCGACGCCGCCCTGCAGTCGTGTGCCCATCGCGAACTGTTCGAGGAGACCGGACTGCTGCGCCACCAGCTGCCGTCGCCGCGCATGGCCGCCGAGTCCCTGGCCAACCTGCGGGAACAGATGCTGGCCGGAGCCGGCCCCGACGCGAAGGTGCCGCCGCCGCCGTCGCCGTGGCCCGGCATGGTCGCCGGCAGCACGCCGCCGTTGCCGCTGCGCGAGCTGTGCCGCATCGAGACGCCGGCGTTCGCGCCCGTCCGCTACGACACCGCGTTCTACCACGTGCCCGTGGAGGACTGCGTCGCCGGCACCGGTGGCCTCCGGCCCGACGTCTGGCGCGGCGAACTCGTGCAGGGTCGCTGGTGGCTGCCGCAGCAGGCGCTCGCGTCGTGGCGCAACGGCGACCTGCGGCTGGTGCCGCCGGTCGTGATCCTGCTGCAGCACCTGGCGCGCACCGCCGACTTCGAGCACTTCGCCGCCGAGATCGCCGCGACCGCGAGCGGCTACCGCCAAGGCCGTCTGCACCAGGTTCGCTTCTCGCCCGGCATCGTGCTGGCCCCGTTGCGCACGCCGACCCTGCCGCCGGCGACGACCACCAACTGCTACGTCGTCGGCCACGAACGGCTCTGGATCGTCGATCCGGGCTCGCCGCACGCCGACGAACAGGAACGGCTGCTCGCACTGCTCGACGAGCTCGTGGCTGCGGGCGCAGCACTCGAGGGCATCCTGGTCACCCACCACCACCCCGACCACGTCGGCGGTGTCGTCGCGTTGAGCCGGGCGCGCAACCTTCCGGTCCGCGGCCATCCCCTGACGCTGGCGCGGCTGGAGCCGGGCTACCGCGCCGGAGCGGCACTCGACGACGGGATGAAGGTGCCGCTCGGCAAGTCGCCCGACGGCAACAGCGGCTGGGAACTGCTCGCCGTGCACACGCCCGGCCACGACCGCGGCCACCTGTGCTTCCGCGACTCGCGCTACGGCACGATGCTGGTCGGCGACATGCTGTCGACGATCAGCACGATCATCGTCGACCCGCCGGAAGGCCATCTCGCGACCTACCTGCACAGCCTCGAACGGCTCGCGACCGAACCGCTGACGACGCTGTACCCGGCGCACGGCCCGGCCTTCGCCAACGGCCAGCGGTTGGTGAAGCAGTACCTCCGCCACCGGCGTCAGCGCGAAGCCAAGCTGGTCGAGGTGCTGCAGCAAGGCCCCGGTTCGGTCGAGGAACTGCTGCCCAAGGTCTACTGGGACGCCGATCCGGCCCTCTACCGCTTCGCCGCGCGTTCGCTGCTGGCCGGCCTGCAGAAGCTGCAGGAGGAAGGACGCGCCGCCGAACGCGCCGGACGCTGGCACACGGTGGGCTGACGTGCACTCCGTCGCGAGCCCGCTGCGGACACGCTCGGTGCTGGCGCTCGGGTTCGTGACGTTCCTGCTGATGCTGCCGGAGACGCTGCCCGTGCCGGTGCTGCGCGGCCTCGTCGCCGCGCGGTTCGAGGTCGGGCCCGACCTCGCATCGGTCTTCATGGCGGCGAACATGGTCGGCGCCCTGGCGGTGGCGCCGTTCCTGCCGTGGTTCGTGGCGCGCACGGGCTCGCGCCGCCGGCTGGCCCTGGTGGCGCTGTTCGCCGACGCGCTGCTGATGCAGGCGATGGCACATCCGGTCGACTACGCGTCGTTCCTGTGCCTGCGGCTGTGCGAAGGCGCGGCGCACATCACCGCCCTTGCCCTGACCATGGGGCTCGTCGCCGATGCAGCGGGTTCGCGGCGCGGCAGCGCGCTCGGCTGCCTCGGCGCCGGCCTCACGCTCGGCGTCGCCACCGGTGCCTTGATCGGCGGACAGATCGGCAAGGTCGACCCGTTGCGCACGCTGCACGTCGCGTCGGCGGTGCTGGGAGCGGCCGGGCTGTTGGCCGCCTGGCTGCTGCCCGCCGACGTTCCCGCCAGCGACCGGCCCAGCACCCGCGCGCTGCTCGCGATGTGGCGCACGCAGCCCGGCGTGCGTGCACCGCTGCTGGTCGCCTTCGTCGAACGCTTCACGGTCGGCTTCTTCACCACCGGGTTCCCGTTGCTGCTGCCGAGCGAGACCCCGGCCGACCGCGCCCGCATCGGCATGTTGCTCGGGGCGTTCCTGTACCCGTTCGCGCTGCTGTCGTGGCCGTTCGGGCGCGCGGCGGAGAAGTGGTCGCGCACGGCGCTGGTCGCGATCGGCAGCGGCGTCTACGGCCTCGGCGTCGCGGTGGTCGGCATCGTGCCGATCGACGCGCTGTGGGTGTTGATGCCGGTGCTGGGCATCAGTTCGGCGGTGATGTTCGTGCCGTCGCTGCTGTGGCTGCTCGAACGTGCACCCGGCATCGACCGGACCACGGCGATGGCCGCGTTCCACGGCGTCGGCTCGCTCGGCTTCCTGCTCGGACCGATCTGCTGCGGGCAGCTGATCGCGCTGGGTGGAGCGGAAGGCGGGGCCGGCTACGTGCTGGCGTTCGCGGTCGCGGGGCTCACCGAGATCGGCGCCGCGGCCTTGGTGCTGCTCGGTACGCGCGCGCGGCGCTGACGGCGCGCGGGTGGCTCAGACGCCGACCTTGCCGTGGCACTTCTTGTACTTCTTGCCGCTGCCGCAGGTGCACGGCTCGTTCGGGCCGACCTTCTTCTCGAGCCGCTTGTACGGCCGCGGCTTCACCTCGATGCCGTCGACGAAGTACCACGTGTCGTCCTCCTTGCGGAAGCTGGCGACCTCGTGGTGCGTGATGTCCTCGCCGCCGATCGTGTAGTAGGCCTTGAAGTCGACGAAGCCTTCGGTGTCGTTCTCGCCGCCGTCGTTGACCCCGACCACCTCGAGCTTGTGCCACTTGGCGCGCTTGCTCCACTGCTCGGTGGCGTTGCGGTCGACGAACTGCCGTCCGTCGGGCGACTGGCTCTCGACGATCCAGTCGACATGGCCGAGCGCATAGGCCGAGTAGCGGCTGCGCATCAGCTGCTCAGCGGTCTTCGCCTTCTGCTTCTGGAGGATGATCGGTTCGCAGCAGGCGGCGTAGTCGTTGCCGCTCGAGCACGGGCACTTCATCGCGGGGACCGTAGGGAACGGCCGCGGCGAGGTCAACCGCGCGGATCAGCCCCGAGCAGGTCGGCGACGAGGTCGAGGGTGCGTTCGGTGGCACCGCGGTTCTGCGCGATGACCTGGCGGCCGCGCTCGCCGAGGGCCGCACAGGCGGCGGCGTCGCCGAGCAGGCGGCCGAGTTCGCGCTGGAACGTCGCCACGTCCGGCACCTGCACCACGGCGTCGGCGGCGAGCAGCAGTTCGACGTCGCGCCGGAAGTTCGTCGTGTGCGGGCCGAAGACCACCGCGCGGCCCTGCGCCGCCGGTTCGAGCATGTTCTGCCCGCCGTGCGGGATCAGGCTGCCGCCGACGAACGCGACGTCGCACGCGGCGTAGAACCGCTGCAGCTGCCCGATCGTGTCGACCAGCACGACGTCGTCGGCCGCGAGCGGCGGCAACGCGTCGCGCACCTCGGTCCAGCGGCGCGGCACCGCCCCCGCCGCACGCACGACGTCGGCGATCGCCGCGGCCCGCTCCGGGTGCCGCGGCACCAGCACGAGGCGGGTCGGCGGCGCCCCCGCCCGGCGCAGCGCCTGCAGCGTCGCCAGAACCGTGCCTTCTTCGTCGTGGTGCGTCGACCCGGCGACGAGCACACGTTCGCCCGCCGGCGCAAGCCACGGCCGGAGCAACGCGCGCGCATCGGCGTGGTCCTGCATCACCACACTGTCGTACTTCATGTTGCCGGTCACGTGCACCCGCGCCGGATCGACGCCGAGGTCGAGCAGGCGCTTCTGGTAGGCCCGGTCCTGCACGCAGTACTTGGTGATCAGGTCGAGCTGCGGCAACAGGCCGCGCAAGCGGCGGTAGCCGTGGAAGGTGCGCTCGCTGATGCGGCCGTTGATGACTGCGACCGGGATGTCGCGCACGCGCGCCGCCTGCAGGAAGTTCGGCCAGATCTCGAGCTCCATCAGCAGGACGCAACGCGGCTGCACCCGGCCCAACGCGCGCGCAGGGAAGTTGGCGAAGTCGAGCGGATAGAACACGACCGGCAGGTCGGGGTATTCCTGGCGCGCCACCAGGTGCCCGTTCGGCGTCGTCGCCGACACGACGAGCTGCAGGTCGGGCCGCAGCGCCCGCAGGCGCGCGACGAAGTTGCTGGCCGCCTTGACCTCGCCGACCGAGACGCCGTGGATCCACACCACCGGTCGCTCGCGCGCGAACGTCGGCAGGAAGCCCATGCGTTCGCGCAGGTTCGGCTGCGGCCTTCGACTGAACAGGCGGCGCCACAGCAGCACCGGGCTGTAGAGCAGGAACGCCACCAGGAACAACGGCTGGTAGACGCCCATCGTCAGCCATCCGCGCAGGCCGCTGCGAGGCAGCGGCAACGCCGGGCGCGGGCTGCTCGACGACGGGTTCACGGGCTCAGTCCGAGCCGCAGCACTTCTTGAACTTGAGGCCCGAGCCACACGGGCACGGGTCGTTGCGGCCGGCCTTCGGCGCCGGAGCCGGCTGGGCCGGGCGCGGCGCAGGCATCGGAGCAGCGGGCGCCAGGCGCCGCGGCGGCGCTGGCGGTGCTGCGGGTTCTGCCGGAGGCGGTGGCGGTGGCGGTGCAGCTTGCGCCGGCGCAGCCGGCGGCGCCGCGTCGGCAGCGGGCGGCGGCGACGCCTCGCCGGCTGCAGGCGCCGCGGCGTCCGCCGGCGGCGCGTCGGCCGGGGCCAGCACGAGGCCCTGTGGCGTCACGCGCAGCACGAACCGTTCGCCCTTGTTCATGCGTTCGACGACTTCCGGCGGAATGCGGCCGGCGGCGAGCAGCTGGTTGAACAACTGCTGCAGTTCCTCGGGCGTGGTCGGCATGCGCATCTGCGGCGCCTGCTGTTGCGGCGGCGGCGCCTGGCGCATGCGGCCGGTCACCACGTCGCGGATCGTGTCGGTGGCCTCGCGCTTGTAC
>JAEUHV010000160.1 GCA_016794485.1 Planctomycetota bacterium
CACATGGCGACCTCGAAGCCAGCGGTGCCGGCGCGCCGCTACTGGTTGTTCAAGTCCGAGCCCGGGTCGTACTCGTTCGACCAGTTCGAACGCGACCGCCGCACGTTCTGGTCCGGGGTGCGCAACTACCAGGCGCGCAACCTGCTGCGCGACGACATCCAGGTCGGCGACGGGGTGCTGTTCTACCACAGCAACGCCGAACCGATGGCGATCGTCGGCATCGCCAAGGTGGTGCGGAACGGCTACCCGGATCCGACCGCCTTCGAGCCGAAGAGCGACTACTACGACGAAGACAGCGACCCGCAGGACCCGACCTGGTTCGTGGTCGACATCGAGTGCGTCGGTCGGATGCGGGAGCCCGTCACCCGCGACCGCTGCAAGCAGGAGCCCGCCCTCCTGGACATGGTGCTGCTCGCCCGCGGCAGCCGGCTGTCGGTGCAGCCGGTGACGAAACCGGAATGGACGACGATCCTGCGCCTCGGTGGCCAGAAGGAGACCTGGTGATGCGTTCGACCTCGATTGCGTTGGTCGGTCTGGTCGCGCTCGCGGCCTGTGGCGGCGGCGAGGGCCCGCCCGGTTTCGACACGCCGGAGTCGGTGCTCTACCTCGCCGACGCGGACGTCTGGCTGGTCAGCAACATCCACGGCGCGCCGGCGGCCAAGGACGGCAACGGCTACATCGCGCGGGTGCAGCCGGACGGAACGTCGATGCGGCGCCACTGGATCCAGGGCGGCACGAACGGCGTCACGCTGCACGCGCCGAAGGGCATGGCGGTGGTCGGCGACACGTTGTGGGTCGCGGACATCGACACGGTGCGCAAGTTCGACGTGCACACGGGGGCGCCGCGCGGCGAGGTCGCGGTCCCCGGGGCGACGTTCCTGAACGACGTCGCCGCTGGCCCGGAAGGTGCCGTCTACGTGACCGACAGCGGCTTCACTCCGGAGTTCGCCGCGTCGGGAACCGACGCGATCTGGCGCATCGCCGCCGACGGCAGCGCGACCGCGCTGGTGAAGTCGCCGGACCTCGGCCAGCCGAACGGACTCGTCGCGCGCGACGGTGGCCTCTACGTCGTCGGCTGGCGCGACGGCGCGATCTACCAGGTCGACTCCCGCGGCACGCGCACCGACCTGCTCAAGGCACCTGCGGCCCAACTCGACGGGCTCGTGCGAGTCGATGGTGCCGACGGTGCAGGCGGCGCCTGGTACGTCTCGTCGTGGGCCGGCAAGTGCATCTACCGCTTCGACGCCAAGGGCGGCATGCAAGCATTGCCGCGTTCGTTCGAGCAGCCGGCCGACCTCGGCTTCGACGGCAAGCGTCGACGGCTGCTGGTGCCGCTGTTCGGCCAGGATCGTGTCGAGATCCTGCCGCTGCCCTGAGGCCGCTCCGCTCGCTAGAGTAGGCCGCACCATGCGCGTCCGAGCCGCGACCAAGACCAAGACCGAGGCCGACACCAAGGGCAAGACCGAGACGCAACTGGCCAAGCCGTGGAACGTGGTCGTGCACGACGACCCGATCACCTTGATGAACTACGTCACCAAGGTGTTCATGCAGGTGTTCGGCTACGGCAAGGACAAGGCGCACCGGCTGATGATGGAAGTGCACAAGGACGGCCGGTCCATCGTGTGGACCGGCGCCCGCGAACAGGCCGAGATGTATGCGCAGAAGCTGCAGGCGCATCACCTGCTCACCACGCTCGAGGTCGTCGATGGTTGAGTTCGCGCTGTCCTGGAGGCTCCGCTGATGTGGGTCGCGCGCGTCGACGAGGGCTTCGTGTTCGGCGACCTGACTCCGGCCAGTGTCGAGACGCTGACGGGCGTGCCGATGTTGCTCGAGAGCGCCGACGCGCGCGTGCGCGCGCGGCTGTTGCCCGAGACCTGCCACGAGGCCGACGACGAGGAGCAATGGCGCCGCCACGCCGTGCCCGAGCTGGAGCGCTTGTTCCTGTCGCGGGCCCAACTGGTGCGGCGCGACCTGGCGACGTTGCGCAAGATGCCGAAGTCGGAGCACAAGCTGCTGCTGATCCCCGACGGGCATGCCTCGGCCTGGCTCGCGGCGCTGAACGGGGCCCGGTTGGCGCTCTACGTGATGCACGATCTCGACGCCGCGGCAATGGAGCCCGAGGGCTTCGCCAAGGCGACCCCGAAACAGCAGGAGGCGCTGCTGCGCATCCACCTGCTCGCCGAGTTGCAATCGGTCCTGCTCGGCGATCTCGATCTCGAGCCGTCGGGGCCGTTCGAAGAGTTCGTGATCGAATGACGGCCGTACGGCCGCTGGCGAGGATTCCGTGCACACCTGTCTCGAATGCGGCAACAGCGACATGCGGGTGCGCGTCGTCGACGGTGCTTCGGTGCACGAGTGCGGGCTGTGCGGTGCCCGCTTCGGCGACCGCCGCGCGGTGACGTCGCTGAACGACGCCGACATGGCGGCCACCCGCGGCATCGGGGCGGGCATCTGGCCGCTGGTGCGCGTGCTGGAACGGCTGCAGGGGGTCGTGGTGCGCAGCTCGGCGGCGGCCGATCCGGAGGCGGGCGCGCTGCCGTTCGTCGAACTCGGGGCCACCTCCGCGGACTGCCTCGTGCAGCTCGAGAACCTGGCCAAGTCGCTGCGGCTCGGGGCCGGCACGCTGCGCCTGCCGTGGTGCATCGAGGTCGACTACCAGCAGCACCTGGCGTTCGTGCTGCGTCCGCGGCTGCCCGACGGCCCGGTGCACAAGGCCTTGGTGCGCGACGCCGACCACGACGTCGAGATGCTGTGGCGGCAACTGGAACGTGACACCCGGCTTGCGTGGTGGCGGCATGCGACGCCGGGCGACACGCGGTAAGGTGCCGGGGTCGCCGCGTCCCCGACCCCCGGAACCCCACCGATGCCCGTGACCCTGCTGCGCTGTCTGTTCGCCTTGCTGATCCTGTTCGCGAGCGCTCCGGCGCAGGACGAGGCCGCGAAACTCGACGCGGTGAAGGAGTTCACCAAGTACGTCAAGAAGACCAAGGACGAGCCGCTGCTGGTCGAAGCGGTGCTGACGTTGAAGGGCCAGGAGTGCGTGGCCGCGGCCGAGGAGCTGTTCAAGATGCTGAAGCACCCGTCGGCGCTGGTGCAGCAGGCGGCGCTCGGCGTGCTGGAGACCTACACCAGCGAAGCGACCTACGCGCCGTGGCTGACCGACCTGCAGAAGAACAAGGACCACGATCTGGTCGCGACGGTGATCAAGGTCGTCGGCCGCGCCAGGCTGAAGAGTGCCGTGCCGGCGATCGAAGCGGCGGCGAACGAACCGAAGGCCAACGTCGTGGTGAAGTACGAGGCCGCGCGCGCGCTGCGGTCGATCGGTGACGCAGGCAGTACTCCGCTGCTCGGCAACCTGATCGTCGACAAGGAGGCGCAGGTGCGCATGGCCGCCCTCGACGCGGTGGCCGCGCTGCGCGCGAAGGCCCACGCCGAAGCGGTGACCAAGGCGCTCGACGATCCCGAATGGCAGGTGCAGTCGGCAGCCGTCAAGGCCGCCGCGGTGGTGCGGCCGCAGTCGGCGGTGCAGCCGCTGATCGACCTGATGAAGAAGACCGGCCGCCTGCAGGAGGACTGCGCCGACGCGCTGTTCCGCATCACCGCGCTGGACTTCGGCCTCGATCCGGAGCGCTGGCAGACGCAGTGGAACAACCTGATGTCGATCCCGGGCTGGCGCATCCCGACCGACGAGGAGCTGAAGAAGAAGGAAGAGGGCCGCAAGAAGTACGACGCGCTCTACGGCAAGAAGCAGGTGCCGACCAAGGCGTTCGCCGGCATCCCGACCACGTCGACCAACGTACTGTTCATCATCGACGTGTCCGGCTCGATGGACGACCTCGTCGTCGAGGTCGAGAAGTTCCAGGAGTACAAGGACCGGAAACGCTTCACGATCGTGCAGAAGATGCTGCTCGACGCGATCGACGGCCTCGACGCGAACACCAACTTCGACATCCTGTCGTTCGCCACCGACACGAAGCCCTGGAAAGGACGCCTGGTGCCGGCCAACGTCGTCAACAAGGACGCGGCCAAGGGCTGGGCCAGGGGCCTGAAGCCGATCGGCGGCACCGAGGACCAGTACACCGCCCTGTCCGGGCTCGGTGGTTCGGCCAACCTCGAGGCCGGCAAGACCAACACGCTGAAGGCGCTGCTGTACGCGTTCGGCATCGATCCGGACAATCCGCCGAAGGCCGTCGTGACCGGCTTCGACAAGGAAGCGATCAAGCGCCCGCTCGACACCGTCTACTTCCTGAGCGACGGTCGGCCGTCGGTCGGCAAGTTGATCGACACCGCCGAGATCCTGAAGGAGGTCACCAAGCACAACGAGGTCTACCGCATGGTGATCCACACCATCGCGATCGGCGACTTCCAGAAGGAGTTCCTGCAACAGCTGGCGTCGCAGAACGGCGGCGTGTTCGTCGACCTCGGCCGCTGACGCTAGGCCAGCAGGCCGCGCGGCCGCAGCAGCAGCGTGAGTGCCGTGGCGGTGACGCCGACCACGGCCGCGGCCGTGAACGCGGTGCCGAGCCCGGCCTCCGCGTGCACGTGGAACAGCGCCACGTTGATCGCCGCGTAGACCGACCGCGCGCCGAGCGACAGCACCGACAGCAGGGTCGTGCGCACCGCCGACCCGATGCGGTGGTTGACGAAGTCGCTGAGCAGGGCCTGGTGCAATCCGAACGGCACCTGCTGCACGAACAGCATTGCGACGCCGAGCCACGCCAGCGCGCGCGACGGGCTGCCCTGGTCGGCGGCGGCCCGTTCCCAGCCGAGCACCGCAAGCGACGCGCACAGGACCAGCGGCATGCCCCAGAACAGCGCGCGCCGGCCGAGCTGCGCCACCAGGGTCGGCAGGGCACCGCTGGCCGGTGCCGCCAGGAGGTTCATCGCTGCGAACAGCACGCCGACGAACAGCGCGTTCTGCAGCAGCGGTTCGGCCGCGCCGGCTTCG
>JAEUHV010000193.1 GCA_016794485.1 Planctomycetota bacterium
GTTGCGCAGCACGGCGAGCCGCTCGTAGGCGCGCAACCGCGGCACCGCCGCGAACCACAAGCGGGCCCCGCGCAGCACCACGACCATCGCACCGCGCATCATCGCGCGGCGCAGCAGGTGGAACGCGTAGCGCTGCGACTCGCACGGCGATCGCGGCTGTGTGAAGCGGCGCGAGTGGTAGCCGAAGTACTCGATGCACTGCACGCGCCGCGCGACGACTTCGCGCGGGACCTCGCGCAGCAGGGCCGCCAGCGTGCGTTCCCACCACCGTCGCGCTGGACAGTCGAGCGCCGGATCGAGCGGATAGAACGGGAACGGCATCGGCTCCTGGTGCAGGTTGGCCAGCAGGCGCATGCGGAACTCGGGGCGCGCGTGCACCGCGGTGTCGTCGTCGGAGAAGCCGGGATTCAGCGCGAGCAGCACGACCGGAGCCGAGAACGCGCCGACGAACGGCTCGGGCAACACCTCGGTGTGCACCCGATGGTCCTCGCCACCTCCTGCACGCCGGTCGGCGAGCGACGCGGCATCGCAATCGAGCACGTACGGGGCGCGAACGGGCAAACGCATCCACGGGTTCTGCATGGGCGACCTCGCTGGCGTAGGCGGGGAAGCATCCCTCGGTCGCAGCACGGGCGGAAGCCCCGGTGCCATGGCCGCGGGCGGCCGGGTGCCGGGCGATCGCCCGGCCGGATC
This sequence comes from Planctomycetota bacterium, assembly GCA_016794485.1. GTDB lineage: Bacteria > Planctomycetota > UBA1135 > UBA1135 > UBA2386 > UBA2386. Next base: position 694 of record JAEUHV010000193.1, read on the forward strand.
CGCCCGGCGAGGTAGGTTTCTGCCGCAAGTCCCCGATGCCGTCGCCATTGCGATTCCTGGTCACCGCGTGCACCGCCGCCCTCGCGTTTTGCGCGATGTCGCCGGGCCAGCGCTCCGGAACGCACCCATCGCTGCCGGCGCATGCGACCCGCGAGTTCGCCGGCGTGTCGACGTTCGGTGGCGGAGTCACCGCGGTCGCGCGCCGCTACCGCGCCGCGATCGGCGACCGCGACGTGACGTTCCAACCCCTGCTCGGCAAGGACGCGCCGCGCGCGCACATGCTGCGGCTCACGACCAGCGCCATCACCCGCGGCGACACGGTGCTGCTCGACGCGCGCAGCGCCGCCACGCCCGAACGCCGCCACGACCGCAGCACCGCGACCCTGCGCTGGCCGGGAATCGACGAACGCTACGTCGCCCGGCCCGACGGCCTGAAGCAGAGTTTCGTGTTCGCCGAGCCACCGCGCGGCCGCGGCGATCTCGAAGTGCATCTCGCGCTCGAGACGACGCTCACGCGCGAACCGGGCGCCTTCGTGTGGCACGCCGAGAACGGTCCCGCGGTGACGCTCGGCGACGTGGTCGGCATCGACGCCCGCGGCGTGCGCTGCATGGGCCAACTGCAGCCGACGCCGACCGGCGTCAAGCTCGTGCTGCCCGGGTCGTTCGTCGACGGCGCCACCTACCCGCTCGAACTCGATCCGCTGATCGGCGCGCCGTTCCAGGCGCTGGCCGGCGCCGACGCCGACTTTCCCGACGTCGCCTACGACGCCTACAGCGACACGTTCTGCGTCGTGTGGACGCAGTTCTTCGCCAACGGTTCGGTCGGTGTCGTCGGCAGCGTGTGGGATGCCGACACCTGGGCGTTCGGCTACGCGTTCGGCGTCAACCAGACCGGCGACGAAGACAGCGTGCGCGTGACGAACATCGCCGGCACCGGCCTGTTCGTGATGGTGTGGGTCAACTACGGCCAGTCGGGCCAGTCGATCTGCGGGCTGGCGTTCGAACCGACCCAGGCGCAGGCGACGAGCGTGTTCACGATCGACGGCCCGGGGCCGCTGTCGTCGCCGGTGCTCAGCGGCGAAGCGACGTTGTTCGACGACGACTGCCTCGTCGCGTGGCTGGACAGCTCGTACGGGCTGATCGGCTGCAGCGTCGCGATCGACCAGAACCTGCAGGTGAGCGGCACGCCGATCGTGCAGCTCGGCGGCATCAACGCGCGTGAACCGGCGATCAGCAAGCAGGGCGGCAACCCGGGCATGCATCTCGTCACCTGGGTCGATCGGCCGCCGGGCCTGCCGGGCCGGGTGCGGGCACAGGTCGTGGACCACGACATGAACCTGGTCGGGGCCGGCGTGTTCGTGCAGAACGTGCCGCAAGACTGCGGCTATCCGGCGGTCGACGGCGACGGCTTCAAGTTCCTGGTCGCCTGGGAAGAACAGGAAGTGGTGAACCCGTCGTCGGCCGACGTGCGCGGCCGCATCCTGACCGTCGGCAGCAACGGCGTCACCAGCCTGTCCGGTGTGCTCGACCTCGAAGCGCAGCCCAATCGCATCGACTTCGCCGCCGACGTGGCTCGGCTCGGCGACAAGTTCGGCGTCTGCTGCATGACGACCAGCGGTGCCCTTCCGTACGACGACGACGCCTGGTTCCGCGTGGTGTCGGGAACGGGGGCCTTGGTCGGCCCGCCGCTGCGGCTCGAGGTCACGCCGGGCACGCAGTACCGCTACGAACACGGCCCGCGGCTGATCGGCCGCTGTGCCGGCGACGCGCAGTTGAACGTCGACGACGGCTTGTGCGTGTTCGCCGACCAGAACGTGTCCACCTACGACAGCGACGTCGGCCTGCAGCCGATCGAAGCGATGGGCAACGGCGGCCCGATCACCGACCTCGGCGGCGGCTGCGGTCCGGGCGGCCTCGCCAGCTCGCCGGGCCCGGCGTCGCTCGGCAACACCGCGCTGGCGCTCGAACTGTTCGGGGCTTCGCCGCTCGCCGTGCCGTTCCTGTTCCTGGCCCCGGCCGGCCCGACGCTGCCGTGTGGCGTGTGCACGGTGGTCCAGCCGCTGTCGGTGTCGTTCGTGCCGAACACCGCCGGTTCGGCGACCTTCCCGTTCGCGATTCCCGGCGCACCGGCGCTGGTCGGCGTCGCGTTCGACTTCCAGTACGTGTCGTTCAACGTGCTCTACGTCGGCTGCCCCGCGGTGCCGGGCGTCGCTGCCAGCAACATCGTGCGCGTGACGCTCGACTACTGACGCCGGCCGCGTGCCGCCCGTCAGTGCCAGCCGAAGTGGCTGTGCATGCCAAAGCCAAAGCCCCACATCGGCACCCAGTACGCGCGGTCGGGATCGGCCTGCCGCACGAACGGCACGAACGGCGTCGTCTGCTGCAGCACGACGCGGTCGGCGATGCGCACGACGAACTTCACCGCGAACGAATCGACCGTGCGCGGCCTGGTCGTGGGCAGTTCGAACACCGCGTCGACGCGCGCCGTCGCCCCCGGCTCGGCGATGCCCATGCCGTCGACGCGCACCGGCGTCTGCTTCGGCTGGAGCACGCCGTCGATCATCAGTTCCTCGCACACGAGATCCTGGGGGTCGAGCACGAGCAGGTTGGGCCCGTTGTTCTCCAGTTCGAGTCCGATCTGCAGTTCCACCACTTCGCGGTCGTCGTCGGCGTAGCGCGCCTTCGCCCCCGCCGACCAGACCCGCACCTCGGCCGGTTGCGCCGCCGTCGCCCCCTCGCCCGGCAACGGGTAGATCGCCGCCGGTTGTCCTGCGGGCCCGGTGCCTCCGACGTGTTCGCGCGGGGTGAAGTAGCGCGGTTGCCAGCAGGCGGCGAGGGCGAGCAGGAAGGGCCACAGGACGAAGGTGCGCATGTCGGTTTTTTGAACCGCCCCGAGCGCGCCCGGCAAGCCCGCCGCTGCCGAAGGCGCACACTTCCCGGGCCGCCACCGTAGCGACGGCGCGCCAGGGGCGCAGGTCGGCACGGACGAGTGCGCAGGGCCAAAGGGCGCAGAAAGAGAGGCCGCGGGCAGGCTTTGCGTGGGGACCATGAAGCGCCAAGACTCGTCTTCCCCCCTCACCCTGTTGGCGTGTGCGGCCCTGCTGGCCGCGGCTGCGACGGCGCAGGATGCCGCCGCACCGAAGGCCAACGACAACGGTTTCCTCACCGGCCTGCGCGGCTTCGAAGCGTTCCACGAGCCGCTCGGCCAGCCGATCTACTTCGAGTCGCCGTTCAACGACACCGGGCTGCGGGCCCTCTACCTGAAGCACGAGTTCAGCGACCAGTCGACGATGCAGGGTGGTGACGTGACGATCTACGCGCTGCAGGCGCGCCTGGCGATCACCGACCGCTTCGCGTTCATCGCCACCAAGGACGGCTACTCCGAGATGGAGTCGGGCATCCTCCAGGACGAAGGCTGGAACGACCTCGCCGCCGGCTTCAAGTACGTCGCGGTCGCCGACACGAAGGAGAACTTCGTGCTGACCCCGGGCATCCGCTACATGGCCGAGAACGGCCACCGCGGCATCCTGCAGGGCGGCGTCGACGAAGTGAGCCCGTTCGTGTCGGTCGGCAAGGGCTGGGATCGCCTGCACGCGCTGGCCAACCTGACGTTGCGCCTGCCGCTCGACGGCGACGACGGCAACACGGTCGGCCACTGGGACCTGCACTTCGACTACGACGTCAATCCGGGCAGCGACACGGTCGTGGCACCGCTGTTCGAACTGCACGGCGTGCACTACCTGGACGACGGCGCGACGGCGTTGAACGTCGGCGGCCTCGACTACACCAACCTCGGCTCGCAACCGGCGGAGAGCATGGTGGCGTGGGCCGGCGTCGGCGCGCGCGTCGAGATCCAGAAGCGCTTCGAGATCGGCGCCTGCTACGAGTTCGCGCTGACCGATCCGGACGACGACATCATGGACACGCGCATCACGGTCGACTTCATCGCCCGCTGGTGAGCCGCCACACGGCGACCGGAAGGTCGCCGTCGATGCGGCCGAGCAACGTCGCCGGCCGCGTGCGCAGGATCGCGCGCGGATCGCCCTTCTGCGGCAGCAACGCGTCGAGCGGCGTCTCGAGCACCAGCACTTCGAACGCGGCGAGGTCGCGTTCGCGTTCCCGCCGGGCGAACACCTCTGGCGACATCGCCGGCAGGTCGTGCACCAGCAGGTACTGCGCGACCGTGGTGACGACCAGCGCGCGCTTCGGGTCGGGGCGAACGTTCGCCAGGGCTGCGTCGACGGCGCGCAGTGCTTGCACCACGTTGTAGGGCGGCAGCACCGCACCCGTGCGCACCGCGTCGACGCGCAGCACCGACCACGCCACGGCCGACCCGAGCACGACAGCGGGAACGGCGCGATGGCGCACGAGTCCGGCCACGAGCAGCGGGCCCAGCGCCGCGGCGACGGCGATCGGCAGGTAGAGGCGCAGGGCCGTCGATTCGTGCACGCCGCCGTAGAACCACGCCAGCACGACGCCGGTGACGGCGAGCAGCGGCACCGCGACGAGCGCGGTGGCGACCCGCGCCCGGCGCGCGAGCAGCCACCACAAGAGCCCCGGCAGCGCCACCCATCCGAGCGGCCCCGCCATGGCACCGCCCGTGGTCGGATCGAACAACGCCGCGACGAACGGCGGCAGGTGCGTGCAGAAGTGGCCGAGGCCCACCAGGGCCTGGCCGTTCGCCTCGGGATAGAACGCCGGGTCGCGCGCGTGCACGAGCAGCAGCGCGATCGGCGCCAGCAGCACCGGAGCCAGCGCGATCAGGATCGTGCCGAAGCGATCGCGTGGCCAACGCCGCACGACGACGGCCACGGTGCCGGCGAGGGCCGCGAGCACGACGATCGATTCGTAGCGCGACTGCGCGAACAAGAGCCCGCTGGCCAGGAGCCAGTTGGCGCGCGCGGGCGTCGGCGCGTTCGCGAACGCGACGGCGGCGAGCACGACGACGGCGAGCAGCCAGGTCGCCAGCAGTTCGAAGCCGGCACTGGTCGCGGCGGTGGCGGCGAGCGGCACGCCGGCGAGCAGGAACGGAGTGCCGGCGCCGGCCAGCGCGCTGCCGAGTGCCAGCGACACGGCCGTGGCGAGCGTGCCGGCGAGCAGGCAGAACAGGACCGCGTTGACCGCGAACGCGTTGCCGATGCGGAAGCCGGTGACGTCGTGCACGACGCTGACCAGGAACGGGAACAGCGGCGGCCGCTTGTCGAGGTTCCAGTCGGTGACCGCCGGTCCGTCCGGTGCTGGCCAGGCTGCAGTGGCCATCATCGCGATGCGTTCGCGGTGCATGTTCTGCGACGTGCCGACGAGGCTGGTCTCGTCGAATTGCATGCGCATCGTCGGCGGCACCGCGCCGACGACGAGGGCAGAAGCCGCTGCGGCGGCGAGCCACGGCACGAGCAGGCCGCGCCACCGGGTGCGGTCGCCGTGCGCGCGCAAGCAGCGAACGCCGGCCCACAGCCACAGCCCCACGGCGAACGGCATGCCGAGGTAGAGCACGTGCGCGAGCCAGGACGTCGCGGTGGCGGCGAGCATCGCCGCACACGCTACGCAGTGCGGGGACGACACTCGAAGGGAACTTGGCGCCGTGCGGCGCTACTGTGTCCATCTGTAGTGCGCCCGATGCACGCACCTTCATCGAGAGGTAGACTTCTTCCATGATCGACCCACACGACCTCCTTCTGGAAGCGATGAAGCTGCCTCCCGAAGCGCGGGCGGCGCTGGCCGGGTCCCTGCTGGAGAGCCTCGACACCGAAGTCGACGCAGACGCCGAGGCGGCTTGGGGGGCGGAGATCGAGCGTCGCATTCGCGACATCGACGCCGGCACGACCAAGCTGATCCCCTGGGACGAAGTGCGCCGACGGATCGGTCGCTGATACGGGATGGAGCTTCGCTTCGATCCCGCCGCGATGGACGAGCTCGTGGGCAGCCTGGACTGGTACGCCGCCCGCAGTGGGCGCGCGGCGAGCATGTTCACGATCGAGTTCGAGCGTGCCGTACTGCTGTTGCGCGAGGCGCCCCTCCGTTGGCCGACTTTCCAGCATGGGACGCGCAGGATCCGATTGAGGCGATTCCCGTTCGCGATTGTCTACCGCGTCAACGCCGACGAGTTGCAGGTGATCGCCGTGGCTCACCTTCATCGTCGACCAGGGTATTGGCGCAACCGGACACTTGGCTGAGGCCGCAGGCCGGTGGCGCGGTTCGTCAGTCCGTCGCCGACGCAACGAATTGCAGGGACGGCACTCGAAGGGAACTTGGCGCCGTGCGGCGCTACTGTGTCCGCCCCCGATGTTCTCCGGCCAGGCCCACTCGTTCGTGCAGCAGGCGCGTCTCGCGATCTCGCTGTCCTGGATCGCCGGCTACACCAACGCGCTCACGGTGCTCACCTGCCACCAGGTGACGTCGCACATGACCGGTCCGGTGTCGGAGCTCGGCATCGACATCGCCAAGGGCGACTGGTCGCGCGCCGCCTACCTGTCGGGCGTGGTGGTGATGTTCCTCGCCGGCGCGTTCGCGTCGGGCGTGATGACCGAATGGGGCCGCGTGCGGCGTTACCCGTCGATCTACGTGCTGCCGATGATCGTCGAGGCGCTGCTGCTCGCGGTGTTCGCGCTGCTCGTCGACTGGCAGGCGCTCGGCCAGCTGGCCCCGGAGAATGCGCAGGTATGGCTGACGTTCCTGCCGGCGTTCGCGATGGGCCTGCAGAACGCGACGATCACGCGCATCAGCGGCGGCGTCGTGCGCACGACGCACGTGACCGGCGTGATCACCGACCTCGGGCTCGAACTGGCGCGGATCGTGTTCGGGCTGTTCGGCTTCGGGCGCAAGCTGACCGATGCGCGCGCGACCGCGGCGCGGTGGCGGACGTTGTTGTTGTTGTCGATCCCGGGCAGCTTCGCGTTCGGTGCGGGCCTCGGCACGGTCGCCTACGAGCACGTGCCGACGTGGTCGATGGTGCCGCCTTGTGTGTTCCTGGTGTTCTTGATGGTGCGCGACCTGCTCGTGCCGATCGCCGCGGTCGACCTGCGGCACGGCAAGCACCACGGCGCGCCGATCGTCGCGATCTTCCACGCCGAGCCGCCGCCCCCCGGGAAGCGGTTCCGGCTGCCGGACCTGACGACGTGGGCGAGCAACATCGACGACCACGTGCGCGTCGTGGTGCTGGACCTGGCGAACGTGCAGGGCATGGGCGAACGGTCGGCGTTGGAGCTGCGCGCGCTGATGCTGCATCTGCGCGAGGAGGGTCGGCAGCTGGTGCTGGCCGGAGTCGGAGCGACGCAGCTCGCGACGATGCAGCACGCCGGCGTGTTGTTGGACTTCGACGCCGACGACCTGTGCGGCGATCTGCACTCGGCGGCGCTGCGCGCGGAGCGGCTCGCGGCGGCGTGTGCCGAGGATGCGAACGAGGACTGAAGGTCAGAGGGCCGCGACGATCGCGTCCCACAGGCGGCGACGCGCCGCGAGCGCCTGCAGCGCAGCCCGTTCGCCGCGTTCGCGCAGGTGCGGCGCGCTGTCGAACAGGCGGGCCAGGAGTGCGGTCGCGTGGGCACCGTGCGCGCCGCCGTCGACTTCGATGTGACGCTCGAGGTAGGCGAGGAAGCGCGCGCACGGCAGTCCGGTCGCGTGCAGGCGGCGGACGAGCGGGACGAACATGCGTGGGATCAGGTCTTCGCGGCCGTGCAGGAAGATCGCGGCGCGCACGGGGAGCGGTTCGGCGAGGCTGGAGAGGGTCGTCGCGGTGAACGCGCGCGCGGCGGCGGGCAGGCCGGCGTCGGCCATGGCGAGGAGCGCGGCGGTGCCGGTGGCGAGTGCGGCGAGGAAGCGTTGGATCGGCGTGGTGTCGGCGCCGAGTTCGTGCATTGCCTCGGTGTACCAGGTGAAGTGGCTCGCGTGGCCTTGGCGGTACGGGAGTGCGTCGGACTCCTCGTCGACGACGATCTCGTTGATCAGGCGCGCGGCTTCGGGGTCTGCGGGCGGCCGCCAGGGTGTCGTGGTCGGTGCGAGGTCGTGTTGGAGGGACTTGAGCAGGGACATGAAGTCCCACACGCACGCGACGTGGTGTTCGGTGAAGGTGCGCAGGTGCGCGAGGGTGGTGATGCGGGTGTAGAGCGGATGCGCGGCGAGGTGGGCGCGGGCGATCGCCAGGGTCTCGGGGTTGGTGTCGAGGGTGGTGCTGGCGTCGGTGTGGGTGCTGGTGTGCGGGTTCGCGTGTGCGTTCGCGTGGGCGTTCGCGTGGGCGTTCGCGTGCTGGTTCGCGTGGGCCCGCGGCGGTGTCGGCGGTGCGGCTTCGGGGTGCATCGTGCGGTGAACTGTGGCGGAGCCCGGGGATTTCGTCGGACGAGCCGCGCGGATGCACGCGCAGTGGTTTTCGTCGGCCTTGACCTTGGTTGGGTCGTCGGTAGTGTGGGCCGCTCTGACCGCGGGTGTAGTTCAGCGGTAGAACGTCAGCTTCCCAAGCTGAATGTCGTGGGTTCGATCCCCATCACCCGCTCCATCACGCGCCCGACCCGAGCATCGCCCAGAGCTCACCGGCCAACGGCACCGTGAGGCGCCACCACACCGTGATCGGCTCCTCGCCTTCCCACCGATCGAACAACAGCTCCCCGCAGTACCAGAACGGCGCCGCCGTCGAGTTTGCCCGCTTGCCGCGCTTGCGTACGAACAGATGGATCTGCTTCCCCATCGCCTCGTGACCTTGGATGAGCCGCCCGTGCTTGCCGCTACGCGTCGTCTGGTTCTGGCTCTGCCACTGAAACACCGCAGGTGACTCGAAGCGGTCTTCGTAATTCTGGTTCTCGACCTTGCCAGCCTTGTCGAGTGTGACCAGCAGCACGAGCCCGCTCGGCACAGACACGATTCCTTGCTGCCAGACGTTCCGCGTGAACGCGCTGCCGAAGAGCGCCGGGATCTCCTCGCGCATAAAGCTCGCACCCACCCGCAGCTGACGAGGCGTCCCCTCAGGCGCTGCCGGCTCGCCCACGAGGTTCGCGCGCGCCAAGTACTCCGCCAGCCGCCACTCAACGAGCTCTCGCGTCAGCACCGGCAACATCTCGCGATCGCCCGGCGTGACCGTTGGCACGCCCCCTTCCACCCCAAACCTCGTCGAGAAGCGCTCGTCGTCGAGCGAGAAGAAGTCCGAGCCCTCCCCTCGTTTCGTCCCTGCCCACGCACGCAGCGGGTTGCTGCGCAGCATCGCCTCGAGCGACACCTTGCTCTCCCGCATCGTCTCCTCGAGCTCCCGGCGCAGGGCCGGCGATCGCTCCGCGATGCGCTCGAAACGGTCGGCCAGCACGTCGGTCCGGATGGCGCCGGGCAGCTTCTCCTCCTCCAGCATCGCTTCGAGCACGAGCATCTTGTAGCTGCGCTCCATGCGCGACTGCTCCACCTCACCGAGGAACGCCGCGTGACGCGTCACCACCTCGCGCTCGGCGACGGCGAGATCGCCCATCTGCCCGACCAGACCAAACCACGACCCGAACCCGCGGCGCAACGACTCCCGTTGCAGGCCACCGCTCATGAACATCTCGCGCGCCGTCGGCCGCCGGCCATGCTGCAGCCGGAACTCCTCGTAGGTCTCACGCAGCAGTTCCTCGCCGGTGGTCGGGCGCAGCAACGCGGTCAGCACTTCGATGACCTCCAAGTCGTAGGTCACTTCGCAGCCGGCCGGCAGCTCGGCCTGTGTACGGCGCAACGCGAGGATGCACTCCCGCAGCTCGTGATGACACTCGCCGACGCCGAGCACGGACGACAGCAGCGCCTGCACCTTGGTCAAGAACACGCGATGGTTGCCGATGTAGTCGATGACCGTCAGCGTCTTTCCTTCGACGAGGCGTAGGCCGCGGCCGAACTGCTGCAGCCAGACGATGCGCGACTCCGTGGGACGCAGCATCATGACCGTGTCGATCGCCGGTACGTCGACACCCTCGTTGAACATGTCGACACAGAACAGCACCTGCAGGACCTCGTCCCTGAGGTCGCTCAGCGAGTTCGCCCGCGGCGCCGACGACGCTCCCGCATGCACCGCCACAGCGCGCACGCCGCGGTCGCGGAAGAACCCGGCCATGTAGTCCGCGTGGGCTTGCGAACAGCAGAATCCGAGCGTGCTCTTTCCACCATGCATCCGCCACTGCTCGAGTGCATTGCCGGCCCGCCGCTCGGTGGCCAGCGCGCGCGTCAGCGCCATCTCATCGAAGCGGCCCGACTGTCGGCTCCATGGCACCGCGCTGTAGTCGATGTCGTCGGACACGCCAAAGTAGCGGAACGGACTAAGCAACTGCGCCTTGACGCCTGCGCCGAGATCACAGCGGAAGACGAGGTTGTGGCCGCAAAGCGCCAGCAGGTCGCCACCATCGGTGCGCTCCGGCGTCGCGGTCAAGCCGAGCAGGAAGCCGGGCCGGAAATGCTCGATCAACCGCCGGTAGGTGTCCGCCGCCGCGTGGTGGAACTCGTCGACGACGACGTAGGCGAAGTGGTCCGGCGCGAAGCGCTGCAGGTGCTGCGGCTTGCTCAGCGTCTGGATCGAGGCGAACACCACGACTGCGTCGCCGTCCTTCGCCTGGCCGGTGAACTTGCCCATCACACAGCCGGGCCGGATCTGGCGGTAGGTCGCCAGCGCCTGGTCGAGGATCTCCTCGCGGTGGGCGACGAACAGCAGGCGCTGGGCGGCGACATCGACACCGGCTTCGCGTGCGAAGGCGACTGAGTCGAAGGCTGACAACCACGTCTTGCCGAGGCCCGTTGCCAAGACCACGAGCCCCGCGCGGTTGCCTTGCGCACGCGACTGCCGCAGTGCTGCGAGCGCCTCAAGCTGGATCGCGTGCGCGATCGGCGGCGCAAGCTCTTCGGAACCAACCTCGACGAGTGGGTGGCGCGCGGCAATCTGGCGGCGCCGACGGTAGGAGCTGATCCACTGCGCCGTCAGCGGCACCGTGCGATGGTGCACGAACAGCTGGTCGAAGCCCTTCGTCACGGCCGCAAACCCCGCGGCGTCCGAACTGGCGATGATGCGGTAGTTCCACTCGACGCCATTGCCGAGTGCGGTGCGCGACAGATTGGACGAGCCGACGAACGCGATGCCTTCGCCTTCGTGATGGAACACGTAGGCCTTCGGATGAAAGGCCTGTCCGCGCGTCTCGAACATGCGCAGCTGCAACCGAGCCCTCCCCGCGAGGACGGCCTCCTCGTCCTGCAGGTCGAGCAGCCGCTCGAGTCCACGCGGCTCGGTGCAATCGAAGTAGTCACCCGTCAGCAGGCGCAGCTCACCGCCGGCCGCGAGCAGATCCACGAGAAACGGACGGATCAGATCGACACCCTGGTCGAGCACAAACGCAACGGCGACACAGACGAGGCGCGCGCGCGGAAAGCACGCCGCCAGGTGCGGCAGCAAGGGATCGTCATCACCATGGATCAGGGGATGCGCATGCGGCCACGCGGGCCTGCTCGCCCCGTCCTGATGACCTTGCGATCCAGTCACGCCGTCGCGCCCCGTTGTCTACGCAGGCCGGCACCACCGGCCGGATTGCCCATGTTTCGAGCCGAGGTTGTCCAGGTCGGGTTCTGGCAGTTGCAGACTGCGCGCATGGAGGGTGCCCAAGTGACGCGGAATCGATGCGAACGCATCTGCGTTCGCCAGGAACCTCACGGGGCCGGAGCCAAGCTGTCAAGCTCTCGCTCCGCATCGCGAGCATGGAGCCGGGCGGCTCCGTGCTGCATGGCAACGATCCCCGCAACCCGAGCCGCCGCGGAGTCGAGCTTCCCGCGCCGATACCCCACCACCCGCGCGTGCCCGAGGCAATCCACCGGACACTTCTCCTGCGGCAACACCAGCACGTACCGCTCCACGCGCGCCAACACATCGAGCTTCCCCGCCAGCGCCGACCGTTGCCGCAGCCCCGCCAACTCCACCCACCACACCTCCGCCCCGCGCACCAACGCGAAGTCGGGGAACGCCAACCGCTCGCCGATCGGCAACGGCACGGGCTCGCGCCGCAGTTCCCACCCGCCACACTCCCGCACCAACGCCGCGGCGAACGCGCGCTCGACGCCACTGTCGAACTCCGCCGGCGCCGCCCCGACCGCCAATGCGTCCAGGTTCGACAGCACGAGCGCACACCGCATCCCGCGCCAGCGCACCGACGCCCGCAACAGAAACCGCCGCGCCCACGGCAAGACGCCCAACACCGCCGCCAACCGCCGGCCGGGCCGCGCATCGCCGGGCGCTGGCAACCACTCGAGCCGCGCCACGTCCGCGTCGACCGCGCGCACCCGGAAGTGCGCGCCGTGCAACCACGCCGTCTTCAACACCGCGCGACTGCTCCCGCCGAGTTCGAGTTCGGCTGCGTTCGCGGTCGCCAACAACACGCGCGCCCATCGTGCGTTCACCGCCCGCCGCACCGCGTCGACATCCCACCCGGCCGGCCACGCCACACACCTCTGGTCGCCGAGATCCGCGAACAGCGCCGCCTCGACCGCCGCGACCGCACACCGCCCCACCGCCGCCCCGGCCGCCAACGCCGCCGCGCGCGACGCACCGCCCGCCACCGCCGCAAACACCGCCGCGCGCACCGCACTCGCCGCCGCCCCCCGTCGCGGCAACAGCGCCGCACGCAGTTCCGCCAACACCCACGGCCAACGCGCGCCCGCCCGCGGCGGCACCTCGTGCTGCCGCCACCGATCGCGCAACGCGGCGAACGGCCGGCCGTCGAACGCCGCGGCTTCGAGCAACAGCTCGCGCAACCACGGGGCATCGGCCGCGGCCAACCAGTCCGGCACGAACTCGCCGTCGACGAGCGCGCCGGGAACCGCGTCAGCGTGCCAGCGCATCGGCCAACCGCCGCGCCCGGCCGACCTCGGCGGTCTCGGCCGCGACCAGTTCGTAGACCACCCCCGACGCCGCGACGCGTTCGTGCCGCGCGCGCCGTTCGCCGAGCCCGAAGCCGCCGCCGACCACGATGCCGACTTCGGCCCGGCCCGCGGGCACCCCGAGGTCGAGCAGACGCGGCCCGACCAGCACCTTCAGCGCGCCGCTGCGGAACGCAGCCAACGACGCCGCCCGTTCGCCGCGCGGCAGTTCGGCCGTCATCGGCGCGACCAGGTGCGTGCGCGCGAGCGCGTAGGCACTGCCGCGATCCGGAGTGAACACCAGCACCGACGCACCGCGATGCCGCGCGAGCAGGTCGCCGCAGGCCTGCGCCTTCGCTTCGTTCCACGCGGCGACGCGCCGCGCGCGATGCCACGCCAGCAATGCCGGACGCCACGCCGGTGCGGCGCGCGCTTCCTGCACGAACGTGCCGAAGCCGGCCCCCGGCCGCAGGGCCGCGAACGCGTCGTAGGCCCCGAGGAACTCGTGCCACGCGGCGTCGTGCTCCGTCCGTTCCGCGGGCGTGAGCGGCAGGTGCAGTTCGATCCGCGCGGCCTGGTCGGAGGAGTGCTGCACCTGCAACAACGGCCCCGCCCACGCCGTGCACGCAAGCAACTCCGGACCGGCGTGCGCGACCAAGGCGAGCACGCGGGCCGGTGCGAGTCCGCCGAGTGCCGTCGCCAACGTCGGCGCGGGCAGCAGTTCGGGATTCGCGACCACGAGCAGGTCGTGGCGCGGCGAGGCACCGGCGAACGTGTGCGCAGCCGCGGCGGCGGTGGTGACCGTGATCGCGGCGTTCCCGGGCCGTTCGCGCAGGTGTGCCTGCCACAGCAGCTGCGCCCCGGAATCGCGCACCAGCAACAGGGTGCGCGCCGCCGAATGGTGCACCGCCGCCAACACGAGGTCGACCCGTTCGCCTTCGGGCAGGCCTACGACGACGCCGTGGCCGCCATGGCGCAGCCACGGGGCGAGGGCGGGAGGGGGCGGCACCGGGCATGGCGGCAGTTCGTCCGGTTCGAGCGGCGGTGGCGCCAGAAGGTCGACGAACGGGGCACCTCCCGCCTGGAGGATGCGGCGAACGCGCGCGCGCAGCCCCAGCGGCGCGCGCAGGGCCCCGTCCGAGGCGACAATGGCGCCCGGCGGCACGAGCCAGCCGGTGGGCCAATCGCGGATGGACAATGCGGCGGCGCACCGTTCGAGGAGGGTGGTCATGCCGACATGGGGCCCGCTCGGAGGGGTTGGGGTGCAGGTTCGGGTGAAGTTCCGTGCGGGTGGCGGCAGATGGCTGCCATTGGCAGCTGCTTGACCGAAGTGCGGCACGGTTGGAAACTCCGGCCCTCTCGTCGTGCACCCGTGATTGCCCTCCGGAGTCTCCATGCGACTCGACAATGCCTGTTTCGTCCTGACCAAGCCCAAGGTTCCGTCGATGCCGACGCGCCGGGCGTTCCTCATTGCCGGCGGCATGTTCGTCGCCGGCACCGCCCTCGGTGGGGCGTGCGGTTATTCCGCTGGGGTGGCGGCGGGGAACGGGGAACCGGGTGGGGCGGCTGAGCCGAATCCGGCGCCGGCGGCGGAGATCAAGCTCGAGCCGTCGGGGGATGCGGAACTGGATGCCCTGCGGCGGCTGGCGGTGCAGGCTCCGCTCGATGAACTGTTCGCGAAGTGGACCTTCTTCATGGACCTGAGGACCGCGCCGTACTCGCAGGATGTGATCCTCTGGAAGGGTGTCGAGCGAATGACCCTCGAGATCGTGAACAACCCGGACCGGCGCGTCGATCCGATGCTCATCGCGACGTTGATCAGTACGATCGGCGGCACGGGGCACCCCGACACACCATCGCTTCGCGAGCACCTTCCTGCGTTGCGCCTTCGAAAGGCCGCCGAACAACGTCGGAAGTAGACACGCACGTGCGAATCGTCTTCCAACCTCTGAATGGCCCCACGCTGGCCCCCCAGGGCCAAGGCCTGCGAATCAGTGGGCAGCCCGTCAGTGGAGGAACGATCACAGTCAACGTCGGCAGCAACGATTCCGTTATCGAGATCAAGGACACTTCGACTTCTCAATCCACCCGAGTCGATGTCGCCCCAGGGAAGGACACGAACATCACCCTGCCCAATGTTCCGGGCGGAACGGTGGTCGTCATCAGCGTGGGCCGCGGAACCAACCGTCGCGCGATCTACGTCGAAGTAGCCTCGCCAAGCCCCTGAGCCGCACCCACCTCCACCCAACCCCCAACCAGAACCGATCCAGTAGAGCCATGCCCATGAACCGCATCCATGTATGCGTCCTGGCTTCGTTCAGCGCGGCCCTCACCGCCCAGAGCCACGTCGTCGCACCCGCGGCCAACACGACGACCGACGCGCTCGCCTACGAGTGGTTCGCCGGTGCAGAAGCTCCGCTCCGCCAGCAGATCCTGGTCGGCGCATCGCACCTCACTGCGATGGTCGGCCGCCAGATCACCGCACTCGAACTGCGCCGCACGGCCGTCAACGAAACCTACTCGGGTGGCAGCGCGGACCTCGCGGTGGACCTGTCGACGTCGCCGTCGGCCGCCAGTTCTGCCAGCAACACGTTCGCGACCAATATCGGGCCGGACCTGACCAACGTCTTCGCCGGCACGATCACGCTGCCGCCGTCGCCCAACACCGGCAGTGCCGGCAGCCAGGTCGCCTGGAGCGCGGCCAACACCATCCAGATCCCGCTCAGCACGCCGTTTCCATACAACGGCGGAACCCTGTGCATCGACATCACCGGCACGCCGATCAGCGGCCAGCAAACGTGGTGGATGACCGATGCCGCCGAGGAAGTGGTCGCCGGCACCGCGGTGCTCGAACTCGGCCCGGGCTGCGGCATCTACGGCGGCCCACAGCACCAGTGGAGCATGGTCGCGCGCCGTTCGCTGGTGCCCGGCGGCCAGGCCGTGTTCCGCGCCGAAGGCCCGGCCAACAGCCTCGGCATCGCGTTCTTCGGCGAGGCCCTGCCGACCCCGTTCCCGCTCAGCATGGTCGGCATCCCGACCGCCGGCTGCAATTGCCACATCGACCCGATGCAGCCGTTCGTCGCGCTGCCCGTCTTGTTCGAGCCCGAAGTGCATCCATTGCTCGGCGCGATGGCGACCGCGGAGATCCTGGTCCCGCTGCCCGCGGTGCCGCCGGTGCTCGGCTTCCAGATGACGACGCAGTGGTTCGAACTCACCCAGCTCGCCCTCAGCAACGCGATCCGGTGGCAGGTCGCCTCGGCGATGCCGACCCTCGACATGGCGCTGGTCGAAGGCAACCCGACGCTCTCGACCGGCACGGTGACCAACTACCTGGCACCCGTCGTCCGCTTCGAATACCAGTGATCCCCGCCGCCGCGCCCAACCGAGCGCGGCGACTCGGCTCCGTGGCGCTGGTCCTCCTGGGCGCTGTTGCGTGCACTGGCACGCAGCCGGACGCGACCGCGCCGAAGTTCGTGCTGAAGCCGACCGGCGACGCCGATCTCGACGCACTGCAGCGCCTGGCCGTCGAGGCACCGCTCGACGAACTGTTCGCACACGCTGCGATCTTCCAGAGCCTGCGGACCAGCCCGTATCCCAAGGACCCGATCCTGTGGCACGGGGTCGACCGGATGACGCGCGAGATCATCGACAACAAGAACCGCCGGGTCGATCCACTCATCGTGGGGTCATTGATCCAGGCCATCGCCGGAACGGCGCGCCCTGCCGACGATTCCCTGCGCGACCGCATCCCCGCGCTGCGCGCGCGAAAACTCGAGCTCGAAGCCACCGGCGACGCCGTGCTCGACGAACTCCGCCGCCTCGTTCGCTACGCACCGATCGAAGAGTTCCTCCAGCACGCGCCGCGCTTCCTCGCAACCAGGAACACGAGCTACCCGCAGGATGCGAATCTGTGGATGGGCGTGTGGCGCATGGCTCGGGCCGTGTCGGATGGCCGCGCCGAATCTCTCGACAAGCAGACCCTCGAGTCCATCGCCGCCGCGATCGAAGGCGACCGCCGACCCGAGTCCCCGTCCCTGCGCGAGTTCCTGCCGACCCTGAAGCTGAAGGCGGCCGTGGCGCCGCGCTAGCGACGATCCACCGCCGCACCCCCACCACCCGCTACGGCAGGAACCGGAGCACCGCGAGCAGGCTCGAGCGGTCGTCGGTCCACACCGGCCGCCCCGTCGGCCCGAGCGCGTCCCACCCCAATCCCACCACGTCCTCGGCCCGCCGCGCCAGCACCACCCACTTCGACTCGTTCTTCGACTCC
The DNA here is from genome assembly GCA_016794485.1 of Planctomycetota bacterium. Classification (GTDB taxonomy): domain Bacteria; phylum Planctomycetota; class UBA1135; order UBA1135; family UBA2386; genus UBA2386. Next base: position 17,798 of record JAEUHV010000193.1, read on the forward strand.
GCCGCCGCTTCGGCCGACAACGGCGGCTCCTGCCGATACCGCGCGACCAGCCCCGCGTCCGCCGCCAGGTCGCCGAGCACGCCCGGCAGGTCGACGTAGCGACTCGACACGTGGAACGCGAGCACCCCGCCCGGCGCGAGCTTCCGGCAGTACACCGCCACCGCCTCGCGCGTCAGCAGATGCACCGGCACCGCATCGGAGTTGAACGCATCCAGCACCAACAGCCCGAACTCGCCATCGCGCGCCCGTTCGAGCAGACGCCGGCCGTCGCCGATCTGCACGTCGACCTTCGCCGCACAGTCGCCGAGG
>JAEUHV010000209.1 GCA_016794485.1 Planctomycetota bacterium
GCTCGGCGACACCGGCGATGATGTTGGTGACCGACGTGAAGTCGTTCTTGCCCTCGACGAGAGGGGCCCGGACCAGCGGGTTCTCCGGCTCGTCGACAACTTGGATGGCGGTCATCGGTTCAGGCTTGGAGTTCGGGGTTCGGGTTGCGCACGCGGCCCAGGTAGGTGGTGCGGGGTTTGGTGTTCATCTCGGAGAGCACCCCGTAGTTGAGGTCGGTGCCGCGCAACTTCGTCACCTTGCTCGCGGTGTCGAGGATGTTGCCGAAGGTGATGGCCTGCGTCGGGCACGCCTGCGCACACGCCGTCGTGACGCGCACGTCGTTGGCACCTTCGCCGACCTTCTTGCCCGCGAGCTTGGCCTCGATGCGGCCGCCGTTGATGCGCTGCACGCAGTAGGTGCACTTCTCCATCACGCCGCGGCTGCGCACGGTGACGTCCGGATTGAACGCCATGCGCTTCGTGTCCGGCACGTTCCCGACGTAGTCGAGGTAGTTGTAGCGACGGACCTTGTAGGGGCAGTTGTTGCTGCAGTAGCGCGTGCCGATGCAGCGGTTGTAGACCATGTCGTTCAGCCCGTCCGGGCTGTGCGTGGTCGCCGCGACCGGGCACACCGACTCGCACGGCGCGTTCTCGCACTGCATGCACGGCACCGGCATGTGCGCGACCTGCGGATCCTCGGCGGCCGTTTCCTTGTCGGTGCGCGACGCGTCCTTGCCGATCGCGCGCGACGCGAAGTAGCGGTCGGTGCGGATCCAGAACATCTCGCGGTTGCGGCTGACCTGGATCTTGCCGACCATCGGCACGTTGTTTTCGGCGACACACGCGACCATGCACGCCGAGCACCCGGTGCACGCGTTCAGGTCGATCACCATGCCCCACTGGTAGGGCGACTTCTTGACCTCGGGGTCCTCGCTCTTCCAGGCGAAGCCCGGGGTGCCGATCGGCTTGTCCGGGTCCTTGGGCTCATAGCGCTCGGTCCAGAGCGAGTTGGCCAGGTGCCGCTCTTCCTTCTTCTGCAGTTGCGCCGCCTTGTCGAGTGGCGACATCTGCGGTGCCCACCGGGGCGTGGCTTCGTTCTTGGCGACGGTGGCTTCGCGCACGATCGTCGTGCGCCCCGCCATCGTGCCCTGCTCCTGCGTGGTCACCAGCTGGTACTTGCCCTGGCCCTTGCTGACCGTGGCGCCACCGACGATCCAGGTGCCGCCTTGGCGCAGCGGGTAGGCGTTGAAGCCGGTGCCGTGCGCGACCTTGAACGACGCCGGCAGGGCGCGACCCCAGCCCAGCACGATCGTGACGCTGTCGTCCGCGTGGCCGGGCACGATCCACGCCGGGATCTGCACCTGCACCTGCGACCCACCCACCAGGGCGCCGATCGTCAGCATGTCGCCGTTGTCGACGCCGAGCTGGCGAGCGGTGGCGATGCTGAGTTGCGCGGCGTTGTCCCAGCACAGCTTGGTCAACGGGTCCGGGATCTCCTGCATCCAGGAGTTGTTGGCGAAGCGGCCGTCGGCCATCTTCGCGCAGGCGCGCAGCACCACTTCGGTGCCGTTCGGCTTCGGCGCCTTCTGCAGGGCGTCGACACCGGCCGCGATCGCGGCAGCGTCCAGGTTGACGTTCTCCGTGGCGAACTCGGTGCCCTTGACCAGGCCGTCGTGCAGCGCCTTCGGCCACCAGTTGGTGTCGAAGTCCGCCGCCTGCGACGTGGCCTGCCAGTGCGACTTCACCAGTTCGTAGCCGAACGTGGTGTCGCGGGCCATGACCAGGTTGGGGGCGCTGGCGTGCTGGTCGAGGTAGCCGAGGAACTCGAGCGCGCTGGCGCCACCGTGCAGCGGGGCGACCAGCGGCTGCTGCAGCGACACCGTGCCGTCGTGGGCGCGGCCGTCACCCCAGCTCTCCAGATCGTGCGCGAGCGGGAAGTGCCAATCGCACAGCTGGCCGGTCTCGTCGTCGTGCGAACCGACGTGCACGAGGGCGACCTTGCCCTTCTTGGCCTTCAGCGCGTCGCCGAACTTGAGTTCGGCCGGCGCGTCGTAGACCGGGTTGGTGCCGAGCAGCACCAGCATCTTGCAGGTGCCCTTGTCGAGCGCCTGGGCGAGCTCGCCGATCGACTGCACGCAGTTGCCGGCGAGGCCGTCGGCGACCTGGGTGTAGCGCACCGTCTTGCCGACGTTGCCGAGCGCCTGGTTGATCGCGTGCACGACCGCGTGCACCGCGGCCGGTTGGCGCGGGCCGACGGTGACGATGCAGCGACCGGCGGCGGCCTTCACGTCCTTGGCGACGATCTCGAGCCACTTCTTGCCGTTCTTCTCGAACGAGCCCGGGTTGACCGTGCCGAGCACGCTGTCGAGGCCCGACACGCCGAGCGCCTTGGCGAACGCGAACGCCACGTTGGCGATCTCGCTGGCCTTGGTGCGGAAGCGGTGGTCGGCGGCGGTGCCGGTCGTCGTGTAGGTCGACTCGACCACGTAGAGGCGCGACAGCTTCTTGCCCTTGACGGCTTCGCGGCGGGTGTCCGCCCACTTGCGCGCGTTGTGCAGGTTGTTGCCGTCGGTGGCCAGGAAATCGCTGTCGAGCGCCAGCACGACATCGGCCTTGTCGAAGTCGCAGTGCACGTCGACCGGCTTGCCGAACGCCATCTGCGCGCCCGCGAGCTCGTTGTCGGTGTGCAGCGCCGACCAGGTGTGGAAGCGGGCCTTCGGGAAGCTGCCGTTCTTCATCCGCGCGATCGCGGCCTGGATCGACGGCGAGCTCGTCGGCGCCATCAGCACGTGCAGGCCTTCACCCTGCGCCGTGACGATGCCCTTCGGCAGCTCGTTGTTCTGGTACCACTTGTCGAACTCTTCCCAGATGTTGGCCGCAGGCGTCGCCTCGGCTGCATGGCCGTGGTCGCCGTGGTCGTCGGCCTTCGCGGCGGGCTTGCTCATCGGGCCGCGCGCGTGGCGGCTGCGGGCCGGGTCGTAGAGCTGGATCAGTTCGGCCTGCAGCTGCAGGTCGGAACCACCGCGGCTGCTGGGGTGGTCGGGGTTGCCCTCGATCTTGGTCGGGCGACCGTCGCTGCTCTTCACCAGCACGCCGATGCCGTGGCCGGAGCGCATCAGCGTCGTGGCGTAGAACTGCGGCAGACCGGGCTTCACGCCTTCCGGCCGCTTGTTGAACGGCAGGATCTTGGTGACCGGCTTGCGGCAGCTGGTGAGGCCGGCGAGCGCCACCGACGCGGCGATCGCGCCGAGGAAGCCGCGGCGCGACACCTCGTCGGGAGCCTCGGTGATGCCCTCGGGGAACTCGCGCGCCAGCGTCGCCTGGAACTCGGGCGAGTTCTCGAGCTGGTTCAGGCTGCGCCAGTAGACGGTGTTCGACGTGTCGTCCATCGTCGAAGCGGACTCGGGCAGTTGCGGAACGCTGGTCATCGGTGGCACGCCGAGCAGTGGGTCGGGGGGTTGAGGGCCGGCAGGCTGTCACCAGCCGACTCGAGCAGCTTGCGGGCAGCCGCCTTGCTCTCTTCCGTGGGTTTCCAGGTCATGTCCGTCGGGGCGATCTCGCGCGGACGGATGTGCTCTGTCGGGTCGCGGTGGCACTCGAGGCACCACCCCATGCTGAGCGGCTGGACCTGCCGCACGATCTCCATCTCGTTGACGTTGCCGTGGCAGCTGGCGCAGCCGACGTTCGCACGCAGGTGGACCGCGTGGTTGAAGTAGGCGTAGTCCGGCAGCATGTGGACCTTCACCCACTCGATCGGCGTGCCGTCAGGGGCGCCGGTGCCGATCGCCGCGTGCAGCGGCGCCAGCAGCTGGCTGTCCTTCTTGACGTTCTTGTGGCAGCCGTAGCACGTGTCCGCGTCCGGAATCGTCGCGTGTGGCCCCTCCTCCACCATGCGGTGGCAGTAGCGGCAGTCCATGCCCATCGTGCCCGCGTGCAGCTTGTGGCTGTAGGCAATGGGTTGGAACGGCTGGTAACCGACGTCGGTGTGCTTCGGTGAGAACCAGAAGCTCACGACGAAGACCACGAACAGACCGGTCGCAGCTGCACCGAGAGCCAGAAAGGCTGGCAGCTTGTTGGTCCACTTGGGGAACAGGACGGTCAAGTTGGATCCCCTCCGCGGTGGGGGGCGGGGTTGCGGTCGCAGGAAAACGGCAAGTGCCGACACGCGTGGGGCCGCCCCGTTTCCTGCTCTCCCCCCTGCCCTAAACCGGTTGGCAGACGAGAAACAAGGTCACGAGGGCACGCGCGGTCAGCCCAGAAAGGGCGACCCCTCTAAAAGATCGACCCACCCGGGTCAATTTCAGACTTGCCAGAATCGACCTTGAAAGCTGTCCAGATGCGATCGTGTCGCAGTAGGCGTTCGCCTCACCACGCGAGATGCTGGCGTACGAACGCGGCGATGCGCGGCAAGGCGAGCTGCTGGGCCTTCGGGTTCGCGTGTGCGTCGACCGGGGTGACCCACAACTCTTCCTCCCGCGTGCCTTGCAGGGCTGGAGTCACGTCGAGGAACGGGATGCCGGCGGCCTTGCAGTCTGCGGCAACCAGGTCGTGCAGCTTCTGGAACGGGTAGTAGCGGCCCGGTCCAAGCCCCTGCAGGAACGGCCAGAGGGTGACCAGGAACGGGATCTTGCGGGCCTCGCAGAAGGCCTTCGCCTCGCGCAGAGATTTCTGCGGAACTCCTTGTGACCACATGGCTTCGAACGGCTTGTCGTCGTGTGCGAGTTGCGCCGCCTGGGCCGTGGCGCGGTCCATCTTCAGCAGGTAGCCAACCCAGTCTTCGGCGGGATCGAGCTGCAGCGGCGTGCGGCCGCACGCTGCGAGGATGCGATCGAGCAGCACCGAGCCGGTGTCGGGAGCCGGCCCGAACACGAGCACGCCGTTGTTCGGGATCAGGTCGTTGAGGCAGATCGTGAGGATGACGGCATCCGGGCCGAACTCGTGGAAGCGCGTCGTCAGGCCGGCGACGTATTCGTCGATGCACACCGTGCCGGCGGCGCCGCAGTTGATCGTCAGCACGTCGCCCTGGTCGCGGCGCAGGTCGTTCTCGAGCAGCCGCACCCACCCGGCTTCCTCCGGGATGCCCCAGCCGAACGTGAACGAGTCGCCGACGCAGACGATGCGGCGTTGGCCGGTCGGCTTCGGCTTCGGGATCTCGCGTTCGTGCAGGCCGAACGAGTTGATGCGCACGGCGACCCGGCCGGTTGCGTCGAGCCAGTCGCGCTGCAACCGGTCCTGGTCGGAGTAGCACAGGTAGAAGTTCACTCCTGGCGCAAACATCGTGCGCGGCCGTGGCCCGGGCGGATCGACCGGGACGATGAGTCCGCGCGCGACGGCTTCCTGCGGGGTCACCGGCTTGCCGTCTGCATCCGCGTAGCTGAGTTCGCCGAGCGCCCGCGGGGCGCCTAGCAGGCGCAAGGTGAGCTCGGCGAGACCGAGTGCGAAGACCAGCGCACCCACCACCAACACGGCGATGGCGACGGGCCGACGGCGGCGGGCAGGACGTGGAAGCATGGAGCCAGACTATCGCGTCGGCGAAGGTTCCAAGAAGCCCGCACGCGAAGGCGGATCCTGAGGCAGAATAGTCCGCCCGTTTTCCCGCCCGCACCGGCTGCCGGTGCCCCCCATGCCGACCTACATCCTGGGCATCTCCGCCTTCTACCACGACTCCGCCGCGGCCCTGCTGTGCGACGGCGAGATCGTCGCCGCGGCACAGGAAGAACGCTTCACCCGCAAGAAGCACGACCCCGGCTTCCCGTCCCGGGCGGTCGAGTTCGCGCTGCGCACCGCCGGCATCACCGCCAAGGACCTCGACTTCGTCGCGTTCTATGACAAGCCGGTCCTGAAGTTCCACCGGCTGCTCGAGACCTACCTCGCGTTCGCGCCGCGCGGCCTCGCGTCGTTCCGCATGGCCCTGCCGACGTGGCTCGGCGACAAGCTGCACCTGAAGAAGACGATGACCAAGGAACTCGGCTGCAAGCCGAAGAACCGCTACGTCTTCCCGGAGCACCACGAGAGCCACGCGGCGTCGGCGTTCTTCCCGTCACCGTTCGCGGATGCGGCGATCGTCACCATGGACGGCGTCGGCGAATGGGCGACCACGTCGATCGGCGTCGGCGAAGGCAACTCGATCAAGCTGCTGCAGGAGATCCGCTTTCCGCATTCGCTCGGCCTGCTCTACAGCGCGTTCACCTACTACTGCGGCTTCAAGGTCAACAGCGGCGAATACAAGCTGATGGGCCTCGCGCCGTACGGCGAGCCGCGGTTCGAGAAGCAGATCCGCGACCACCTGATCGACCTGCGCGACGACGGCAGCTACCGGCTCGACCTGTCGTACTTCGACTACTGCCACGGGCTCACGATGACGAGCCCGAAGTTCCATGCGTTGTTCGGCATGGACCCGCGCAAGTCGGAGTCGAAGCTCGAGCAGGTGCACATGGACCTCGCCGCGTCGATCCAGCGCGTGACCGAGGACGTGATGCTGCGCACGGCGCGGCACGCCGCGAAGATCACCGGCAAGAAGAACCTCTGCCTCGCCGGCGGCGTCGCGCTCAACTGCGTCGGCAACGGCGTGATCCTGCGCGAAGGACCGTTCGAGAAGATCTGGATCCAGCCTGCGGCCGGCGACGCCGGCGGTGCGCTCGGTGCGGCCCAGATGGTCTGGCACAACCTGCTCGGCAAGCCGCGCCAGGCCAGGCCCGCCGATTCGCAGCGCGGCAGCCTGCTCGGACCGCGCTACGAGAATCGCGACATCAAGGCGTTCCTCGACGCCGAGAAGGTCGTCTACGAGGAGTTGCCGACCGAACCGGCGCTGGCCGACCGCGTCGCCGAGCTGATCGAACAGGAGAACGTGATCGGCTGGTTCCAGGGCCCGATGGAGTTCGGCCCGCGCGCGCTCGGTTCGCGCAGCATCATCGGCGATGCGCGCTCGCCCAAGATGCAGAGCGTGATGAACCTGAAGATCAAGTTCCGCGAGTCGTTCCGGCCGTTCGCGCCGATCGTGCTGCGCGAGGACGCCAGCGAGTACTTCGAGATCGAGCGGGAGCACGACAGCCCCTACATGCTGATCGTGGCGCCGGTGCGCCAGGAGAAGCGCAAGCCGGTCGAGCCCGGCGCGTTCGGCCTCGACAAGCTGAAGCAGCTGCGTTCGGTGGTGCCGGCGATCACCCACGTCGACTACTCGGCGCGGCTGCAGACCGTCGACGGCGAACGCAATCCGCGGCTCGCCGGCATGATGAAGGCGTTCAAGCGCCGCACCGGTTGCCCGGTGTTGATCAACACCAGCTTCAACGTGCGCGGCGAGCCGATCGTGTGCACGCCGCAGGACGCGCTGCGCTGCTTCCTCGGCACCGAGATGGACGTGCTCGTGCTCGAGAACTTCGTGATCCGGCGTGCCGTGCAGAAGAACCTGCCCGTGATCGATCGCGAGAAGTACCTGTCCTCCTTCTCCCTGGACTGAGGCCAACCATGCTGAAGATGAACTTCAAGCCGGAGCCGAAGGCGCTGCGCCAGTTCGCGTGGTTTGCGATCGTCGGCCTGCCGCTCCTGGCCTTCCTGGTGTTGCGTCTGTGCGGCGCGTTCACGTGGTCGCACCCGGCGATGTTCGCCGCGGCCGGGCTCGCCGTCGTGCAGCTGGCCCTGTTCCTCGCCGGCATCCAGGCGGTCACCCGCTGGACGTTCGTCGGCCTCATGGTGCTCGCGGCTCCGATCGGGTTCGTGGTGTCGAACGTGATGCTGGCGATCGTCTACTGGTTGGTCATCACGCCGATCGGGCTCTTGTTCCGGCTGGTTGGGCGCGATGCCATCGGGCGGAAGTGGGACGCGAAGGCCACGACCTACTGGCACGTGCGAGGCGCACCGCGACCGAAGGCGTCGTACTTCAAGCTATACTGAGGGCACCCATGACCGACCCGAAGAAGACCGACGACGAATTCCTGCAGGCGGCGGGCGAACAGGAACGCGGCATCGTGGCCGAATTCGTCGCCTTCATGGCCGAGAACAAGATGTGGTGGATGACGCCGATCCTGGTCGTGTTCGGCCTGCTCGGTGTGCTGCTGATCCTCGGTGCCACCGGCATCGCGCCGTTCATCTACACCCTCTGGTGATCGGCGGCCGTCGCGGCGCGCTGCGGCAACGTCCCGATTCGGAACGGCCCCGACGCGTCGCCTGGAGTTGGGCGCGGAGGTGTCGATATCCACGGCAGGACCACACGAACCTGCCATGCGCGACCAAGGCCTCGACACCTACCTGTCGGACATCAACGAAGTTCCGCTGCTGACGCCCGAGCAGGAGATCGAGCTCGCCAAACGGGTGCAGCGCGGCGACCTCGCCGCCCGCGAGCACATGATCCGCGCCAACCTGCGGCTCGTCGTGTCGATCGCCAAGAACTACGTGAACCGCGGTCTGCAGTTCATGGACCTGATCGAAGAGGGCAACATCGGCCTGATGCGCGCGGTCGAGAAGTTCGACCCGAAGGCCGGCTGCCGCTTCTCGACCTACGCGACCTGGTGGATCAAGCAGGGCATCCGCCGCTCGCTGGTCAACTCGGTGAAGACCGTGCGCGTGCCCAGCTACATGTCCGAGATCGTGTCGCGCTGGAAGGCGACGGCGATGGAACTCGGCTACCGGCTCGGCCGCCAGGCGACGACCTCGGAGATCGCCGAGCAGCTCGACCTGCCCGAGACCAACTGGAACGTGGTGCGCGAGACGGTGCTGTCGGCGTCGGCGCCGGCGCACTCGATGAACGACGACGGCGCGGCGGCGTTCGCCGAGACGATCGAGGACACGCGTTCGGCCCCGCCCGAGGAGCAGATCCTCACCGCGATGGAGCTGGCCCGGCTGCGCGAGCTGCTCGAGACGCTCGACACGCGCGAGTCGCGCATCCTGAAGCTGCGGTTCGGCATCGGGGTCGAGGAGCCGATGACGCTGAAGGCGATCGGCAAGCGCTTCGGGCTGACCCGCGAACGCGTGCGGCAGATGGAGCAGCAGGCGCTCGAACGGCTCGGCGTCATCATGGCGCGCGAGTTCGGCGAGGAGCGCACGGCGAAGCACTCGCGGCGGCGCCCGGTGCCCGACGCGTGAACGGTGACCGGCCGCAGTCCGGCCCGTAGCCTGCACCGCGTGCCTGCCAACCCACAGAGCCCTGCGCCCGGTTCCGGCACGTCGTTGTACGTGCACGTGCCGTTCTGCGTGGTGAAGTGCGGCTACTGCGACTTCAACTCGTACGTGGTCGAGGATCGCACCGTGCACGACGTGTTCCTCGACGCGCTCGACCGCGAGCTGGCGCGCGAGTGGCGGTTCGGCGCGCCGGTCTCGGTGTTCATCGGTGGCGGCACGCCGTCGTTGCTCGACGACGCGCGCTTCGACCGTCTGCTCGCGATCCTCCGCCGCCACGTCGACCTCGACGTCTGCCCCGAGGTGTCGATGGAGGCGAATCCCGAGAGCCTGACGCGCGCCAAGGCCGAACGCGCGCTCGCGGCCGGCGTGAACCGCTTGAGCATGGGCG
>JAEUHV010000230.1 GCA_016794485.1 Planctomycetota bacterium
GCCTACGAGCGGCTCGCCGTGCTGCGCAACCCGCAGAATCCCGCCGTCACCGAACGCAACTGCGGCGACGACTACGCGCGCATCGTCGCGTGCCTGCGCGCGAGCTGAGCCGCGCGGTCACTTCGCCGACTTGCGCGTGTAGGTGCCGTTCATGAACGGGGCCCAGTCCTGGCCGTCCTGCGACATCTCGATCGAGAACTCGAGCACGTCCTTCTTCTTGAAGACGTAGGTGTAGCGCGAGTGGCCCTGCTCGCAGGACGCCACGAACACGAGCGTCTTGCCGGTCCACGTGCCCTTGCTCACCTGGTTCGGCACGCCGCCCATCGAATCGCTCCAGTGCCACAGGTAGCAGTTGGCCTGCGCGTCGTAGCCGAGCACACCGTGTCCGACGTAGCTCTGCTTGCCGCCGCGCTTCTGCACGTAGTCCTGGATCACGCCGAAGCCGTCGAGCGCCGCGCGCACCTTGTAGGAACCCTTCGCCTTGCCGCCTTGCGGGTCCCAAGGCATCGGGTGCATGACTTCGTCGCCGGTCCAGGTGCCGACGAGGTCGAGCAGCTTCTTGTGGAACCTGGTGGGCTTGGGCATCTGCATGGACATGGGGTCGTTCTCCGGCGAGGTGATGGATGGGGAAGGGCGGCGAGCGTAGCGACCGGGACTGCGCGGCGGGCCGGGAAGGTCGCCGCGATCGCGCTCACCAGCGCAGCCGTTCGTCGCCTTCGGCGAGGCGATCGGCGGGCCGCACGCCGGTGCCCGTGGTCTTGGTCAGCGTGTCGCCGAGGTCGGTGCGCGCCGCGTCGGCGAGGCGTTGCAGCCGTTCGACCACGTCGCGGTTCGCCGCGGCGACGTCCGTGGTCTCGCCCGGATCGGCGCGCAGGTCGTAGAGCGCCAAGCCGATCTGCAGGGTGACCTGCGGGGCCGGCGATCCCGCGCGGCCGCCGGGCTTGCCGGCGAGGCTCGGATAACCGTGCGGAAAGTGCAGCTTCCAGCGCGCGTCGCGCACCGCCTGCAGCTGGCCGCCGGCGTAGTAGCAGCAGAACAGTTCGTGCGGCGACAAAGCACCGGGTTCACCGAACAGCAACGGAGTGATGTCGAGCCCGTCGATCTTTCGCTTCGGCAGCGGCGCGCCGACCACCTTGGCGATCGTCGGCAACACGTCGATCGTCGACGCGAACTCGGCGCACGTCGCCCCGGCCGGCACCTTGCCAGGCCACCACGCGATCGTCGGCGTGCGGATGCCGCCTTCGAACATCGTGCCCTTGCCCTCGCGCAGCGGCCCCGCCGAACCGGCGTGTTCGCCGTACGGCAACCACGGGCCGTTGTCCGACGTGAACAGCACCAGCGTGTCGTTCGCGAGCTCGAGCCGACGCAGCGTGTCGAGGATGCGGCCGACGCTCCAGTCGATCTCCAGCACCGCGTCGCCGAACAACCCCTTGCCGCTCTTGCCGGCGAACTCCGGCGACACGAACAAGGGCACGTGCACCATCGTGTGCGGCACGTACAGGAAGAACGGCTTGGCGCGGTTGCGTTCGATGAAGTCGACGGCGCGGTCGGTGTAGGTGCGCGTCAGCAGCGCCTGGTCCTCCCCGGTGACTTCGGCGTCGACGACCCGTTCGCCGTCGAGCAGCGGCAGCGCGGGATAGCCGCGCTTGCGCGCTTCTGCATCCTTCGGCAGGTGCGCGAAGTTCGGGTGCAGCGGCCACATGTCGTTGCTGTAGGGCAGGCCGAACCACTCGTCGAAGCCGTGGCGCGTCGGCAGGAACTTCGGGTGGTGGCCGAGGTGCCATTTGCCGAAGCACGCGGTTGCGTAGCCGCGGTCGCGGCACAGTTCGGCGAGGGTGGTCTCGCCGGCAGCGAGGCCGATCTGCGCGTCCGGGCCCAGCGCCCCGGCGATGCCGATGCGCTGGTGGTAGCAACCCGTCAGCAGCGCCGCGCGCGACGCCGAGCAAACCGCACTCGACACCGCGAAGTCGGTGAAGCGCATGCCTTCCTGCGCCATGCGGTCGAGGTTCGGCGTCGGGAACGAGCCGCCGAACGGGCCGATGTCGGCGTAGCCCATGTCGTCGATGAAGATCACGACGACATTGGGCCGTCGGCTGCCGGTTCCGGTCGCTTCGCGACCTGCATCAGCACCCGCAGCCCGACGCGCGCCCGCTACCTCGGGCTCGGTGCTGCGCACCTCTCCCTGCGGTTGCGGACTCTCCGCGTTAGGCCGTCGGCTGCCGGTTCCATTCGCGCTCTCCGTGCGGGCCGGCGAGCTGGAGTTCGTTGGCACGGTGTTGCAGGCGGCGAACGTCAGCAACGCGAACGGGACGAGGGGACCGAGGCGCATCGACGCATCATGCCGGTGGCGCTGGGGGATGCCGAGGGTTGGCCCGGGCGCGCGCCGCGGTGGCGGTATTCTCGGTGCGATCGGCTGCCGCGTACCGCTTGGCACCCAACCGACCTGTTCTCGAGTTGCCAATGACCCTGCGCCCCATCGTCGCCGCTGCCTTGCTGACTTCCCTACCTGCCCTCGCCCAATGCGCGCCTGCGTGGGATGGCGATGCGTTGCCGTGGATCCACGGCACCGTCGACGCAGTCGTCAACTGGGATC
>JAEUHV010000236.1 GCA_016794485.1 Planctomycetota bacterium
GCCTACGAGACCGGCCTCGGCGACAAGGCACGCATCGAACGGCAGCACAAGATCCCGCCCGACCTCGGGCCGCAGGTGCAGATGGAGCAGATGCGCCTGCGCGAGGAAGCGCGCGAGAGCCGGCGCAAGGACCTCGACGGCAAGCTCGCGGCGCGCGACGCCCTCGTCGCGCAGGTCGCCATGCTCACCGAGCAGCTGGCCGCGACCCCGCAGCGCGTGCCGCCCGACGCCGCGGCGCTGGCGGACCAGGCGAAGGCCAACCCGCAGGCCGAGGCGCTCGGCAAGCAGATCCTGCTCATGCGCTTGGGGCTGTCGATGTGGGCCGAGAAGAGTCCCGCTCGGCGGGAGAAGGAACGGCAGATCGCCGCGAGCGAGCTGTTCCTGAAGGAACTGCTGTCGAGCGGGTCGAGCGATCCCGACGGCCTGATGGCGAACCAGAAGCACGCCGCCTTGGCGACGGAGCTCGACAAGGCAACCGCGGCCCTGGTGCCGCTGCAGGCGGCCGTCGCGCGCCTGCAGGCGGAGATGCAGGCGGAGGATCGCCAGCACGACGAGCTGGTGGCGGCGTGGAAGCAGCTCGATGGGCTGCGCAGCAAGCTCGCGACGATCGAGGACGACCGCAAGGCGGCCCAGGCCGAACGGCGCGCGCAGGAGGAGCAGCTCGGCCGCCTCGACGCCAAGCTGCCGATCCGCCAGGTGCGGCCGGCGTGGCCGCCGCCCGCACCGACCGAACCGAACGTGGTCGTCGTGGCGATGATCGGGTGTGTGCTCGGCCTCGCGGTCGCGATCGCGTTGATCCTCTTGCTGGACCTGCTGCAGGGGTCGTTCAAGACGGTCGACGACGTCGAACGCGGTCTCGGCGTGCCGGTGCTCGGCGGCATCAGCCACCTGGTGACCGAAGAGGAGGTGCGCGTCGCGGTGCGCGGCCGCCGCCGCGCTTCCCTCGTCGCGTTCGGCTTCGTCGGCCTCGTCGTGGTCGTCGTGACGATCTACTACGTCGATCCGGTGCGCCTGCCGCCGGCCGTGCGCGACGTGCTGTCGATGCTGCTCGGCAGCTGAGCGAACGGCGATGCGCGACCTCATCGTCTTCGCGATCGTGGTGCTGCTGCTGCCGACGTCGATCCGGCGGCCGTTCGTCGGGCTGTTGTTGTTCAGCTGGCTCGCCTACATGCGGCCGCAGGACCTGTGCTGGGGCTTCGCGCGCACGATGCGCATGTCGTTCTTCGTCGCGTTCGCGATGCTGATCGGCTGGTTCGTGCACGAACGTGGTCGCCGCCCGTTCGCGTTGTGGGACTTCCGCACCTTCGCGATCGTCGGGCTCGGCGCTCTCGTGTCGATCAGCTACGCCGACGCGCAGGTCCAGGACGCCTACACCAACACCTACTTCTTCGAGTTCGTGAAGATCCTGGTGATCACGGCGTTCACGGCCGGCCAGGTCGACTCGCGCGAACGGCTGCGGGTGATGTACTGGACGATCGCGTTGTCGCTGGCGTTCTTCGGGGTCAAGGGCGGCTTGTTCGGCGTGTTGTCGGGCGGCCGGCCGATCCTGCGCGGTCCGGGCGGCATGCTCGAGGACAACAACGACTTCGCGTTGGCCCTGGTGATGAACGTGCCGCTGCTGTGGTACCTCGGCCGCGAGGAGTTGCACCGGCCCTGGGTGCGACGGGCGACGCTGGCCGCGGTGTTCCTGACGGTGGTCACGATCGTGCTGACGCACAGCCGCGGTGCGTTCCTCGCGCTGTCGATGACGGCGCTGTGGATCGCCTGGCGTTCGGGCCACCTGGTGCGCGCGTTCGGGTTCCTGGGCTGCCTCGCGCTGTTGTTCCCGCTGGTGGCGCCGCCGGAAGTGCTCGAGCGGCTGGCGTCGATCGGCGACACCAAGGAGTCCTCGGCGAACGCGCGGCTCACCGCGTGGGCGACGGCGCTGCGCATGATCGGCGACAACCCGATCCTCGGCGTCGGACTGCGCAACTTCCAGCCGCGCTATCCCGACTACTCGGTGGTGCCGCTCGGCGCCGACTCGACGACCTACGTCGCCCACAACAGCTACCTGCAGATCTGGGCCGAGAGCGGCAGCCTCGCGTTCGTCGTCTACCTGGCCCTGATGGCGTCGGTGTTCGTCGCGTGCCGCAAGGTGTATGCGATGAGCCGGGCTCGCGCCGACCTGCGGTGGGCGGGAACCTACGCGCGCATGATGGAGGCGACGATGGTCGGCTTCATGGTGGGCGCGTTCTTCCTCAACCGGGGGCACTTCGACCTGATCTACCACTGGCTCGCACTGGTGACGTCGCTGTTGTTCGTGACGCGCAAGGCATTCGCCGCGGGACCGGCGACGACTGCGGCAGTGGCGCGTGCCGCGGGGGCGAGTGGGCGGATCACGGTGCGCACCGGGAGGCCGGCCCGCGGTCGGCGGATTCCGTTGCCGACCGTGGCGGCCATGCAGCCGAGGTGGCGCTGATGTGCGGCATCGCCGGCTGGTTCGCGTTCGATCGCGCGCGCGGACTCGATCCCGCGGTCGCCAAGGCCATGGCCGCGCGCATCGCCCACCGTGGGCCCGACGGCGAGGGCATCCGTCAGCGGCCGGGGCATGCGCTGGTGCACCGGCGGCTCGCGATCGTCGACCTGACGAGCGGCGCGCAGCCGATGGGCAGCGCCGACGGTTCGCTGTGGGTGACGTTCAACGGCGAGATCTACAACCACCTCGAGCTGCGCGCCGAACTCGAGGCCAAGGGCCACGTGTTCCGCACCCGCAGCGACACCGAAGTGCTGCTGGCCGGATGGCGCGAGTGGGGCACCGGACTGGCGGCGCGGCTGCGCGGCATGTTCGCGTTCGTGCTGGTCGACGAGCACAGGCACGAGGCCTACGGCGCGCGTGATCGGTTCGGCAAGAAGCCGCTGTACTGGACGGAGCGCGACGGCGTGTTCGGCTTCGCCAGCGAACTCAAGGCACTGCACGAACTGCCCGGCGGCGGGCCGCGCCGGCTGCGTCCCGACGCGATCGCACAGTTCCTGGCGTTGCGTTACGTGCCCGACCCCGGCTCGGTGTTCCACGGCATCCACAAGCTGCCGCCGGCGCACTGGTGCCACCTGCGCGACGGGCGCATGGCGACCGGGCGCTACTGGCAGCTGGAGTTCGCCACCGAGGATCGGCCGCAGCAGGTCCAGTCGGAACGCACGCTGGCGCTGCTCGACGAGGCGGTGCGCGTGCGCCTGATGGGCGAGGTGCCGCTGGCGCCGTTCCTGTCGGCCGGTGTCGACAGCTACGCGATCGTCGATTCGATGACGCGAACGCTCGGCCGACCGGTGCAGGCCTGCACGATCGGTTTTCCCGATCCGGCGTTCGACGAACGGCCGGGCGCGCGCGAATCGGCGCGCGCGTGCGGGGCGACGCTGGTCGAGGAAGTGCTCGATCCGGCGACGCTGCTGCAGCTCGACTGGCTGGCGGAGACCTTCGACGAACCGTTCAGCGACAGCAGTGCGGTGCCGACCTACCACGTGAGCCGGCTCGCGCGCGGCCACGTCACCGTGGCGCTGGCCGGCGACGGCGGCGACGAGGCGTTCGGTGGCTACCGGCGCTACCTGTTCGACGTGCGCGAAAACCGTGCG
The DNA here is from genome assembly GCA_016794485.1 of Planctomycetota bacterium. Classification (GTDB taxonomy): domain Bacteria; phylum Planctomycetota; class UBA1135; order UBA1135; family UBA2386; genus UBA2386. The sequence goes on from JAEUHV010000236.1 coordinate 3,607, forward strand.
CGGCGCTGGCTGCCGGCCGGGATGTGGCGCGCGCTGGGTGCCTGCTACCCGAAGGCCGACTGGTTGCCGCGCTGGCTGCGCGCGAAGCGCACGCTGCAGAATCTCGGCACTCCGACCGCCGTCGCCTACGCCCGTTCGGTCAGTGCGCATCTGCCCGAAGAGGTGTTCGCGGTGCTGCGGCCCGAGCACCATGCCGCGGCCGGTGATCCGCACGCACCGCTGGTCACCGCCTACGAACGCAGCCAGGCGACCTCGCCACTGCACCGCGCCGTCGCCTGCGACCTCGCGACGTGGTTGCCGGGGGACATCCTGGTCAAGGCCGACCGCGCGTCGATGGCGGTGGCGCTCGAAGTGCGCGCGCCGTTCCTCGACCACGTGCTGTTCGAGCACGCGGCGCGGCTGCCGGCCGCCTGGCACTTCACCGGCGGCCGCACCAAGGCGTTCCTGCGCGACACCCTGGCGGCCCGGCTGTCGCCGGCGGCGTTGGCGCGCAAGAAGTCGGGCTTCTCGGTGCCGCTGCGGGCGTGGTGCAGGGGGCCGATCGGCGATGCAGTCGAAGGCCACCTCGGCGACGCACGCCTCGGCGACTGGCTCGATCCGGCAGTCGTGCGCACGTTGCTGCAACGGCACCGGGCGGGCGTCGGCGACCACGCCGAGATGTTGTGGGCCGTGCTGGTGCTCGCGCGCTTCCTGCAGCGGTGGGCGGCATGAGCCGGATCGTCACGTTCACCAACCTGTTCCCGTCGGCGGTCGTGCCGACGCACGGTCTGTTCGTCTACGAACGCATGCGCCGCGTCGCCGCCCGTACTGGGCTGGCGTGGAGGGTGGTGGCACCGGTGCCGAACGTGTGGTGGCCGCTGCGTTCGGCCGCGTACCGGCAATGGGCGAAGGTGCCGCCGCTGGAAGTCTGGCAGGGCGTGCCGATCGTGCATCCGCGCTACCGCCACTGGCCCGGCCTGTCGCAGCGGCGCCAGGCGACGGCGATGGCGCGCGGGGCCTATCCGGCGGTGCAGCTGTTGTCGGCGCGCGGGCGCATCGTGCTCGACGCGCACTACCTGTGGCCCGACGGGGTCGCGGCCGGCCTGCTGGCGCGCGACCTCGGTGTGCCGTTCACGCTGACCGCGCGCGGCAGCGACCTCAACGTGCTCGCGAACGATCCGGTGATCGCGGCGGCGATCGCCGAGGCCGCGGGGCGGGCGTTCGCGTGTTGTGCCGTGAGTTCGGCGCTCGGCGACACGTTCGCCGCGGTGACGGGCCTGGCACGTGCGCGCATCCGCGACGTGCGCAACGGCGTCGACCTCGAGCGCTTCCAGCCGGGAGAAGTCGCCGCGGCACGGACGCAGCTCGGGCTGCCCGTGGGACCGCGGTTGGTCCTCGGCATCGGCCGGCTCGTCACCGGCAAGGGCTTCGCCGTGGCCGCCCAGGCGGTGGCGCGGCTCGGCGCCGACGTGCAGTTCGTGCTGGTCGGCGATGGGCCCGAACGGGCCGCGATCGCCGCGGCCCTGCCGTCGACGCGCTTCCTCGGCGCCTTGCCGCCCGACGGTGTCGCCACGGCGTGCCGGGCCGCCGATGTGCTGGTGTTGCCCAGCGAACGCGAAGGCTGGCCGAACGTCGTCACCGAGGCGCTCGCGTGCGGGCTTCCCGTCGTGGCTTCGCGCGTCGGCGGCATTCCGCAGATCCTCGGCGACCCGGTGCCGCCGGGCCTCGGTGCACTGGTCGAACCGCGCGACGTCGACGGGCTCACGGCCGCCCTGCAGCGCGTGCTGGCGCAACCGGCCGACCGCGCCGGTGTGCGTCGATTCGCAGAGCGCTACGGTTGGGACGAGCCGGTCGCGACGTTGGCCGAGGTGTTCCAACGGGCACTGGAGGGCGCGTGAGCCAGCCGTTGCGCTTCCTCTACCACCACCGCATCCGCGCCGACGACGGCCAGGCGGTGCACGTGCGCGAACTGGTCGCGGCGTTGCGTGCGGCCGGGCACCAGGTCGACGAGTGCGCCCTGGTGCGCAAGGCGACCGGCGAGCCGCCAGCGACGGCGGCTGCGGGCGGACCCGCGGCGAAGGCGCCGTCGTTCTGGCAACGGTTGTCGCTGCCGCGCAGCGCGGTCGAGGTCCTCGAGATCCTCTACAACGGCAAGGGGCGCGCGATGCTGCGCGCGGCGGCGCGGGTCGCACGCCCGGACGTCGTCTACGAACGGCATGCGCTGCACTGCCGGGCCGGCCTCGACGTCGCGCGCGAACTCGGCGTGCCGCTGCTGCTCGAAGTGAACTCGCCGATGGTCGCCGAGATGCAGAAGCTCGGTAGCCTGCGGTTCCCGAGCCGCGCCCGGCGCACCGAGCGGCTCGTGCTCGGGGCGGCCGATGCGGTGCTGGCGGTGACCCAGGTGCTGGCCGACATGCTGGTCGAAGCAGGTGCCCGCCGCGAGCGCGTGCACGTGGTGCCGAACGGTGCCGTGCCGGAGCGCTACGACGCGAACGCGCGCGCCGCCGGCGCGGCCTTGCGGGCGCATTGGCGGTTGCCGGCCGAAGCGTTCGCGCTGGCGTTCGTCGGCTACATGCGGCCGTGGCACCGGCTCGACCTGGTGCTCGACGCGATGGGGCATGCGGCGCTGCAGCACCTCGTGCTGGTGCTCATCGGGCGCGGTCCCGCGCTGCAACCGCTGCAGGAGGGCGCGCGCGCGCGCGGCCTCGCCGGTCGCGTGCTGGCGTTGGGCGAGGTGCCGCCCGAACTGTTGCCGTCGCACGTGCTCGCCTGCGACGGCGCCTTGATCCCGGCGATCAACGCCTATGCGTCGCCGCTCAAGTTGTTCGATTCGCTCGCGGCCGGCGTGCCGACCTTGGCGCCGGACCAGCCGAACCTGCGCGAGTCGATCGTCGACGGCGACAACGGCCTGTTGTTCCGTCCCGGCGACGCCGCCGACCTGCAGCGGCAGCTGGTGCGGCTCGTGGCGGACCGCGCGTTCGCTCGCCGCATCGGGGCCGCCGGTCTGCACAGCCTGCAGACGAACCGTTGGACGTGGGCCGGCAATGCCGACCGCACCGCCGCGATCGCGCGCGAACTGCTGCGGGGGCGAACGTGACGCCGTTCGTCGCGGTGTTCCTGCCGTTGCTGGTCGCCTACGCGCCGACGTGGTGGTGGTGCATGCAGCGATGGAGCGCCGAGACCCAGTACTTCGCACACGGCTGGCTCGTGCCGTTCGTCGCCACCTGGCTCGTCTGGCAACGCCGCGCGACGTGGTCGTCGGTGGAACGCGGCACCGACCTGCGCGCGTGGTGGTTGCTCGGGCCGGCACTGCTGCTGCACCTCGCTGGGGCGCTGCTGATGGTCGACTCGTGGTCCGCCGCGAGCCTGTGCCTCGCCGTCCCCGGCGCGGCCTGGCTGGCGCTCGGTCGGGCGCGCTTGCGGGGACTGTGGCCGGTGCTCGGCCTCGTGTTCTTCCTGGTGCCGCTGCCGATCTACGTCGAAGGCCGCGTCGCGTTCGAGCTCAAGGAAGCGGCGGTCGTCGGCGGTACCTGGCTCGCGGATCTGTTCGGTCTCGACGTCGAACGGCACGGCGACCATCTGCACCTGCGGGATGCCCCGGGGGCCTTGTACGTGGCGCCCGCGTGCGGTGGACTGCGGTCGCTGTTGGCGATGAGCACGCTGGCGTACTGCCTCGCGTTCTTCCTCGGCGGCACGTCCTGGCTGCGGCGTGCGGTGCTGCTGGTCGCGGCCCCGCTGTTCGCGATCGCAGCCAACAGCGTGCGCATCGCCGTGCTGTGTGCCTTCCTGCGCTGGCGCGGGGCCGAGTTCGCGCATGGCTTCGGCCACGACCTGGCGAACGTCGGCGAGTGGGTCGCCCTGCTGGCGGCGCTGCTGCTGCTCGACCGGGTGTTGCCGCGCGCGGACGGTCCGGGCGCGGTTCCTTCGGCGGGCCGGGACGTCGTGGTGCGGTCGGCGTCGCTGCGCGGGCCGGCGGTCGCGCTGTGGCTGCTGGCGCCGCTCGCGTGTGGCCTCGCGCTCTACCGGCCGGCGGCGGGGCCGGCCGATCGCGCTGCCGGCCTGCCGTCGAGTTTCCAGGGGCACGAGTTCGTGCCGCGCTCGCCCGAAGCCGAGGCCAGGTTCCAGCGCGATCGTGGCCAGTTCCGCGAATTGCTCGGCACCGACGACTTCGTGTGGCGCACGTTCCGCGCGCCGGACGGCGGCTTCGTCAACCTGACGGCGTTGTTCCACGACACCAACTGGAAGAGCGTGCACCCGCCGCGCATCTGCATCGAAGGCAGTGGCTTCGACGTGCAGGCCGACGACACCGTCGCGCTGCCGCAGGTCGCGGCCGGGCTGCACGCGAGCCGCATCGTCGCGCGACGCAGGAGCGACGGCCGCGTGTTCGTGACCTTGACCGTCTACGGTACCAGGGACTGGCTCGCGGGCGACTACCGTGCGTTCGTCTGGCACCACCTGCCCCGGGCGTTGCTGCGGCAGGCGGTGTCGGGATTCCAGCTGCGGGTCGAGTCACCGCTCGCCGGCGCCGACGGCGAAGCGCTGCAACGGGCGGAAGCCCGCTGTGTCGGGTTCCTCCAGGCCTTGTTGCCCTACGCGCGGGAGCGCTTGCGATGACCGTCGTGCACGCCTTGTCGGTCGACGTCGAGGATTGGTTCCAGGTCCTCAACATGGCGCACGTGATCGACCGCGCCGACTGGCCCAAGTTCGAGCTGCGCTGCGGCGATTCGACGCGCCGCCTGCTCGACCTGTTCGCGCGCCGGAATGCCAAGGCGACGTTCTTCTGCCTCGGCTGGATCGCCGAACGCCTGCCCGACCTGGTGCGCGACATCCACGCCGCCGGCCACGAGATCGGCAGCCACGGCTACGACCACCGCCTGTTGCCCGACCTCGGCCGCGAGGGTTTCGCCCAGGACCTCGCCCGCACCGCCGACGTGTTGCACGGGATCACCGGCGCGCGGCCGACGTCGTTCCGCGCCTGTACCTGGTCGATCGGCGCCCGCACGCCGTGGGCGATCGACGAACTGCTGCGCGCGGGCATCACGCTCGACAGTTCGATCCAGCCGGTGCGCCATCCCGACTACGGCGTGCCGGGCGCGCCGACGACGCCGTATCGGTTGCTCGGCGCCGGCGGCGAACTGCTCGAACTGCCGCCGTTGACGTGGGACGTGTTGGGCCGGCATCTGCCGGTCGGCGGTGGCGGCTACCTGCGGTTGTTCCCGCTGGCGCTGTTGCGCGCGGGCTTGCGGCAGAAGGCGAAGCTCGGCGTGCCGGGCTGCCTCTACCTGCATCCGTGGGAAGTCGATCCGGAGCAGCCGCGGCAGCGCCTCGGCGGCCTGCGCGGGTTCCGGCACTACGTGAACCTCGGCAAGACGCTCGGCAAGCTCGACCGGCTGCTCGCGGAGTTCCCGTTCACCGGGCTCGCGGCGGCGATCGCTCAGCGTGGTGCGAGCTGGTCCTTGAAGCTGCCGGCGTTGCGCGCCAACGAGCTGCTCGGGTAGTCGCGGACGAGTTGCTCGAACGCAGCCCGCGCGCGGGCCGGGCCGTCGGCGGCCTTGCCTTGCAGGGCGGCGAGGGCCAGCGCGAACAGGTGCATGCCGTCCGGTCGCGGTGCGGCGACGGCCAGGTCGGCGAGTGCGTCGTCGGGCCGGCCCTGGCGCAGCGCGAGCAGTCCGCGCGCATACCGGCCGAGGGGACTGTCGAGCAGTTCCTTCGGCAGGGCCTGCAGGCGGGCGGCATCGTCCACGGCGAGCGCACGGGATTCGCCGGCGATCACCAGCAGGTCCAGCACCGTCGCGGGGGCATCGGCGTGCGCGAGGATGGCGCGCAGTTCGGCGACGGCAGTGCGGGCCTGTGGCGTTCCGGCGGCCAGTGCGGCGCGGGCCACGTGCAGCGCCAGCGCGGTCGGGTGCTCCTGCAGCAGGTCGTGCAGCGTCGCGGCCGCCTGCAAGCTGCCGTCGCTCTGGACCAGCGCCGCCATGGTGCGCGGCACGAACGTCGCGTCGTCTTCGCCGCGGCCGACGGCTTCCAGGTGGCGCCGCAGCAGCGCGCGGCGTTCCGGCGCCGTCAGGGGCGCGGGCAGCTTCGCTTCGTGGTCGAGCACGAAATGCACCAGCGCGCCGTGGCCGCCGTTCGGCCCGAGGGCGCGCACGACGGCGGCGAGCACCGCAGGGGCGGTCATCGCGTCGGCGGCGATCGCCTCGCGCCCGAGTTCGGCGAGGGCCACGAACGCCGCCGACCGCGGCGTCGCAACTCCAGCCGCCAGGGCCTGGTCGAGGCGCTGGAACGTCGCCATCGGGGGCAGGTGCGCGCGCAGGAACAGCAGGTCGGCAGCACCCATGGGGCGGTCGGGCGGTGCCACCTGCCACAACGCCAGCCGCACCTGGTCGGCGTGGGCCGGGTGGCCGCCCCGCCGGAAACCGTCCTCGATCAGGTTCATGCCGAACGCGAAGGTCAGCGGCGACTTGCCGATCAGGTCGTGCGTGCACGCGTCCATCAGCACGAGCTTCGTCTCGGCGTCGAGGACCTGGCCGGAACGTTGGCCGAGCCGGGCCAGTTCGCGCAGGAACACCGGCGTGCGCAGGCCGGCCGCGAACAGCTCGCGGTGGATCGCCGCGGCCTCAGCCGGGCGTCCGGCGTCGCCGAGCGCTCGGGCCAGCAACAGTCGCGTGGTCTGGCCGTTCGGGTCCTTGGTGGCCATCGCCTGGGCCAGCGGTACGGCCACGGGGCCGAGTCCGGCTTCGCCCAGTGTGCACAGCAGCCGGAGTCGTTCGGCCAGGGCTTCGCCGGTCGCGGGGGCCCAATCGGTCATCGCCGGCTGGCCGAGGCTCGCCAGCAGGCAGTGCGGCACCAGGTCGGCGGGGTCGGCGACGAGGTTCGCTGCGACGAGGTTGGCGGCGATGTCGAGCGCGCCGAAGTGCAACGCCATCGCCGCGTCGGTCGGCGTTTCGATCAGCGCCGCGACCTGGGCCGCGCGTTCGTTGCGTCCCGTGGCGAGGCACAGCCGCGCGAGATCGACCGCGGCGGCGCGGCCGTCGGCGAAGGCCAGGGCGGCGGTGCACCGTTCCTCCGCCTGGGTGAGGTTGCCGAGGCGCAGTGCCAGCCGGGCGGCCTCGACCATCGTGGTGCCATTGCGTTCGGCCGGCGCCGCGAAGGCGAGGGCCACTTCGTAGGCGGTCGCCGCAGTGTGCGGATGCGCGGGTGCGAGCTCGCGCGCGGCGGCGAACAGCGCCGCGGCCGGTGGGGCGGTGTGGCGCGACAAGGCGAGCAACCGATCCTGCGCCTGCCGCTGCAGGGACGAGTCGTCCGGGCCGGTTGCCGCACACGCCAAGAGCCAGGCCACGACAGACTGGCCGAGCGACGGGTCGAGGGCATCGGGCAACTGGTCCCGGGCCAGGATCGGGTCGAGCAGCGCGGCCGACGCCGTCGCGTCGCCGGCCACCGCCGTTGCGGTCGCGGCGAGCACGCGCAGTTCGGGCGGGCCGTTCGGGTCGCGGGTCGCCGGCGTCGCGAAGGCGGCCGCCTGGCCAGGCCCGCGGGCGAGGGCGCAGCGCAGCAGTTCGCCCCGCAGCCACGCGCTGCCCGAGCTGCGCGCCAGCGCGAGCGGCAGCAGCGGCCGCGGGTCCGCGCCGGCTGCGAGGTATGCCTGCAGCGCCAGGTCCAGCGTCTCGCCGTCGGGCGGCAGCAGTTCGAGCAGGCGGTCGGCCTTCTGCCGTGCGTCGTCGGCGCGGCCGGCGGCGAGGGCGTGGCGGATCTCCAGCAGGCGCGGCAGCCGATGTTGCGGGAACGCCGCCACCGCGGCCCGCGTGCAGTCTTCGGCGATGGGCAGCAGCTTCTGTTGCAGGGCCGATTCCGCACACAACAGCCACAGCGCCGGGTCGGTCACCTCGGGCCGGGTGATCCGCAGGCGCAGGCAGGTCGCAACGAGCGCCGGGCCGTCCTGGCCCTGGTTCTTGGCGTGCAGGCGCAGCAGGTCGAGCCGCGCCGTGAACAGCTCGGCCGAAGTCGGGTCGACGGCCAGGGCGTCGTCGATCGTGCGCAGTGCTGCGCCAGCCTTGCCGCGTTCGCGCAGGACGTCGACCTGGGCGAACAACGGCGCGGTGGACTCGGGTCGTGCCGTGCGCCAGGCTTGGAGCGCGGCTTCGATCTCGGCCTCGCCGGCGGCGCGCTGCCGCAGCAGGTCAAGGTGCAGGCGGGCGAGCTCGGGCAGCACGTCGAAGCGATCGATCGGCAGGGGCACCTTCGCCAACGCCGTGACGGCGCTGGCGAACGACTTCTCGGCGCGCGCCAGGTCCTTGCTGCGCAATTGCTGCATGCCGCTGGTGGCCAGCAGCGCCGGCACGTTCCACAGCTTGCGGTCGTTGAACACGCTGACGTCCTGCCAGGCGCGTTGCAGGAACTTCGAGTCGGCCAGGGCGAACGCCGCGACGCTGCGCGCGAGCAACAGGTCGGCCACCGCGGTGCCGTCGGGCAGTGCATCGAGCCGTTTGCCGACCGTGCCCGGCGGCAGCCAGCGTTCGGCGGTTGCGATCGTGGCCGCGAGGGCACCGTCGCGCAGCTGGGCGTACGCGGCCGCGACCCCGGCTTCGTCGACGTACGGATGCTGGAACCGCCGGCGGTGGATCTCGCAGGCCACCAGCAGGTCGTCGATGCGTTCGGCAAGTCCGAGCGCCAGCGCCTCGGCCCGGAATGCGGCGACGGGCTTGTCGCCGCAAGCGAGGCTGCGCGCGAACCAGTCGAGTGCCTGCTGCACCTGGCCGCGCAGCCGCACCAGGTCGGCTTCGACCTTCGGCCAGGCCGTCGCCGCCGTCGGCGTTTCGGCATAGAACCCGGCCAGGCGCTGCAGGCTCGCCGTGACTTCGGGGTCGCCGTCGCGGCGATAGACGTGTGCCCAGAATCCGGAGCGCGCCGCCTCACGGCGGTGGCGTGGCAGGTCGTGCCGGATCCGGTCGTCGAGTTCCCGCAGCAGGGGCTGGTAGCCGGCCTGGGCCGCTTCGCCGGCGAGTTCGAGCACGCGGCCGTTGCCCGGGTGGCGCTCCAGGTACTGGCGAGCCGCGAGCAGTGCGCCGTCGACGTCGCGCTCGAGGGCGCGCAGGCGGATGCGGTCCTGCAACAGGTCCACGTCGGTCTTGCCCAGGTCGACCAGGGCCTCGACGTCGCGCAAGGCACCGCTCGTGTTGCCGAGTGCCGAGTTCGCGCGATAGCGCAGGCGCAGCAGCCGTTCCAGTTTCGACACGTCGGCCTGCATGCTGCGCGCGGTCGCGGCGAGCTCCAGTTCGGCGACGGCGTTGGCGTGGTCACCACGCGCGAACATCGCTTCGGCGCGCTGCAGCGCCTCTTCGGGACCGGCAAACCGCAGGGTCGCGTAGGCGACGATCGCGGCCAGCGCCACGAGGCCGGTGACGACCAGGATCTGGAAGCTCTTGCGGAACATCGACGCTGCGGCCTTATAGCCGTTCGGGTCGGGACTTGGCACCGCCAAGTGAGGTCATGCGATGCCCAGCTTCTTCAGCTTGGCGAACAGCGTGCTGCGGTTGATGCCCAGCACCTTGGCGGCGCGTTCGCGGTTGCCGCCGCAGTGCTGCAGCGCCTGCGCGATGATCGCCGCCTCGGATTCCATCAGCGCTTCGCGCAGCGGGCGCGGCACTCCGTCCGGGGCAGTGGTGTGTGGTCCGGGCAGGCCGACTGCGGCGGGTTGGCCGGGCTTCTGGGCCAGCAGCGGCAGGTCGGCGACGTCGAGCAGTTCGCCCTGGCTCAGCACCACCGCGCGTTCGACGACGTTCTCCAGTTGCCGCACGTTGCCGGGCCACGGCGCCTGCGCCAGCTGCTGCAGGGCGGCCGGGGTGAAGTGCAGTGCCGGACGGCCGTGGTCGGCGGCGAACCGGCGCAGGAAGTGTTCGGCCAGGGTCGGCACGTCGCTGGCGCGCGCGCGCAGCGGCGGCATCTCGATGCTGACCACCTGGATCCGGTAGTACAGGTCCTCGCGGAACTCGCCCGCGGCGACCGCCTTCTCCAGGTCCTTGTTGGTCGCCAGCACGACGCGAACGTCGACCGGCAGCGTGCGGGTGTCGCCGACGCGTTCGATGACGCGATCCTGCAGAACCCGCAGCAGCTTGACCTGGAAGCCCGGCGAACTGGTGCCGATCTCGTCGAGGAAGATCGTGCCGCCGGACGCCGCTTCGAACTTGCCGACCTTGTCGCGCACGGCGCCGGTGAACGCGCCCTTCACGTGGCCGAACAGTTCCGACTCCAGCAGCGATTCCGGCAAGGCGCCGCAGTTGACCTCGACGAACGGGCCGTTGCGCCGGCCGCTCAGCGAGTGCAGGGCGCGCGCCAGGAGGGTCTTGCCGGTGCCGGATTCGCCGGTGATCAGCACGGTGGTGCGGGTGTCGGCGACGGCCTTCACCGTCTTGAAGATCGCCTGCATGCGCGGGTCGGTGCCGACCACGTTGTCGAGCCGCAGTCGGTCGTCCAGGGCGGACTTGAGCTGCAGATTCTCCTTCTGCAGCGCCGACTTCTCGAGCGCGCGGTCGACTGCGACCAGTACCTGGTCCGCGGCGAACGGTTTGCCGAGGAAGTCGGCTGCACCTTGGCGCATGGCGGTGACCGCGTCCTGGACCGAGCCGAACGCCGACAGCAACACGACGGCGGTCTCCGGATGCGCATGCTTCACCTCCTGCAGCAGCTTCATGCCGCCGCCGCCCGGCAGCGACAGGTCGCACAGCACGAGGTCGAAGTCGCCGTCGGCGAGCGACGGCAGCGCTTCGCCCAGTTCGGCCGCGGCGCCGAACTGAAAGCCGCGTTTGCCGAGCAGGGTGCACAGGTCCTGGCGCGAGCGAGGATCGGGATCGGCGACGAGGATCTTGGTCATGGCGGTGTCGCAGCGGCGCGACACCCGTCGGGGGTTCGCGACGGCGTCGCTATCGGCGGACGCCCGCCGGGCCCTGAAGTGCGGGCGGCCTGGCTCTCGACCGGGGCCCGGCACCCGGTAGCTTGTGCCGCGCGCATGCCGTCGCTGTTCCGTCGTCCGACCGCACCTGCACCCGCATCGGGTGCTCGCGAGACCCTGGCCGAGGTGCTCGCCGAAGTGCGCGCCGTCGAACTCCAGCCCGGCCGGCTCGTCACCGATGTGTTGTCGGGTGGCTTCCGGTCGTCGTTCCGTGGCGGCGGTGTCGAGTTCTCCGACGTGCGCGAATACGTCGAGGGCGACGATCCACGCGCCGTGGACTGGAACGTCACGGCGCGGCTGGGCCGGCCGTTCGTGAAGCGCTTCGTCGAGGAGCGCGAGCGCACGCTGGTGTTCGCGCTCGACCTGGGCGCTGGCATGGCAGCCGGGCTCGGGGCCTGGTCGGCCCGCCAGGGCGTCGTGCGCCTCGCCGCCTGCCTCGCGTCGATGGCGATCGACAACCACGACCGGGTCGGTTTCGTCGCCGCCGACGCGGCCCGCGGCGTGGTGCGCTTCGTGCCGCCGAAGAAGGGGGCCGGGCACGTGCTGCGCATCGCGCGCGACCTGGTCGAACTGCCGCTCGGGTCCGGTGGTGCCGCGGTCGACACGCTGCTGGCGCAGGTCGCCGGCCGCGTACGGCGCAAGGCGGTGGTGTTCGTGCTGTCGGACTTCGCCGGCGCGGAGCCGCTGCGCACCCTGCGCACCTGTGCGCGCCGGCACGACCTGGTCGCGGTGCGGGCGTTGCCGCACGAACTGCTGGCCCCGCCGCCCGCACTGCTCGCGGTGCGCGATCCGGTGACCGGGGCGAAAGGGGTCGTCGACTTCGCGGCGGCTCCGGTGCGCGCGGCATGGGCGGCGCGGGTGCACGCGTGGCGGGCGGCGCGCGACGACGAGTTCGGCCGGGCCGGCGCCGACCGCATCGACCTCGAACTGCCGATGCACGCCGACCTCGACGCGGTGGTGCAGCCCTTGCTCGCGTTCTTCCGGCGACGAGCCGGTTGGGGCGGGCGATGACGTTCTGCGCAGCTGCCGGGCCGCAGGAACCGCAGGGCGGCGCTGCGTTCGCGACCCTCGAATGGCCTGGCGACGTGCGCGACCTGCCGGCCGCGGCCACCAGCACTCCGTATGCGATTGCCGCTGCCGCGGTGCTGCTGTTGGTCGTGGTCGCATTCGTCGCGCGCCGGCGCCGGTCGGGGGCCGCAGCAGGGCCGGAAGCGCCGGTCGTTCCCGTGGCCACGGCGTTGGCGCGGCTGCGCGCGCTGGTCGTGCCGAACGGTGCCGACGGCGTCGAAGCGTTCTACCTCGCGGTGAAGGACGTGCTGCGCGTGCACGCCCACGAACGGTTCGGCGTGCGCGCGTTCGTCGCGACCAGCGAGGAGCTGTGTGTCCGGGTCCCGCCGCACGCCGACCTGGACGATTCGCTGCGTGCGTGCGACGCGGTGTTGTTCGGGGCCGCGTGTCCCGAGGGATCGGCGCATCGGCAGGTGTTGGCCCGGGCCGAAGCGTGGCTCGTGGCGAGTGCCGGGGTGGCCGCATGATCGCCAGCGGACCCGGGTTTGCGTTCGCAGCTCCGGCCTTCCTGTGGCTCCTGCCGGGCTTGTTGTTGGTGGGGGCGTGGCGGGTGCGTCGTGCCGCCACGCTGCCGGTCGCCGCTGCGGTGCCGTGGTCCGGGTTGCCGCGGACCTGGCGTACCCGGTTACATCGGCTGCCGGCCGGGCTCGAAGGGGCGGCGTTGGCGTGTCTGCTGCTGGCGCTGCTGCAGCCGGTCGAAGTGCGGCCGGCACCGCCGCTGCCGCCCGGCCGCGACCTGATGGTGTGCCTGGACTGCAGTTCGTCGATGGCCGTCGACGACCTGGCGCCCGGCACCACGCGTTTCGACGTGGCGCGCCGGCTCGCGGCGGAGTTCGTGCTCGGCCGCAGCCACGACCGCGCCGGCCTGGTCGCGTTCGCGCGCTACTGCGACCTGCGTTGTCCGTTGACCGCGGACCGCGCGGCCCTCGCCGCGATCCTCGCGAGCCTGCCGTTGACCCGGCGCGACGGGCCGGAAGACGCGACCGCGATCGGGGCCGCGGTCGGCACCGCGGTGCAGGCGCTGTTGCGCACCGACCGCGCGTCGCGCGTCGTCGTGCTGGTGACCGACGGCGAAGAGAACGTGGCGCTGCCGGGGGCTGCCGCCGAAATCGCACCGGCCCACGCCGCCCAGCTGTGCAAGCAGCACGGCATCCGCGTGCATGCGATCGTGGTCGGGGCCGGCAACCGCAAGGCCGATGGCCGCGTCGAGGCGATCGACACCAGTGCGGTGCGACAGCTGGCGGCGGCGACCGGTGGCCGGTTCTTCCCCGCCGGTGACGCCGAGGCGCTGGCGCGGGTCTACGCGGCGATCGATGCACTCGAAACCGAGCCAGCGCAGAGCCGGGGCACGGTGACGACGGAGTGGTTTCCGGCGTGCGTCGCCGCCGCCCTGCTGCTGCTCGGTGTGGCCCGCTGCCTTGCGGCCTCGTGGTTGCGGAGGTTGCCATGAACGGCCTCGTGTTCCTCGATGCGGACCGGTGGCCGATCCTGGTCGGGCTTTGCGTGGCCCTCGGGTTCGGCGTCTGGTTGCAACGACGGCAGGCGCGGCATGCAGCACGGCAGCTCGGGTCCCGCGCCCGGGCCCTGGCCGGCGAACGGGTCGGAGGCTTCGCGCGCGCCGTGCTCGGCGGCGCCGCGGTCCTGCTGTGCGGGCTCGCGCTGCTGCGTCCGGCCGGTGCCGGCCGTGACGGGCAGGATGGCGCCGACGTCGTCGTGTGCGTCGACGTGTCGTGGTCGATGGCGGCGCGCGACAGCCGTCCGTCGCGGCTGCAGGCAGTACAGCAGGCGATCGCGACCCTGGCGGCCAACGCCGGCGCGTCGCGGCTCGGGCTGGTCGTGTTCGCCGGCGAGGCGCAGTTGCTGGTGCCGCTGACGCACGACCATGCCGCGGTCGCGGCGATGGCGCAGGACCTGTGGCCTGGCGCGCACGGTACGGCCGGCACCGATCCCGGCGCCGCGATCGGCCTCGCCCAGCGCGCCCTGGCGGTGGCGGGGAGCGGCGCGATCGTGCTGTGCAGCGACGGCGAGGATCCGGTCGGCGGCGGCGCCACGGCGGCGGCCACCGCAGCCGCCGCTGGCATGGCGGTGCACGTGCTCGCGTGCGGCGACGACGGCGGCAGCAAGATCCCGGTGCCGGGTGAACGCGGCGAGACGTTCCTGCGCACCCAGGACGGCACCGAGATCGTGACGCGGCGGGAGCTGGACCGGTTGCAGGCGCTCGCCACCGCCGGCGGTGGTCGCCTGGTCCCGGTCGCCGAACACGCCTTGCGCGAGTTGCACGACGCCACGGTGTTGCCTGCGGCACGCGCCGCGGCGGTGCTGGCGGGCCGACTGCAACCGGTCGGCCTGCAGGCGTGGCCCTTGTGCCTCGCGTTCCTGTTCTGGATGCTGCGGGCGTGCCTTCCGGAGCGGCGGCGATGAAGCACTGCATGCCTACCGCGGCAGCCCTGTGGCTCGCCCTCGTACCCCTCGTGGCGCAGGCCGACGCCGCGGTGATCGGCAAGGCGCTTGCCGACTACCGCGCCGGCCGTTACCCGGACGCCTTCGCGGCGCTGCAGGCCGAATGCTCGCGCCTGGGCGACGCGGCGCCGGCCGAACTGCGGTTCGACCTGGCGCTCGCGGCGTTGCGCGTGCAGCGCAGCGGCGACGCCGAGGACGCGGTGCGTGGTTGGCTGGTGGAGCCATCGGGGCCGCGCCGCGCCGATGCCGAGTTCATCACCGCGCTGGCCGCGTTCCAGCGGGCCGAACGCGCGGCGTTGGCGGCCCAGTTGCCGGATGCGGAGCCGACCGCGTGGACGATGGCGGTGCAGGCGATGGAGCGCGCTGCTGCGTGCTTCCAGCGGGCCGAGGCAGCCCGGGCGGGTTGGCCCGAAGCGCAGCGCAACCGGGCGCGGGCCGAAGTGCGGCTGCGCGAACTGCAGGCGGCGCGCGACCGCGCCGCGGCGAAGGCGAAGCAGGAGCAGGCACCGAAGGAACTGCCCGCGCCAAAGCCCGACCCGGGCAAGGCCGAGGAGGCCGTGCCGGAGCTCGAAGTGGCGACACTGCCACCCCACGAAGTGGCGGCCTTGCTGCAGCGCTTGCAGCAGAAGGACCTGAAGAAGCGCACGCTGCGCCAGGAAGCGCAGCGGCGCGCCGTGACGGGAGGGGCGCGGGCGTGGTGAGTTCGCGCCGCGATGGGGCGTGGTCGGCGGCCTGGTTCGTCTGGCTCGTCGTGGCGCCGGTGCACGCCCAGTCGTCCGAGGCGCCACCGTTCTTCGTCGAAGTGCTGCCGCTGCCGCCGCGCGTGTTCGCGCAGCAGGTGGTCGAGGTGGTGCTGCAGGTCGGCTACGACCCCGGGTTCGTGCGGTCGTCGGCGGTGCCGATGTTCGCGCAGCCGCTCGACCAGCCGTTCCAGGTGCTGGTGCCGTGGCTCGCCGCCGAACCAGGCCGCTTCGTGGCGGTGGTGCCGCCGCCCAGCACGGGGCGCACGCAGCGAATCGCAGTCGGCGACCAGGTGCTGCAGCTCGCGTCAGCAGCACCGGTCGAACGCGCCGGCCGGACCTTCCAGGTGCTGCAGTTGGTGACGTCCGTGCGGCTGCCTTCGCCCGGGACCGTCGCACTCGCCGAGCCGCAGGTCCGCTACGCGTTCGCGACGAAGTTCGTCGAGGACTTCCTGCGCGGAAGGCAAGCCGTCGATCGCCAGGAGGCGACCGTGGTGGGGCGCGCCCCGCGGTGGACGGTCGAGCCGCTGCCCGCCCCGGCCCCCGAGGGATTCCACGGAGCGGTCGGCACGTTCACGGTCGAAGCGGTGCTCGCATCGCGGCCGACCGCGGTCGGCGACGCGTTCACGGTCGAAGTGGTCGTGCGTGGCAGCGGCGATCTCGCCGGACTGCCGCCATTGCCGACGCCGCGCTTGCCCGGCTTCCACGTGCAGGGTGTGGCCGAACGGCGCGGGCCGGACCGCACGGTGTTCGCGCTCGACGTGCTGGCGCTGCGCGCCGGCGCCGTCGCCGTCCCTCCGGTTCCGTTCGTCGCGTTCGATCCGGTGCGCGCCGCCTACGAGGCGCTCGCGACCGAAGCGTTGCCGATCGTCGTGGCCGCGGCGACGGCACCGTTGCCGGAACGCATCGCACGGTTGGTCGAGGCGGACGCCGCGGCGGAGGCGAAGTCGTCCTCGCATCCGTCGCCGGCCTGGATCGCGGTGTTCGTGCCGCTGCTCGCGGCCGCCGGGCGACGCCGGCGGCAACGCCGTCGCACGCATGCGGCGCTGCAGGCCGCACTCGCCGGTGATGCGGTCGGCGTGCTGGCTGCGTTCGAAGCATTGCTGGCGGTGTGCGCGGGAACCAAGTCGTTCGACGCCGGCACGTGGGAACGGTTGGCGGCCAAGCGGCCGACGGCCGTGGCCGCAATGCGCGACCTGCATGCACGCCTCGACCAGGCGCGCTTCGGCGGGGCCCGGCCGACCGTGGCCGAAGTCGAAGCCGTGGTGGCGGCGGGCAGGCTCGGCTGACGCGCGCGCGAGCGTGGTGCGAGGAGAGGGACTCGAACCCTCACGACCGATTACCGGCCCGCGGCTTTTAAGGCCGCTGCGTCTGCCGTTCCGCCACCCTCGCGTGGCCGCACCGGGAGCGGTACGACCGCGCGGAGCTTAGTCGGCGGTGCAGACGCCGCCAGCTTCGTTCGTTCGGCGTGCCAAGTGGGCCGTTGCGGTTCAGGCGCGCTTGCGCCAGAAGCCGCGCGGCGCCTGGGTCTTCTTCGCGGTCGCGTCGACGGCGGTCGCGCTCGCCGCCGGGAGCGGCTGCGGCAGGCGACCGAAGTGGAAGCGCGGCCACGGCCGACCGCTGCGCAGCTTCTGCAGCGGCGCGGCGGTGGACTTCGCCGACGCTTCGACGGCCTTCGCCGCCGGCGGCGTCGCCGGCGTGCGCGCGTCGCGATGGAAATGGCGCCCCGAAGTCTGGGCCGAGAGCGCGGTCGCCAGCAGCGTGCAGGTGAGAATGGTGAGGAAGCGCGTCAGCATGGGGAGTGCGAGGCCGCAGTTGCGGCGTCAGGAAAGGGTAGCTCGGGCGACCGTGCATCGCGGCGCGCGGGTCGTGCGACGTTCCCGGTTCGGGATCGTCGGCGCCAGCGCCCGCGGTGCCATGGCCGGGTTGGTCAGAACAGGATCTCGAGGCGCAGCAGGCCGACCAGCAGGTCGTCGGCCGTGTCGTCGCCGCCGGGGCTCGTGATGTACTGCATCTCGGGCTTGAGGCTGACGGCGGGCGTCAGCGCGAACTTGTAGAGCAGCTCGTAGGCGATCTCGTCGTCGGGCGTGCCGGCGTTGGCGTCGTCGCTGAGGTCGCACAAGAACAGGCCGAGCCCGAGCATGTCGGCGTCGCGGCCGGGCACGGCCCCGGTCCATTCGACGCCGAGCGAGATCGCGGCGCCGCAGGCGGACACGGCGTCGTCGGCGACGCCGAACGCGACGAACGCGCCGAGCCCCTGGCCGTCGTCGTCCTGCGCGTTCTCGCGCCAGACGCGCTGTTCGAGCGAACCCCAGAGGCCGCTGGTGCCGCCCTTGGTGTCGCCCGCGAACGTGGTGAAGTCGGCGGTGTGGTGGAAGCCGCCGAGCACGACACGGCCCGAGCCCCAGCTGTCGCCGCCGGCCCAGGCATGGCCACACTCCGCACAAAGGAAGTAGGCATCGCCGTCGTCGTCGCTGAAGAAGCTCTTCGGTCCACGCGAACCGGTCGGCACGCCGTAGGCCGCAGCACCGTCGTAGCACGCGGCGCCGACGTACCAGCTTTCGTTCGGCACGTAGAAGACGTTCACCGACATCGCCGGATTCGGATAGGTCGGGTAGCCGACGATGGTCGGCGGGACGGCGCCGGTCGAGTTCACGAACTCGCCGCCGATCTCGTGGAACGCGAACTCGCTGTTGAAGTCGACCTTGCCGACCTTGACCCGCACGACGTCGCCGAGCCAGGTTTCACCCCATACCTCGGCGATCTGCGCGACGTCGTCGCCCTGGATGTTCGACAGTCCGCCGAAGTCGGCGACGTCGTCGGTCGGATCGCGGCCTTCGATCTGGTAGGCGTCGACGTAGGCGAGGGTGCGCGGCAGGCCGAGCAGGGTCTCGAGGTCGAACGCGAGATTGACGTCGAACAAGGTCGACACCGACGAGCGGCGCCGGCCGTCACCCGACCACGGCGCGGCGAGGTCGACGGTGTAGCCGCCGCCGAACTCGATGCCCGCGTCCTCGAGCGTCGTACGCAGTCCGGCCCAATCGCCGGTCGCTCGGGTCCACTCGGCGAACGGCAGGCCGCCGATCCATTCGCGCGGCGGCGCTTGTCCGGACGGCGGGGCGGCCGCGTCCTGGGCCATTGCGGGAATGGCGAGGGCGAACGAGGAGAGCACGACGATTCGGAGCATTCGTGGGCCTTCTGGAGTGGACGCACCCCGATCGACGGCCCATCGCGCGAGGCTGGATCAGGGTTTTCCCGTAGGGCCGCGCGGCGCTCCGGTCGTCGCCAGCAGGCGCTCGATCAGGTTGCCCATCTGCTCGACGACGAACCTCTGTCGCACGGCTTCGTGCCGCAGGCGCGACAGCTCCTCGATGAGATCGCGCCGGGAACTCGACTCGGTGCAGCTCCACTCGAGGGCGCCATTCGAGGGGTCGTGCTTAGGCATGTTCCCCATGTCGGCTCGTCCTGGAGGGCGAACACTTCGCCATCGTCGCTAGCAAACCGAGCGACGACGCGCAGCTTGCCGACGGGCAGCAGGAAGGCCTGCGCGCAAGGGAGAGTGGAGGTCCCGCCCAGAATCGAACTGGGGTAAACGGATTTGCAATCCGGGACGGCGCTGCGGCGTCCGGGGCCTCTGGCGTTGATCGCGCGGACGTAACTCGCGCCAGAGGAAGGAGCAACGTGCAGGAATCTACCCGCGCAGGCGGTGTATCCCGCGTCGCCGAAACCGTGCCCCAAGTAGCACGGCCGGTAGCACGCCCCGAGCCGACCCGTTGGCGAAGCGCCGACCTGTCCGACCGGATGTTGCCGCTCAAGACGCGGCTCCCGATGGGCGAGACCGAGGCCGGCCTGATGTGCGGCTACGCGATGGCCGGCAAGTGCCCTGATGTGTCCAGCGATGGCGTTCGCTGCAACCTCGCGCCGGATCACCGGAACCGCCACCGCAACGGGCTAGCGCTGTGGGGGCCGATCACGCGGCGCCAGAAGGCGCAGGCGGGTTCGGGCATGAACGCCTCCATCGAACGGTTCGCCGCGAAGGTGTCTCCGTGCCCAATCACGGGCTGCATGTGGTGGATGGGCACCGTTGACCGGCACGGCTACGGGAAGTTCTTCTCCAGGGGCCGAACGTGGAAGGCCCACAGGTTCGCAATCGTCGCTTCTGGGCGCGATCTGGTGCCTGATCTTGATGTCGACCACATCTGTCGACACCGGTGGTGTGTCAACCCTGCGCATCTGGAGCAGGTGACCAGGAGGGAGAACTCGATGCGCGGAATGGGCGTTGGGGCACTCAACGCCGCAAAGACCTCATGCCCCAACGGGCATGTCTACAACGAAGCGAACACCTATCTCATGGTAGGTCGCTATGGCGGCAATCGCCGTTGCTGCCGGGCATGCAATCGAGAGGTTAAGAGGCTCGCTGCGAGTCGGCGCCAAATGCGCGACAGCCTCAGCGCGGTGGGGGTGACGCCGTGAACCCGCTCACCTTGTTCGCCGTCGCCAACGCCATGGGCGGCGACTTCATGACGCCGCTGCCGTCGCTGCCGGGCTGGAACCGCGGCATCCGGGCGGCCGATCGCCAGGCCGAGCGCGCCAAGCGCCAGCCGGTCGACGTGATTGCCGAACTTCGGAAGCTTGACGGCAAGCGGTTCCGCCATGTCGTGACTGGGGAAGAGCGCTGGGTCTATGCGGCGTCCCTTTCGGACCGAGTCGGGTCCGAGCGCATGAGGCCAACCCGCCGCGGCTGCTACTACGTCAATTGCGAGCCTCGCAAGGCCCTGCGCTGGCTCCGCAACGCGGTGGAGGTGCGCGCGTGAACGCGACCCTCAAGAAGTCCGGCACGTTCGTCGCGTTCGCCTGGTTCGGCAAGCTGCTGGACCCGCGCGACCAAGCGTTCGCCGACGCGCTCGCCAACCGGCGGTTCCGATCGATCGACACGGCCGCGAGCGAGGAAGTGTCGGCCGGATGGGTGACGCCGGCCGATCCGACGGGCAATTCGTTCGCGCTCGAGGACATGGACGCGGGCCCGGGCACGTGGCTGCGCGTCCGGATCGACACCAAGAAGCTGCCGAAGGCGCAGGTCCAGATGCACTTGGCGGCCGCCGCGCGCGCGCAGGGCAAGCCACTGACTGCACGCCAGCGCCGCGAGCTCAAGGACGACCTGGCCGAGAAGCTGCTCCCGCGGGTCATCCCGACGACCACGAACGTCGACGCGCTGCTCTACCACGACAGGCGGCTCGTCCTGCTGTTCGCCGGCGGCAAGTCGGCGCGCGAGACCTTCGGCAAGTTGTTCGCCGAGTCGTTCGGCGTCGAGCTGCAGCCGCTCGGCCCGCTCGCGATGGCGCTGCAGAGCGTCGAGACGCCGGACGTCGAGACCGTCGAGCGGATGGAGCCGACCAGGTGGCCTGTGGGCCGGAGGAACTCATGAGCAAGCGAAACGAGAAAGCCCTGTTCCACATCCAGGACAACGACTGCCCGATGTACGTGGCGGCGCCCGACTACCCGACGGCCCTGCGACTGTGGGAGGCGGAGATGCGGGCGCACGGCGAGTACGCCGATGGCGAGCCTGTTCCTCCTCCATACGGCATCACACGCATCTGCGAGGCGAGCGAGTTCTTGCCTGAGCCGTGGGATCCGACGAGTCTCGACCTGGTCGAGCACCTGCGGCGTCAAAGCCAGTTCTCGCTGCGCACGTTCGGTCCGGGGACTCGCACGGTCGGGATCGCCGACCACATCGAGAAGGAGCTGCGCGAGGTGCGCGAGGCGGCATCTACCGCGGCGAACGCCGAGCTGTCCGGGGCGCTGGATCGAAGCCACCGCGACGACTTGCTCACCGAGTGGATCGACGTCGCGATCCTGGCTTTCGATGGCGCCTGGCGCACCGGCGCATCGCCCGAAGAGATCGTCTTGGCCCTCAAGGCCAAGCAGGCCAAGAACGAGGCGCGCAAGTGGCCGGACTGGAGGAGCGCGGACCCGAACAGGGCGATCGAGCACGACCGCACGGCTGAGGGGGGTGTCTCTTGAGCGCGCGCAACGAATCCCTCGGTGTCGAGTGCAAGGACGGCGGCAAGGTCCACGTGGCCGGCGAGCACGTCGGCAACATCCTGGTCGACGGCAAGCCGACGACCGTCTTCGACGACGACCACACGCCGCGCAACGACATCGAGGCATTGGCGCGCGCGCTGGTCGCGAAGTTCGGGATCGCCAAGGCCCGGTCGATCGCCTTCCTGGCGCGCGAGGCCAGGGTGAAGGGCGAGTCGCTGCAGCAGCTCGTCGAGCACTGCCGCGCGGCCGGCATCGAGATCGATGACGACTTCACGCCGCCGGCCGCCAAGCAGCAGACGTTCGGCTTCGACACGACCCACCAGTTCCTCGGCGAGGAGTACTTGCTCCACCTGTGGTGGAAGATCGAGACCGAGGGCGGCGAGTTCACGTTGCCCGGCGGCCGCGTCGTCGGTGTCGCGATCGATGACGTGCTGCAGTTCGCGCCCCATGACGGCGACGACACGGTGCACTCGCTGCGCCGCGGCATGCCGACGCGATCGCCGGAGGCCCGGACCGCTCTGCGCCAGGGTCATCGGGTGTCGCACGCCCGGCTCCTGATCGCCGAGGGGTCGCGCCAGTGGTCCGTCACGATGCACGGCGCCGTGATGAAGTTCGGCGGCGTCAAGCTGCCGGAGGACGCGGAGGAGTGCGAGTCCGCGATCGACCGCACAACCGATCGGGCGGCCAACTGGCTCGCGCTGCACGAGATCGTCGAGGCGCTGTTCGGGCGGTTTCTGCGCGTGCGTATCGGAGAGACGTGGAAGCAGGAGGCAGCGGCGATGGCCGCATGGATGCAGTCGTGAACACCATCGTCCAATCGCTGAATCACTGGGCCGACGAGATGGCCAAGGCGGCCGACGCCGTTGCGGAGATGGGCGCGCACGTCGAGATCATCGACGGCAACCGCGCCATCTCGGAGACGTGTCGAGCGGCGGCTGTGGAACTCACGGCCGAGCGCGAGCGGTTCAACCTGCTGTCGCAGCGGTGCGCACAGGCCGAGGAGCGCGGCGACGCGGCCACGTCCGAGGCGGCGAAGCAGCGCATACGCGCCGACTCGCTGCTGGCGGCGCTGGTGAGTCTGCGCGAGCGATGCGACCAACAACGCGCCGAGTGGCTCAAGGAGACACGCAGCGCACCGAGCAAGATGATCCAGGCGAGCTGCGCCATGGCGGCCGGATCGTTCGGGACCGTCTTGGAGTGGGTCGAGGAAGCGATCGCCGCAGGCGGTGCCTCGTGACCAAGCACACCGTCATGGCGTGGAACGCGCGCCACATCCTGGTCGAGCACGTTCGCGTGGATCGCTCGACCGACCAGTGCGACCCCGTGATGTCGGCGGTGCACCGGCTGCAACGAGCGCTTGGCGCCAAGGACGACGATCCGCGGTGGCAGGCGTGGGAAGGCGATGCCGGGGTGGAAGTGCTCTCTGTGCAGACGACCGCGCAGAACGTTGACGACTTGCTGGAGCGACTGAATCGCGTGCCCGCCCTTGAGGCCGAGGTTGCGGCGATGCGATCCGAGCGTGACGCGGCGCGCACATCCTTCGCCGAACTGGTCCGTCGCGTGCAGGGCGAGACTGGAGCGTTCGCGAAGTGGCGCGAAATCGATGCCGACGACATCAGCGACAACGCCGACGATGTCGTCGCAGACCACAACAAGATGCTCGGTGCGCTACTCGTGCTCCGGCGCCTAGTCCTGGGGAAGGCAGCGTGGCAAGAACGACTCGGCGACGACGGCGCGGCACCGGCTGTTGGAGGTGCCTCGTGACGCCCTTCACCCGCTGCGAGTCCTGTGGCGCCTACGGCGTGGCATGGCGATGCCGCAACTGCGGAACGGTGCGCCAGCCCGGCTTCGACGACTCGCCAACGCCGCCGCCCGATGCGTCGTCGCCTCTGCTCGGGATGCTGATCGGCGCCGCGATCGTCGTCGGGATCGTGGCTGTCGGGGTCGCGGTTGCGTGGCTGTGCCGCGGAGGTGCCGCTTGAGCCGCAACACCGACTTCCGCAAGTGGGCCGACAAGCACTGGCCCGGCCTCTACGTGTGGTTGCTCAAGGGACAACGCGGCGCCTCGGCCAACTGGATCGTCGCGTGGGTCTGCGGCATCCCGCCCGGTCACGCCTGCACGTACCCGGCCGACGAAGACGACTACCAACGTTGCCTCGCTCTGGTGCGCGCTGTTCCGTCGATCCTGACGAGCCGAATGGGACTCGACACGATGGGGAATGGTTGGCAGCCATGGATTGAGCGTCTGCGTCGCGATGCGGCAGAGGCGCTCCAGTGACGCCGAACTCTGGACCGTGCCACCTGTGCCAGTCCATCACCACGCGATGGAGCCACGACGCCCGCGCCTACGAATGCGTCGAGTGCGTCATGCGCGGCGCGAGTAAGGAACTCGACCCCTGCGTTCGCATGCCCGGCGAGACACGGCAGGAATGGCGGCGGCGGGCTCGCGGAGGTGCGTCGTGAAGCCGCTCCTCGGCCCGAACGTTGCGATCGACGTCGACCGCCTCGTCGTCTCGCGCCTGCTGCTGCAAGCGAACAGCGGCGGGGGAAAGTCCTGGGCACTCCGGCGGCTGCTCGAGCAGACGCACGGCAAGGTGCAGCACCTGGTGCTCGACATCGAGGGCGAGTTTCACACGCTCCGCGAGCGCTTCGACTACGTCCTGGCGGCTCGAACCGGCGGCGACACGCTCGCGGACGTCCGGTCGGCCGGCGTGCTCGCGCGCCGACTGCTCGAGCTCGGCGTCTCGGCGATCGTCGACCTGTACGAGCTGAAGGCGCACGATCGCATCCGGTTCGTCCGGCTGTTCCTCGAGGCCCTGATCGACGCCCCGCGGTCGCTGTGGCATCCCGCTCTGGTCGTCGTCGACGAAGCGCATCACTTCTGCCCGCAGGCCGGCCAAGCCGAGAGCGCGGCGGCCGTGATCGACCTGATGACCCGCGGGCGGAAGCGCGGGTTCTGCGGTGTGCTCGCGACGCAGCGGCTGTCGAAGCTGCACAAGGACGCGGCGGCCGAGGCGAACTGCAAGCTGATCGGGCGCGCCACCCTCGACGTGGACCTGAAGCGCGCGGCCGACGAGCTGGGGTTCAGTTCGCGCGAGGACGTGGCGCGGATCCGCGCGCTGCCGCCGGGCCGGTTCTTCGCAATGGGGCCGGGGCTCTCCGACCAGGTGGTCGAGGTCCAGGTTGGCGATGTTGTGACGACGCACCCGCGCGCCGGCCGCGGCAACGCGCCCGTGCCGCCGCCGCGCGAGAAGGTCCAGAAGGTCCTGGCGCAGCTCGCCGACCTGCCCAAGCAGGCTGACGAGGAGATCCGGACCCTGCAGCAGGCGCAGGCCGAGGTTGTGAAACTCCGGCGCGAACTCGCGGCCAAGCCCGCCGCGCCTTCGCCGCAGGTCGAACGCGTCGAGGTTCCGGTCCTGAAGGACTCGCAGCTTCGCCGGGTCGAGGTGCTGGCCGAGAAAGCCGCAGCGGTCTCGGCCGTGATGGCGGCTGCCGCTGAGCAACTGCGCGGGATGCTGCCAGCCCGGACTCCGACGCCGCCGGGCGCCGTTCGTCCGGCGCCGAAGGCCACCCAGGCCGAGCCACGGCGCGTCGCACCGGCAGCGGCCGGCGACGGCGATCCGATCACCGGGCCCGAGCAGCGCATCCTGGACGCGATCGCGTGGCTCGAAGCCACGAACCAGCAGCAGGCGCAGGACCAGGCGGCCGTCGCGTTCCTTGCGGGCTACACGGTCGGCGGCGGCGCATTCAACAACCCACGCGGCCGTCTCAACACCCGCGGCCTGATCGAGTACCGCGGCGGCAACCTGGCGCTCACCGATGCTGGGCGTGCGGCAGCGGCCGTCCCGTCTGAGGTCCTGACCTCGGCCGAGTTGCACGAACGCGTGCTCGCGCGCCTGCCCGGCCCCGAAGCCCGGATCTTGCGCGTGTTGCTCGTCGCCTACCCGGACGACGTCGAGAACGACGAACTGGCGCGTGCCGCCGGCTACGAGCCCGGCGGGGGAGCGTTCAATAACCCGCGCGGTCGGTTGC
This sequence comes from Planctomycetota bacterium, assembly GCA_016794485.1. Classification (GTDB taxonomy): domain Bacteria; phylum Planctomycetota; class UBA1135; order UBA1135; family UBA2386; genus UBA2386. Next base: position 28,873 of record JAEUHV010000236.1, read on the forward strand.
GGTCGCTCGGACTCGTCACCACCCGCAGAAGGGCCGCGTCGCGGCGGCGGCGGCGCTGTTCATCGACGGGGGGCGCTGATGACGACGACCAAGATCGAGTGGTGCGACCGGGTCTGTACGCGATTCCTGTCCTATGTCGAACGTCCCGCAGACGACGGCGGATGCTGGCTCTGGACCGGCGGCAAGTTCAAGGGCAAGGGTTACGGCCAGTATCGGGTCGGCGCGAGGAAGATGCGCGCGCACCGGGTGTCGTGGGAGATCCACTGTGGGCCGATCCCGGATGGCATGCGCGTCTGCCACCACTGCGACACGCCGGCCTGCGTGCGACCTGACCACCTGTTCCTCGGAACGGACAAGGACAACGCGCGCGACCGTGAGATGAAGGGGCGTGGGGTCCGAGGACGGCAGCGTCCGGAGGCGGGATCGCCAGGCGAGGCAAATCCGGCTGCGAAGCTCAACGAGGCAGCGGTGTTGAGCATTCGGCGGCTCAGAGCGCAGGGCATCACTTACCGCGACCTTGCCGAGCGCCACGGCATCAGTGTGTCCGAGGTCCGCAACGTCGCGCAGCGGCGCACATGGGTCCACGTCCAATGACGAACGTCAACACGAAGATCGAGTGGACCGACGTCACTTGGTCGCCAGTCACGGGCTGCACCAAGGTCAGCGCCGGCTGCAAGCACTGCTACGCAGAGGGCATCGCGCACCGCTTTTGGGGCGAGCGCAAGTTCACCGACGTTCGCACGCACGCCGACCGGCTCGACGAGCCGCTGAGCTGGCGCAAACCGTCGCGAGTGTTCGTCAACTCGATGAGCGATCTGTTTCACGACGACGTGCCGGACAAGTTCATCGACCAGGTGTTCGCGGTCATGTCGCTGGCGAAGTGGCACACGTTCCAGATCCTGACCAAGAGGCCGGGGCGGATGCGGCAGTACGTGAGCCAATCCGTGGTTGGTGCAGGCGAAGGTTTCACCTACGGCGACCGCATCGCGCGCGTGGCGTGCGACGTGCTGCCAACGCTTCCTGACGGCCTCGCGAACAGCGTCGCCAAGCGGTCCGGCCTGCATCGCACCCCATGGCCGCTCCCAAACGTCTGGCTGGGCGTGTCCGCCGAGGACCAGCGCGCGGCCGACGAGCGCATCCCCCTGCTGTTGCGGACGCCGGCCGCATTGCGGTTCATCAGCGCGGAGCCGCTGCTTGGGCCGATCAATCTGTCGCAGGCGAGTTTCTGTCTTGGGCTGCCAATGGCGGACGGTTCGCGCTGGCTTGGCTCGCTACCTGGCATCGACTGGGTCATCGTCGGCGGCGAAAGCGGCCCCGGCGCACGGCCGTGCGACGTGGCGTGGATCCGCAGCATCGTCGAGCAGTGCCGCGCAGCGTCGGTGCCGGTGTTCGTGAAGCAGCTTGGGGCGCAGGCTGGGGTCTCGGCGATGGTGCGATTGGGGCCGAGTGAGCAGCGCGTGCTCTACCCTCGCGGCTGCGGCTTCTGGCCGCCGGAGGGTGGCGGCAACGACTGGATCTTGCGCATGAAGGACCGCAAGGGCGGCGACCCGACCGAATGGCCCGAGGACCTCCGCGTCCGCCAGTTCCCGGAGGTGCGGCCGTGACCGCCGAAGGCATCTGCGTCGACTGCGGCAAGGTCACGTCGTGCTACCTCGGCGGCGTGTGGCGCTGCCCGAAGTGCCTCGGGCTCGACCATCACGTCGCCATGACGCCGAGAGGGTGGGCCGAGCGGTATGGCGACCTCATCCCCGACCGCCTCCCCGGCGAGACGCGCCAGGAGTGGCGGCGGCGAATGCGAGGTGGCTCACCGCTCGGGCCGTCAACGAGCGACGACTACGAGACGAAGGATCGAGCCGCCCGCGCCGAGGTAGCCAGCAACAAGCTCGAAAGCGAGCCGTGGCGGCAACGGGGTGCGCGTGGGACCTGGAGTCGGAGGCAGCAGCAATGACGCTCGCTGCTGTCGATCTGTTCGCTGGAGCCGGCGGCTGGTCCCACGGCTGGCGCCTCGCCACCGGCCGCGAACCGATGCTCGCGGTGAACCACTGCGACCACGCAATCCACCTGCATCGGCTGAACCAC
>JAEUHV010000285.1 GCA_016794485.1 Planctomycetota bacterium
ACCGTCCGCAGAGTACGGTGTGTTCGGCGGCCTGGTCAGGAACCCATCCACGGTCGTGTGCCCATTCGGCCAACAGGTAGTAGTGCAGATCGGAAGCGAAGTGGGCTCCCGTGTGGCCGTCGGGCTTCGCCCCGCAGCGCGAGCAGGAGAACAGGCCGCAGAGGACGTACGAGATGTTGTAGAGAGGGCCCACCTCACTGCGGACCTGCGGAGGGCTATCGAACTGGTCCACGGGAACAAGGCGGTTCGAGAGTCCCGCCTACTTCGGCAGTGTCGGTGCTACGAACTCGATCGTGCCGGTCAGCGACTCGACGAACGCGGTCAACTGGTCGATCTCGGCGTCGGTGAGTCCGCGGTCCATCAGCAGCGGGTCCTTGTTCTTGTTGTCGAGGCCGCCCTTGGCCATCAGCGCCACTGCTTCGCGCAGCGTCTTCGTGCCGCCGTCGTGGAAGTACGGACCCGTCACCGCGGCGTCGCGCAGCGTCGGCGTCTTGAACTGGCCGGTCCGGTTCGCATCGTCGAACGCGTTCTTCGCCGCCGCGCCGACGTCCGGGTTCTCGGCTGCCATGCCGATCCCGACGTTGTGGAACAGCTTGTCGGTGAACAGCGGCGGCGTGTGGCAGACCACGCAGCCGGCCTTGCCCATGAACAGGCCCATGCCTGCCTGGGCCTGCTCGGACAGCGCCTTCTTGTCGCCGGCCGTGAACTTGTCGAACGCCGAGTTGCCGCTGCGCAGGTGGCGCAGGAACGTGGCGAGGGCCTGCACGGTGTTGGTCTCGCTGGGGGCCGCACCGAACGCCGCCTGGAAGGCCTTCGCGTAGTCCGGGACCTCGGCCAGCTTCTTGGCGACTTCCTCGGGTTTGCCGCCGATCTGCGCCTTCCACGCGGCGAGCACGTTGCCTTCGAGCGATTTGGCGCGGCCGTCCCAGTACAGGCGGTCGAGGTAGCCGACGTTGGCCATCGTCGGCGAGTTGCGCGTGTTCAGCTTGCCGTCGTCCTTCGGCGACGTCGCGCGCTGGTCGGTGAACGCGTGTTCGGGCAGGTGGCACGACACGCACGCGGTCTTGCCGGTGCCCGACAGGCGTGGCTCGAAGAACAGCTGCTTGCCGAGCTCGTACTTGGCGGCGGAGTACGGGTTGTCTGCCGCGGCGACGAGCTGTAGCGGCTCGAGGCCCAGCGGCGCCTTCGATGGATCGGCGGACGCCTTCGGGGCCGCCTTGGACGTGCAGGCGGCGAACACGGCGAGGGCAACGACAGTGGCTATGGTGCGCATGGTGGGGCTCCGGGGTTCGGGGGGGCGATGGTAACCCGGGGGACGGCGATTTCGCCGGGCGAGGTGCCAGCTCCGGCCACGGTCCGGTCCGCCCGGCTTGTGGTTCCGGCCGACTTGTGCAATCGTGTACATATGTACAGCGAAGCCACCACAGGCTGCGGCGACCCGATGGTGTCCGCTGCGGAACGGGAACTGCTCGCGGCGATCGAAGCCGGCGGTGCCGGCGTCGAACGCTTCGGCCATCGCGAGCACCTGCTGGTCACGTTCGTGTTGCTGGTCCAAACCGGGGATCTCGCCCTGGCTGCGCTCCGGCTGCGGGCGGCGTTGCGCCGGTTCGCCGCGAATCGTGGGGTGCCCGGCAAGTACCACGAGACCCTGACGTGGGCGTGGCTCGCGCTGGTCGACGACCGTCGGCGGCGTGCGCCGTCGGCCTCGTTCGACGAGCTGCTGCGGGCGTTCCCCGAGTTGCTCGACGCCGAACGGGGGGCCCTCGCGGACCACTACGACGTGGCGGCGATCACCCGCAGCGAACGCGCCCGGGCCGGGTTCGTGCTGCCCGGAGGGGGCGCGTGAGCAAGGCCAGACGTGGCGCTGCCGAAGCGCGGCGTGGTGTCGCGGTGCAGCGGGTGCAGACCGGCGTGAAGCTCGAGAAGCGCATGTTGCTCGTGCTGAAGGCCCTCGCGGGCAGCCTCGACCTCACCCTCGGCGACCTGCTCGAGGGCATCGTGCTGCACGCGTTCGACGGCAAGGCGCCGTTCACCGCGGCCACGCTGGCGAAGGTGCGCGCCTTGCGCGGGGTCTACGGTCTCGACCTCACCGCCGCCGACAGCCACCGGCTCGTGGAGCCCGGCGACGCGCGGTGAAGACTCGCCTCACTGCGCGCGGCGCAGCTGCCGCGCGGCCTTGAGGTAGGCCCGGTCGCCCGTCTGTTCGTAGGCGGCCATCGCTTCGCGCACCAGATCGGCGCGCGGCGCGGCCCGGCGCAGCACCGGGTCGAAGTCCGCGTCGGCGGCCTTGGCGCCGGCCACCTTGTCCGACTTCCTCATGCTCGCTTCCGCGGCGCGCACCTCGCGTTCCTTCTTGGCGACCTGCTGTTGCAGTGCGCGTTCCTGGTTGGCCAGCGCGAGCGCCTCGGCGGCGTCCTTCTCGGCCTTGACGATCGTGTCGAGCTTCAGGCCGTCCTTCTCGACCTTGAACACCGATTTCTTGGCCAGCACCAGCTCACCGCCGACGACGCGAACGTGGTAGTTGTCGGCGTCCTCGGCGAGCAGCACGCCTTCGATGACCTCGGGGGAGCTGCCGGCGGCGGCGTTCTTCTGCGCCGCAGGGTCGGACAGCCAGAACTTGTCGGCCTTGGCCGGGAGCGCGAACACGAGCGCGCAGACGAGCGGGGGGAGGATGCGCATGGACGAAGGGTAGCACGGCAGATGCCAGGCGGCCGGCGTCGCCCGGGGCATGGTCGTGGACGGCGCCCGAAGGCCCGGTGACACTGGCCGGCCATGCGCTTCCTCGTCGCGACTTCGTTCGCCGCCGGTTGTCTGTTGGCCCAGGATGGTGCGTCGCGGGCCCTGTTCGACGGAACGTCGCTCGCTGGCTGGCGCGGCGATCCCAAGGTGTGGCGGGTGGAGGGCGGAAGCCTGGTCGGATCGAGCGTGGGGGTCGAGCTGAAGGCGAACACGTTCCTGGTGCTCGACGGTGCGGAGCCGGAGCACTTCGTGTTGACCGCGCGGGTGCGGCTCGAAGGCGACAACAACAGCGGCGTGCAGTACCGCAGCCGGGCGATGCCCGGTGACGACTTTCGGGTCGCGGGCTACCAGTGCGACCTGCACGGAGCTCCGAAGTACACCGCGATGCTCTACGACGAGCAGGGAGCCGGCATCGTCGCCACGCGTGGCCAGTTCGTGCGATGGACGGATGCGGGACGAAGTGTGCTGGGCGACCTGGTCGTGCCGCAGCCGGTCGATCTCGCGCAATGGCACACCCTCCGCGTCGTCGCCTCGGGCGACCTGGTCTGGCACGAACTCGATGGTGTGCTCGTGACGGCGGTCGCGGACGAACGGGCGGCGGCGCCGCGCGGCGGGCTGCTGGCGCTGCAGGTGCATGCCGGCGCACCGATGACGGTGCAGTTCCGCGACCTCGTGCTGCAGACATGGGCCGATGCCGCGGCGATGCGCCGCGAGGTCCCCGTGCCGACCGCCCTCACCGCCCTGCGCGCCGCGGCGGCGAAGGCCATGGTGCAGGGGCCCACGGTTGCCTGGGTGTGGGACCAGACCCCGGAAGCGGAGGAGGAACTGTTTTGCCGCCGCGCGTTCGCGCTGTCGGCGGTGCCGAAGGAAGCCCGCCTCGTGGTGGCGTGCGACAACCACTGCCGCGTCTACGTCAACGGCGAGAAGGTCGGGGCCGGCGACGAATGGGAGTCGCCGCTGCAGCTCGAGGTGGCCAGGTTCCTGCGGCCAGGTCGCAACGTGCTCGCGGTGCACGGCTGGAACGCTGGCGGTCCCGCGGCGATGGCGGCGCGGCTGGCGTGGCCCGGGGACGGGGTCGTGCACGACGTCGTCACCGACGCGAACTGGACTTGCAGTGCCGACGACCCCGACGGCTGGATGCTGCCGGAGTTCGGCGGGGCGGGCTTCGCACCGGTCACGGTGCTCGGGACGGTGGGCGACGCGAAGTTGCCGTGGACGGGTCGCGTCGGCGCCGATGCGTTCGGAACCGGCAGTGATCCCCTGGCGCCGCAGGTCGCGCGGCTGGCGACCGAGGTCACGTTCCTCGGGGCGAACTCGGCCGAGCCGGTGCTGCGACTGTTCGAGGTGCCGCGGTCGCTCGGTTCGTTGGTCTCGCTCACGGTCGACCCCAAGGGCAGGCTGTACGCAGGCGCCCAGGGTGGTGGGTTGTTCCGCGTGACGCCGGCAAAGCGGCTCGGCGAGGAATCGACGATCGAGCGCATGCCGGTCGAACTGACCGGTGCGCACGGCCTGTTGTGGTGGCGCGATGCGCTCTACGCGGTCGTCAACGAACGCAACTCCGGGCTCTACCGCCTCACCGACACGAACGGCGACGACGTGCTCGATCGCAGCGAGCTGCTGCAGAAGCTCGAGGGCAGCGGCGAACACGGCCCGCACTCGGTGGTGGTGGCGCCCGACCAGGTGCACCTGCTCGTCGTGTGCGGCAACCACACGAAGCTGCCGCCGCTGGCCGCGAGCCGCGTGCCGCAGAACTGGGCCGAAGACCGCTTGCTGCCGCGGCTCGAAGACCCGCACAAGTACTGGGAAGGCATCTCGCCGCCGGGTGGATGGGTCTGCCAGTGCGATGCCGATGGCAAGAACTGGGAACTGATCACGTGCGGCTTCCGCAATCCGTACGACATCGCGGTGCTGCGTCGGGGGGGGATCGTCGTCTACGACGCCGACATGGAATGGGATCTCGGGCTGCCGTGGTACCGGCCGACGCGGCTGTTGTCGGTGCGGGGCGGCGTCGACTACGGCTGGCGCATCGGCAGTGCCAAGTGGCCGACGGACTACCCGGAGTCGCTGCCCGTGGTGCGCGACATCGGTCCTGGTTCGCCGACCGGCATGGCCGTGGTCTACGACATGCACGCTCAGGTCGACCACGTGCTGGCGCTCGATTGGACGTTCGGCGTGATCTACCGGGATGGATCGCCGTGGCTGTCGGGGGCACCGTTGCCGGTGACCGACGTCGCGGTGGTGGAAGGCGCGACCTTCGTCGCGACCGGGGGCCGAGGCCTGCCGTCGTCGCTGCTGCGGGTCCCCGTCGGCCACAACCTCGAATCGCCGCCGTTCGTCGCAGGCCCGAACCAGGCGGAATGGCAAAGCGCAGATCCGTGGCCGGCAACCGACGCGCGCACAGGCGACCAGATCCTCGCCACCGTGGTCGGCCCGGCCGCCAGCGACGAACTGCGCCGGCAGGCGGTGTTCGCCCGCATTGGCTTGGAACGGCAGCCAGTCGCGCAGTGGCGGGCTGTCGCCCTGGCGGTGCGCGCCGAGGCGCCGAC
>JAEUHV010000286.1 GCA_016794485.1 Planctomycetota bacterium
TCGGTGTGCGCCATGCCGAGGTCCTTCAGCTCGGCGACGATCGCCTTGGCGAACGGGGCCGCGGCCTTGGCGCGCGCGCGCAGCAGCTTGCTGCCGACGGTCGCGGCGGCCATCAGCATCGACAGGACGATGCCGAGCAGGACCGCCTTCACGGTGATTTCGGGCAGGGAGCGCTCGGGACCGACGAGGGGACGATGATGGCCTGGTTGCGTCATGGCGAAGCCGCGGAAGCGGGCAATGGGAGGCTCGCGTTATACGGAGTCGGCGGCGCGCCTGCGATGACCGTCCGCGCGGGCTCGTGCCGGCGAACGCAGGCCTCGCCGACACCTGGCATGCGACGCCGAGCGCACGACGCGCGAGGCCGGTCAGCCGGCCGAGGCGCTGAGCCGCGCCCGCTCCTTGAGCCGCGCCGCCTGCTGCAGCGCCGTCGCGTCGGTGCCGTCCCCCATCGCCATCGCCGCCAGTTCCTTCTCGACCTCGGCGCCCTGCAGCAGCCGCACGTGCGACCGCGTGCGCTGGTCGCCGACCTTGCCGAACGCTTCCTTGTTGACCAGGAAGTGGTGCTGCGCGAACGCGGCGACCGGCGCCAGGTGCGTCACGATCACGACCTGATGGTGCCGGCCGACCTCGTGCAGCTTCTTGCCGACCGCGAGGCCGAGCCGCCCGCCGATCTCGGCGTCGATCTCGTCGAACACCAGCAGCGGCACCCGATCCTGGTCGGCCAGCGTCTTCTTCACCGCGAGCACGATGCGCGCCAGCTCGCCGCCGGACGCGGTGTCGCGCATCGACCGGAACGGCTCGCCCGGGTTGATGCGCACCTCGATGTCGACCGGCACCGGCCCGTGCGCGGTGGCCTCGTCGAGCAACCGCTCCGGAGCGAACTCGCCGGCCATCGCGACGCGCACTTCGGTGTTCGCCATGCCGAGGTCGCGCAGCTCCGTCTTGATCGCCGACGCGAACGGCGCCGCCGCCTTGGCGCGCAGCCGCAACAGCTTGCGGCCTGCGGCGACCGCGTCGTCGCTGGCCTGCTTCTGGGCCGCAACCAGCTGCTCGGTGTCCGCGAGCGCCTCCGCCGACGCCAGTTCGGCGGCGGTGCGCGCGAGGTTCTGGCGCAGGTCGGCCTCGGTCGGGCCGAAGCGCTTCAACGCCGCGTGGATCTCGTCGAGCCGTTCCTGCACTTCGTGCAAGCGGGCCGGGTCGAGGTCGAGCCGCGCCTCCGCCGACTGCAGGTTGCGGCACACGTCGGCGACCAGTTCGTCGATCTGGCCGAGCTGCTCGGCGGCGCCTTCGAGACGTGGGTCGATCGCGGCCGCCTCCTGCACCGAACGCAGCGCCCGCGCAACCTGGTCGGCGACCGCGTCCTCGCCGTCCTGCAGCACGCCGACCGCTTCGTCGAGCCGTTGCCGCATCACGTCGAGGTTGCTCAGCAGCTGGTGCTCCTGTTCGAGTCCGGCGAGCTCGCCGTCCTGCAACCGCAGTTCGGTCATCGCCTGGTGCTGGAAGCGCAGGAACTCGAGCCGCTGCCGGCGCTGCCGT
>JAEUHV010000288.1 GCA_016794485.1 Planctomycetota bacterium
GTCGGCGCCTCCCTCGTGCTAGAGGAATACGACAACGCCACACGCCTCGGCGCGCCGAGCCTTTGCGAGCTGCTCGGATACGTTTCCACCGACGACGCACACCACATCACCGCGCCGAACGAGGACGCCGACGGGCCGAGCCGGGCCATGATGCAGGCGCTGCGCGACGGTGGCATCGCTGGCGACCGCGTGCACTACGTGAACGCGCATGGCACCAGCACGCACCTCAACGACAAGATCGAAACCGCGGCGATCAAGCGGGTGTTCGGCGGCCATGCCAGGAAGCTGGCGGTGTCGTCGACCAAGTCGATGGTCGGCCACCTGCTGGGCGCCTCCGGTGCGATCGAGCTGGCTGCCTGTGCGTTGTCGATCCGCGACGGCAAGGTCCATCCGACGATCAACTACGAGACGCCCGACCCGGACTGCGACCTCGACTACGTGCCGAACGTGGCGCGCGATCTGCGAGTCGACTACGCGATCAGCAATTCGCTCGGTTTCGGCGGCCACAACACGTCGTTGCTGCTCGGCCGCGTTTGACCGTCCGCCCGGGCGGCCGGGCGAGGATTCCGCGGTGGCTGCAGCGGGGTGCGGCGTGCGGATCGTCCGGCAGCGGATTCCCCATGCCGCCGCACGAATCGGCGCAACGGGGTGCTCGCCCCGTTGCGGAAAGGTCGGGCGATGGCTACGGGAGGGGCTGTTCCTTTCCAGTTGCCGTCATCCCCAAGCCAGCCCGTCGGGCGAGGAGTTCCCATGAAGAAGAAGCTGAAAGAGGCCCTGCATCGCTTCAAGGTCGAGACCTTCAAGATGACGCACCATGGCCCCGACCAACACCAGGAGTTCACCCGCGAGATCCTGGAGCACACGGGGCAGGCGCTGCACAACGCGTACACCTTCCACTTCGACAAGGACACACCGCCGCACCGCGTCGAGATGTTCCAGATGATCAAGTCGGTGGCGCTCGAAACCCTGTTGCCGCCGGTCGTCGAGAAGCTGATGCGCCGCATCACGGTGCTGGAGCACCAGCAGGCCGCGTCGATCAAGTTGCTCGACGAACTGATGGAAGCGTTGTCGGAGGAATGATGCGCAGCGTTCTCGCCGGCGATCTCGGGGGCACCAAGTGCCGGTTCGCGTTGGTCGGCGAGGACTTCGCGGTCCAGCACGTGCAGCACGTGCCGACGATCCGCGACCAGGGCCCGTTCCTGCAGGCCCTCGAACGGTCGATGGCCACGATCCTGGCCTCGGTTCCCGCCGGGGGACTCCGTCCTGTCGCCTGTGGCTTCGGCACGGCAGGCGTGATCCCGCGCGACGGCCGCTCCATCGTGCGGGCACCGAATCTGCCGCTCGACGGCTTCCCGTTGGCGAAGTTCGTCGAAGATCGCTTCGGCCTGCCGACCACGCTGTTGAACGATGGCCGCGCCAGCGCTTGGGGCGAATACCTGCGCGGCCATGCCGCCGGCAAGGACCCGCTGTTGTGCCTGTTCTTCGGCACCGGCATCGGCATCGGCCTGATCGTCGACGGGCGACCGCTGCCCGGGGCGACGAATGCCGCCGGCGAGATCGGCCACACCACGTTCCGTCCGGGTGGGCGCCGGTGTCCCTGCGGTG
>JAEUHV010000301.1 GCA_016794485.1 Planctomycetota bacterium
CCGGCGACCAGCAGGCACAGGAGGGAACGCAGCAACGTCAGCATGTCGGTTCGGGTCTTCTTGGGTCGACGCGGCGGCAGCGCCGCCACGGACTCGGGTTCAGCGGCCCTGGCTCAGCCGGTCGGCGAGGTAGTCGGGCAGTTCGGGGATCGCGCGGATCTTCGCCATCGTGGTGGCGACGTCGTACTCGAGACGGTGGAAGCGCACGGTGCCCGAGCGGCCGTCGCCGTCGTAGGTGACGAACGACAGGCGCGGGTCGCCGTCGCGCGGCTGGCCGACCGAGCCGATGTTGATCATCGCCGGCTCGCTCACCTGCCACTGCATGCCGATGTCGGCCGGCATCAGGAACTGGCCCGACTTCAGGTAGACGCCCGGCACGTGGCTGTGGCCGACGAAGCACAGGTTGGCGTCCCCCATCTTGGCGAAGCACTCCGCCATCTTCTGCGGGTCGGTCGCGTCGCGCGGCACCAGGTATTCGCGCACCGGATCGCGCGGCGAGCCGTGCACCATCAGCATGGCGCCCTCGCGGTGTTCCTTCTTCATCGCGTCGAGGTAGTTCCAGAACTTCATGTTCTCCTCGCGCGGGCAGTCGCGGCGGCTCAACTGGTCGCGGGTCCAGTCGATCGCGGCGCGGGCGCGCGGGTTGAAGTCCGACGCGTAGAACATCGCCCCGTGTTCGTGGTTGCCGAGCAGCGAGAACTCGGCCCGGGCCATGATCGTCGCCAGGGCGTCGCGCGGCTGCGGGCCGTAGCCGATCACGTCCCCCAGGCAGAGGATGCGTTTGCAGCCGAGTCGCTCGATCTCCTGCAAGCACACCGTGAGCGCTTCGATGTTGCTGTGGATGTCCGAGACGAACGCGATCATGCGGGGGCGGAGGAGGCTACGGGCAAGCCCGGCGACGCGGAAGGGCGGAGGCGCTAACTTCCCGCCGCCCGTGCCCGCCGTACCGCCTTCCGTCCTGCCCTGGGTCGTCACCGGCCCCACCGCCTCCGGCAAGACCGCGCTCGCACTCGAACTCGCCGCGCGCACCGGCCGCGAGATCCTGTCGATGGACTCGATGGCGGTCTACCGCCGCATGGACATCGGCACGGCGAAACCGAGCCAGGCCGAGCGGGCCCGCGTCCCCCACCATTTGATCGACCTGTGCGAGCCGCACGAATCGTTCGACACGGCGCGCTGGTGCGACGCGGCGGCTGCGGCCCTGGCGGAGGCACAGCAGCGCGGCCGGCACGTGCTGTTCGTCGGCGGCACACCGCTGTACCTGATGGCGTTCTTCAAGGGCATGCTGCAGGGCCCTGGCCGCGACGATGCGCTGCGCGCCGGACTCGAAGCGCGCGAAAGCGCGGCACCGGGCACCCTGCACGCGGAGCTGAGCGAGCGCGACCCGGTGGCGGCAGCGCGCATCCACCGCAACGACCTGCGCCGGCTGGTGCGGGCCCTCGAAGTGCTGGCCCTGACCGGCAAGCCGATCAGCGAACAGCAGGACCACTTCGAACGCGACGGCTGGGCCCGCCCGTGCCGCATCGTCGTGGTCGAACGGTTGCGCGACGACTTGCACGACCGCGTGAAGACGCGCACCGAAGCGATGCTCGACCAGGGCCTGCTGGCCGAGACCGAGGCGATCGAACGTTCCGGCGGGTTCTCGCCGACCTCGGGTGCGGCGATCGGCTACGCCGAGTGCCGCGACTTCCTGCGCGGCCGCTACAAGGACCGCACCGAGTTGCGCAACCGCATCCGTCGCAACACGCACCAGTTGATCCGCCGGCAATCGACGTGGTTGCGCCGCCTGCCGGGAGTCGCGCGCATCGATCCCGACGCCGGCATCGACGCTCTCGCGGCCGCGTTCGAATCTCCAGATTCCGGCGGCGACCACCGATAGGATCGGACCGACGCGCACTCTCCGTCGCCCACCCCTCCATGTGCGGTTTCGCCGGCATCTACCTGCTACGTCCCTCGGCCAGCGCAGCCGACCTGTCTGCCATCGCGGCGGCAATGGCCGCCAGCATCGCGCACCGCGGCCCCGACGCGCAGAACGTGCTGGCGCTCGACCACGCCGCGGTCGGATTCCGGCGTCTGGCGATCGTCGACCTCGTCACCGGCGACCAGCCGGTGCGGTCGCGCGACGGCCGCATCGCCGTGTTCTTCAACGGCGAGATCTACAACCACCTCGAACTGCGCGAGAAGCTGCGCGTCGAACACGGCATCGAGGTGAAGCAGGGCAGCGACGCCGCCGTGTTGCCGCACCTGTACGAGTGCTACGGACCCGACTTCGTCGACCTGTGCAACGGCATGTTCGCGATCTGCGTGCTCGACGGCCGCGACCGATCGTGCCGCATCTACCGCGACCGGCTCGGCATCAAGCCGATGTACTTCGCGCAGAACGGCGACGCGGTGGTGTTCGGCAGCGAGTTGAAGACGCTGTTCGCCAGTGGCCGCGTCGACGCGGCGATCGACGAACGCCAGGTCGTGCCGTTCCTCGAGCTGTTCTACGTGCCCGGCAAGGAGACGCTGTGCCGCGGCGTACAGAAGCTGTTGCCCGGCGAACGGCTCGTGCTGCGGCCGGGCGAGGCACCGCGCGTCGAACGCTGGTGGCGGCTCGCGCCGCACGTGCAGGCGAAGCCCGGGGACCGCCTCGACGAGCTCGACGCCTTGCTCGCCGATGCGACGAAGCTGCAGCTGATGGCCGACGTGCCGATCGGCATCAGCCTGTCGGGCGGGCTCGACTCCAGCCTGATCGCCCACTACGCCCACCGCGGCAGTGCGCAGGTGCGCGCCTACACGATCGCGTTCCCCGACACCGATCCCGGCGAACTCGCGACCGCGCGCGCCGTCAGCAAGGCGCTCGGCATCGAACAGGTGGAACTGACCGCGCCCGCGGGCGACTTCCTCGCGGCCCTGCCCGACACGACGTTCTACAACGACGAACCGGTGGCCGACCCCGCGTTCTTCCCGGCCCTGTGCGTCGCGCGGGCCGCGGCGCAGCACGTCAAGGTGCTGCTCGCCGGCAGCGGCGCCGACGAACTGTTCGCCGGCTACGGGCACTACCGGTTGTCGGCCCGCGCCACGGCCTACCGCCTGCTGGCAACGGCGCTCGGCGACACCCTCGCGGCGAAGACGACCGGCATGCGGCGCACCGCGGCCGAACGCGC
>JAEUHV010000372.1 GCA_016794485.1 Planctomycetota bacterium
CCACCGGTCGGGCTGGTCGGTGATGCCACCCCGGTGTTCGTAGCAGCCGTGCAGGAACGAGAGCAGCAGCCCAACCGCCAGCCCGGCCGCATACGAACTCCAACCCAAGGGCAGACAGCCGACGGCCAGCGCCACGTGCAGTCCGCCGAGTGCCATGGCCTGGATCAGCAACGGCACGGGTCGGCACCGACGCCATGGCACGGGCCGTTCGGCATGGTGGGCCAGGTGCACGACCCGCCACAGCTCCTGCGGCACCCCGAGCAGCAACGTCAACACGACCGCGAACGCGGCCTCGGCCCCACGGCCGCGGAACAGACGGCGATGCACGGCATGGTGGGCGACCGTGTTGCCGATCCACCACGTCGAGACCGCAACCACCACCGGATGTTGGAGCCAGGCCAACGCGACCGCGGCGGCGGTCGCCCGCAACAGGCTCGGCGTGTCACGGCGGTCGCGCAGCAGGAACGTCATCGCGGTGCGCTGGACGCCGAGCCCGCGGTCTTGTTAGCGTCCGCGCCCGCGTGGATGCCTCGTCGACGTTCGCCACCACACCGAGCAACCGCTGGCTCGGCTTGCGCTTGTTGCAGCGGTCCCCCGACCTGGCGCGCGTCGAGATGCCGGTGCGTGCCGAGTTCCTCCAGGAAGCCGGGGTGGTGCAGGGCGGCATCCTCACGGCACTGGCGGACACGACCGCGGTGTGGCTGCTGTGGCCCGACCTCGCCACCGACCACACGATGACCGGATCCGGCTGCAGCATGCACTTCCTCGGTGGGGCCACGCTCGACGGCGGCCCCCTGCTCGCCGAAGCAGTGCCGCTGCGGCGCGGTCGCACGCTGTCGGTGTGCGAGAGCACGGTGCACCAGGGCGATCGGCTGGTCGCCAAGGGCACGTTCACGTTCCTCGTGCGGCAACGGCGGACGTCGTGATCACCCGCATCTTCAATCGCCTGTCGCAGCGGTCGCGCCGCATCAAGATGGACCTGCTGCAGCAGTGGCTGCCGCTGCGCGGCGACGAACGCATCCTGGACATCGGCAGCCAGGTCGACCCGCACAGCCGGCAAGTGCTCGAGCGTTATCCCGACCCACGCCGGATCACCGCGGCGAACATCGTGCCCGAACACCTCGCGGCGATCCGCGCCGCGTGTCCGGGCGTGCACACGGTGCTGTGCGACGCGCGGCAGATGCCGTTCCGCGATCGCGAGTTCGACATCGTCTACAGCAATGCGGTGATCGAACACGTCGGCGACCTCGCGGCCCAGCAGCGCATGGCCGACGAAGTCCGCCGAGTCGGCAAGCGGTGGTTCCTGACCACGCCGAATCGCTGGTATCCGTTCGAGTTCCACGTGCGCATGCCGTTCATTTCCTGGCTGCCGCCGCGCTGGATGCACCGCGCCGCGCGCCTGTGCGGCTACGACCACATCCAGCGGCGCTACCGCTGCGGCAACGACTACTCCGACGTGCAGTTGCTGACCGCCCGCCAGTTGCGGCGCATGTTCCCCGATTCGCTGGTGCTGAAGTCGCGCGTCACGTTCTGGCCGGAGACGTTGATCGTGGTCGGCCCGGTCGACGCGAACGGCCGGCTCGTGGTGCTGTGATCGCGACGCTGCACGACGGTCCGGCACCGGATCCGGCCCGCCGCACGGTGGTGCAGGCCCACGGGGCCGGGGCGGGCAAGGGGCATTCGTTCCACGCCGGAATCGCCGCGCATCTCGCCACGGCCGGCTTGCCGGTCGTGCGGTTCGACTTCCCGTACCGCACCGCGGGCCGAAGGGTCCCGGACCGCATGCCGGTGCTGCAGGCGACGCTGCGCCAGGTCGTCCACGACCACGCGCGTGGACCGCTCGTGCTGATGGGCAAGTCGATGGGCGGCCGGGTCGCGACCATGCTGGCCGACGAACTCGGTGCACGGGCGTGTGTGGTGTTCGGCTACCCGTTCCATCCGCCCGACGAGCCCGACAAGCTGCGCACCGCGCATCTCGCCGCGATGCGCACACCGACCCTGGTCCTGCAGGGGGAACGCGACGAGTTCGGCACGCGCGCCGAAGTCGCGACCTACGACCTGTCGCCAAACGTGGTGCTGCAGTGGTTTCCCGATGGCGACCATTCCCTGGTGCCGCGGCGCGCCAGTGGCTGCACCGCCGCCGGCCACTTCGCCACGGCGTGCGCAGCCGCCTTGGCGTTCGCTCGCCGCTGGATGGACTGATCGGTCAGCGCGCCAATCGGCGAGCGAGCGCCGCGCCGAGCCACTCCTGGCTGCCGACGCCGAACTCCCGCCAACGCGCGTGCACGTCGCCGGCGGCGAAACCAACCCATTCGCAGACGGCCGCCGGCAGGTGCCAGCGCACATAGAGGTCGCGGCCACGGGCAGCATCCCCGGCGATGGCGAATGCGGCATCGTCGGGCAGGAGCGGCACGGCCCCGACGGGTTCCGGCGCGGTCGCCGCGGCCAGGGCGAATGCATGCGCGAACAACCGCTGCACGAGTGCCCGCTGGCCGGCGGCGAGGTCGCGCACGAACACGCCGCGGCCTTGGGTGATCGCTTCGGGATGCACGGCGCGGCCGACGAACACCGCCTGGGTCACCGTCTCGGCAACCAGGGCATCGGCGCGCACCGGTTCGGGCAGGAGCATCAGCAAGGCGCGCACCAGGTCGCGCTCACCGCCGTCCGGCAGCAGGTCCTTGGACGCACCGGTGGGCGGCCCACCGGCGGCGACGCCGGTGTGGGCCGCCGCGGGTTCGCCACCCCACATGGCGATGCCCAGCAGCAGAGCCACCGCCACCAGCAACGGCATGCGCAGGGCGATGGGCATGGCGCGCGGTGGGAGACGCCTACTTCTTGCCGAGCAGCAGCACCATGCGCTTGCCCTCGACGCGGATGCCGGCCTCGACCTTGGCGATGTCGGCGAGTTCCTTCACCACTTCCTGGATGACCTGTTCACCGACGTCCTTGTGCGCGATCTGGCGGCCACGGAACAGGCAACACACCAGCACCTTGTCGCCGTCGGCGAAGAACTGCCGTGCCTGCCGGATCTTGACCTGCAGGTCGTGTTCGCCGGTGCCGGGACGCACGCGCAGTTCCTTGATCTGGACCTGGTGCTGCTTCCTGCGGCTGGCCTGCTCCTTCTTCTTCTCCTCGTACTTGTACTTCCCGAAGTCCATGATGCGGCACACGGGCGGCCGCTGGTTCGGGGCGATCTCGACGAGGTCGAGCTGCTTGTGCAGCGCCAGGGCGAGCGCGTCGGCAGTCTCCATGATGCCGAGCTGCTTGTTGTCCTCGTCGATGACGCGGACCTGGCGGATGCGGATGTGATGGTTGATGCGGGGCCCACGGTCTTGCGACATCGCGGGACGACGCTGGTCAGGCCTGCCGGTCATGAATCCTCAGGAACATCGATGGAAACAGTCTCCTTGCGGTGGTCGTGGCTCGGCTCCGCACTGCGCGGAGCAGGCGCGAAAGGTAGTCAGCGCCCCCCCATCCCCGCAACCATGTCGCCGTTCCTTGGCCAATCTGGTGCAAAGCACCGCCCCACGGCT
>JAEUHV010000414.1 GCA_016794485.1 Planctomycetota bacterium
TGCCGAGCGACCGGGAGATTTCCCGCCGTTGGCGAGGACTTCGCCCCGCGATGCCTGCACGGGGATGTTCTGGCCTCGACCGCAGCAGGGAAGATCGCCTCCGTCCTGCGCAACTGCTGCAGGCATCTGTGTCGCGCAACCTGGCGGCGATGGCCGTGTAGTGCGTCTGGCGCACTCCTCCCGGTCGCGGGCGGCGAATTCGACGGCATCCTGTACGGGCTCTTGGGGACAGCCGTTCCGGTTGCGTGGCAACACTCGCCGGCGAAGGGCGCCAGCGTGCGCCCTCAGTGCGGCAACACGAACGTCAACGCCGTCACGCTCGTCTGCATGGCGACGAGCCGGCGCAGTTCGGCATCGCGGGCCGCGTCGGCGTGCAGGGCGGGCAGGGCCAGCACACGGTCGCGCACGCTGGCGAACGGCAACGTGTCGGCGGTGCGCGTCGCCGTCCACTCGGCGAACTGCGCGGCCGGGCCCAGCCTCCACGCCGTGCCGTTCGCGTCGATCGTGGTGGCGACGGGCGCGCGCGTGAACATGGCCTGGTCGAGCGCGGCCAGCGCGTCCCGATCGCGCACCACGTGCACGGCTTCGCCGTCGCGCAGCACCAGTGCTGGAAAGGTGACGACGGACCATGCGGCGCCGGATGCCGGACGGCCGGGTCGGCGCGCCGCCGCGATTGCCGTCGCGATCGCCGTGGCCGCGAGCAGGCAGGGGGCGACGCCGGCGAGTCCACTCGACAGCGGCCACTCGAGGCTGCGCCCAACGGCGTGCAGCAGCAGGCCGAGCCACGCGGCCGTGCCGAGACCGGCGAGCACCGCGACCATGCCGTGGCCCAGGCGAGGTCTCGCCTGGGCGCGAAGCATCGCGATGGGCAGGGCGATGGCGCAGCCCATGCAGCCGAGCGAGATCGGCAAAGCACCTGGTGCCGTGCTTGCCGTGCATGCGGCGAGCACCAGGGTCGCGAGCACGAGCAGCGCGGTGCCGAGGGTCGCGATGGTCACCCAAGCGATCGCCAGCCCATTGCCGGCCGGATCGCTGCGGCCGATCCCGAGTCCCAGGGCTCCGCTCGAAACGGCGGCGATGGCCGCGGCGACGGCGACGACGGCGAGCAGGATCGTCATGGCGTTCAGTCGAAGTCGAACACCGCGCGCGGGCGGCGGCAGACCAGGCAGCGGAACACGTGCGCCGTCGGCGCGTGGTCGCGCTGCAACCGCTGGCACAGTTGTGTGGCCTCGTCGGGTGTCATGTCGAGTTCGGTGGCGCCCCACGCCGGTAGCGCGGCCGTGAGTTCGGCATGGCGCGCCGTGAGTTCGGCGTGGCCGGCAGGTTCGAGGTAGGCCATCGGCGTCTTGCAGCACGCGGGCCAGTCGATCGGGTTCCACGTCGTGATGCCCGGCGTGCGCTCCTCGAGTTCCGCGGCGATGCGCGGGTCGAAGTCGGGCTGCGGCTCGATGTCCGCAAACGTGACGCCGAAGCGGCGGAACGCGCTGCCGTCGGCGATGCACCATGGACACAGCACGGCGTCGAAGTCGTCTTCGACGTAGCACGGGCCGGTGTAGACGTGGCCACGGGCCTTGCCGCAGCAGCCGCAGGGCTCTGGCGACGGTTCGACGGCCCCGCTTTGCACGGGGTCGGGATGGAACCGGAAGGTCGGCAGAGGTTCGCGCAAGCCGGCGATGCTAGTGCCGAGTCCCGGAACTCACCTTGCGTTTCGCGGGCCC
Organism: Planctomycetota bacterium; assembly: GCA_016794485.1. Lineage (GTDB taxonomy): Bacteria > Planctomycetota > UBA1135 > UBA1135 > UBA2386 > UBA2386. Next base: position 1,719 of record JAEUHV010000414.1, read on the forward strand.
TCGCCGCCGCTGGCGGTGTCGCGACTCCTCGCCAGATCTCCCGGATATGGCCCCGGGATCGCTGCTTGCCAGGAACGACGATGACCTCGCGAGAACACGAGGCCACTTCCGGTACGAGGCACTCGCCGACGCGCGGCTTCCGGCTCATGGTTCGCGCGGCCGGGCGCGGCGTGTGGCGGTCGCCGGGATGCGACCCGTCGCGCGGTTGCGACTCGTCGAGGAACGTGCCCTGCCGCCGGCGGCAGGTGCCCACGACTCGGCGGCGATGCTGGGTGCAGGTCGCGACGGCGCGACGGCGGCCGCCGCTGCTGCCCGGTGCCAGCGCCGCCCGGCCTGTACCGCAATCGACCTTGGCACCGGCGGCGCGGCGATCCTGCCGCCTCGGCCCGAACGGTTGGCAAGAGCGGTGCTCCTCTTCGTCACCATGCACGCCTTCGCCCACGGCAGCACGACGACGACGACCGCCAGCTTCTACCGCGAGACCAAGTGGTGTGGCGCCTGCAACGCGCAGGTGCGCTACATCGCCAGTGTCGACCACAGCTACTGCGTCGACTGCGGCGGCAAGGTGCGCCTGTTCGCCCCGGAGCAGCGCGCCGCCGTCGACGAAGCCGCCAAGCGGCACCGCTACCAGGCCGTCTGAGCCCGGACGTCCCGAGTCCGGACCGCGACGACGGCCGTTCTCCGCTGTCGCCCGCCGGACGAATCGCCCGCCCGACTGCTCCCTGATCCCCGACGCCTCGCCGGTCACCTCCCGGCGGGGCGTCGTCCTTTCCGCCGCCCGTGTCTGGCGCTCGGCGGGGGTGTTGACCTGCGCGAAGCGGGCCAGGATCGTCCGCACCCTTCCGCGGGGTGGTCGGGGCGGTGGCCTGGTTCCGATCCCCTCGGCGGGTATTCCCCATGCTTCCATCCTCCACGCCGTTGCGGGTGTTGTCCCGGTGCGCCGGGTCGTTGGCATTCGTCTTCGCAGCGGCCGCCGCCGCGGCCCAGTGCACCACGCAATGGCTGCCCGGTGGTGGCCTGCCCGGCACCGACATCGACATCGCCGCGATGACTCCGTGGGATCCGGACGGCCCTGGCCCGGGTCCGCAGGGAATCGTGCTCGCCGGCAACTTCCACATCGCCGGCACCGCCGTGGCGAACCGCATCGCGTTCTACGATCCGACGACCGGCACCTGTTCGCCGCTGGCGGCCGACTTTCCGAACACGCTGATCACTTCGGTCTACGCGCTCGCCGTGCTGCCGAACGGGCACCTCGTGGCTGCCGGGTACTTCAGCCAGGCGGGTGGCATCGCGGCGAACCACGTCGCCGAGTTCGACGGCACCACCTGGGCGCCGCTCGGTGCCGGCGTCGACGGCTTCGTCCGTTCGCTGGCGGTGTTGCCGAACGGCGACCTGGTCGCCGGCGGCAGCTTCCTCACGGCGGGCGGAGTGCAGGCGAACGGGATCGCACGTTGGGACGGGGTCAGCTGGTCCGCTCTCGGTGCGGGCATGCCGAGCGGAGTGGTGCGCGCGCTGGCGGTGTTGCCGAACGGCCATCTGGTCGCGGGCGGGACCTTCGCATTTGCCGGTGGCTTGCCGGCCGACAACGTTGCGGTCTGGAGCGGCACCGGGTGGTCGGCGCTCGGCAGTGGTGCCAACGCCGCCGTGCATGCGCTGCATCTGCTGCCGAACGGTGACCTGATCGCCGGTGGCGCGTTCACCGCCGCGGGCGGCCTGCCGGCGTCGCGTGTGGCGCGCTGGAGTGGTGGCGCCTGGTCCGCCCTCGGTGCAGGCGTGGCGAACACGGTCCTTGCGCTCGGCGAGCTGGCGAACGGCAACCTCGTGGCTGGCGGTAGCAACCTCGGCAGCAGCCCGGCCAACGGATACGTCGCGCGGTGGAACGGCACGAGTTGGGCGGCGATGGGGCCCGGCAGCAGTGGCTCCTACTCGTACGTGGCCGCGTTCGCGAACTTGCCGAATGGCGATCTGGTCGCCGGGGGGGCCATCCAGGATGGCCCGGTCTCGCACCACTGCGGGCGTTGGAACGGCACGCAGTGGTCGCCGCTGCTGCCCGGCTTCGATGCCGGCTTCCGTGCGCTTGCGCCGATGCCGAACGGCGATCTGGTCGCTGGCGGCTTCCTGCGGCGCATCGATGGAGTGTTCGTGGGAGGCATCGCGCGCTGGAACGGGTCGGTGTGGTCGGCACTCGGGACCGGGTTGTCCGACCAGCCCCTGGCAGTGGCGGCCCTGACCAATGGCGATGTCGTGGCGGGCGGCTACTTCACCAGCGCCGGGGGAGTGCCCGCCGCCAGGATCGCGCGCTGGAACGGCGCGTCGTGGGCGCCGCTCGGCAGCGGGTTGAACAGCTGGCCGCACGCCATCGTCACCCTGCTGAACGGTGACCTCGTGGTCGGTGGCCAGTTCACCGTCGCCGGAGGCGTGCCGGTGGGCTACATCGCCCGGTGGGACGGAAGTGCGTGGTTCCCGCTCGGAGCCGGACTCGGGGGGCCGGTCACGGCGCTGGTGGTGCTGCCGAACGGCGACCTGATCGCCGCGGGTCCGTTCTTCGCGTCGGGCACGATGTCGGCCTACTCGATCGCACGTTGGGACGGCGTCTCGTGGTCGCCGCTGGGCGGTGGTCTGCAACGCGTGGGCTCGGCGCCGGCGGTGTGGGCGCTGGCGGCGTTGCCGAACGGCGACCTGCTCGCCGGCGGCGAGTTCACGTTCGCCGACGGCCAGCCGGCCGAACACGTTGCGCGCTGGAACGGCTCGGCGTGGTCGCCGCTGGGCACCGGTCTCGACGGGGACGTGCTCGCGCTGGTGTCGCTGCCGAACGGTGTCGTGCTGGCGGGCGGCTCGTTCCAGAACGCCGGCGCTACGCAGGTGCGCCACTTCGCGCGCTGGAACGGCAGCCAATGGTCGGACGTCGGGGCCGGTGTCGACGACACGGTGCACGCGTTGGCCGCGCTCGCCAACGGGGACGTCGCCGTGGCGGGAGTGTTCCACGAGGTGGGGGGCGTGGCGTCCGCCTACTTCGCACGATTGTCGCCGACCTGCGCACCGGTGGTGGGGAACGGCGTCGCGGGCTGCGCGAGTTCCGGGGGCGCCAACACCCTGGTCGCCACCGGCTTGCCATGGCTCGGCACGACGTTCGTGTGCCTCGGCACCGGTTTGCCGTCGGTGGCGTTGGTGGCGGCGGTGACCGGGTGGGGCACGCAGGCACTGCCGTTGTCCTCGGTGCTGCCGCAGGGCCAGGCGGGTTGCACGCTCGGCGTCACGGCGGACCACATCGAGCCGATCCTGACCATCGTTGGCGCCGCGGCCTCGACGATCGTGATCCCGAACACGCCCACCCTGGCTGGCATCTCGTTCCACCAGCAGATGGTGCCGTTCGATCTCGGGCCGGGCGGTGCGGTCACCGCCACCAACGCACTGTCGGTTCTGATCGGCAGCTTCTGACCGCGCGTCGCGCAGCGCGGCCGCCGCACGGAATGCGTCGCGGCGCCTGCGATGGGGGCCGCCCGGATGGCGCAGGTCTTGGAGCTGTCCTGCGCCGCAGGTGATCCACCACGAGCGGGATCAGGAGCCCTTCGGTGCGCGCCGCCGCGTCGGCCACAGTGCGCGCAGCCACGTGCGCGCCGCCGACAGCCAGCGCCGCGTCGCCTGGTACGCACGCAGCGACTTCACGTAGGCGTAGAGACGATCGCGCAGGCCGGTGAACCAGCCGTAGAGGCGGCGGAACCAGCCGATCTGCAGCAGGGCGGGTCGCGTGAGCGTGAACAAGCGCGCGAGCATCGCGGTGCCGAGCAGCTTGGCGACCACGAACACGAACACACCGGTCGCGAAGTGGCCGGTGCCCATCAGCCAGAGGCCGAGCACCTTGGCCGGCAACAGCAGGAGCCACGGCACCGCGAACAGCGCCATCGCGGTCTTCGGGCCGCAGCCCCGGATGCGCGCTTCGATGGCGCGGAACACCGGCAGCTTCGCGATCCACTTCGTGAGCCGGACGAGGCCGTCCCACAGCCACTCTTCGACGACCATCCACAATGCCGCGAGTACGGCAAAGGCGCCACGCACGATGCGGCGCGGCAGGGACAGCGGGCGGGGCGGCGGTGGGGACGCAGTCACGTGGGCCGCAGGATACGCAAGCAGTGCCGTGCCGCTGCACCCGCCTCCGCGTTCGTCGGCTACCGTGTCGCGCCGCGCATGCACGACGCCGTCCTCCGCATCCTCGCCGCCTGCTGGCGCGGCGCGAATCGGTGTTAGGCTGCCCGTTCGATGCGAAACCTCGTGCTCGTCGCCACCCTCGTCGCCTTCGACACGAAGGCGCAGATCCTGCCGGCGGGCTTCGTGGTGGAGACGCTGGCTGTGGGCCAGGTGGGGCCGACCAGCCTCGACTTCCTGCCCGATGGCCGTGTGCTGTTCGTCGAACAGGACACCGGGGCGGTGAAGGTGCTCGCCACCGCCAGTGGCAATGCGGTGGCCACGCTCGGCACGGTGCCCGGCCTGCGCGTCTCGTACAGCCAAGGTCTGCTCGGCGTGGCGGTCGATCCGCAGTGGCCGATGCGGCCGTTCGTCTACTGCTACCACACCAACATGGCGGCAGCCGACCTGCGCATCACGCGATTCCCGGTGACGGGAGATTTGACGAATGCGGCGAGCACCAACCTGCAGTTGGGCCAGGCCTTCGTGGTGTTGCAGGGGCTGCCGGATGCCACGCCACTGCACGAAGCGGGCTGTCTGCGGTTCGGTCCTGACGGCATGTTGTATGCCTCGCTCGGTGACGATGCAGACGCGTGCGCGGCCCAGGATGTGACGGCTGGCAAGGGCAAGTTGCTGCGACTGCGCGTCGACACACTGCCCGCCACGGGCGTTGGCCCGGCGTTGCGGGCGCAACTGGTGCCGCCGGGCAATCCCTTCGCAGGCCCTGGGGACATGGCGCCGCTGGTGTGGGCGACCGGCTTGCGCAATCCGTTCCGCTTCCACATCGATGCCGCCAACGGTGCGGTGTTCGTCGCCGACGTCGGCAACCAGCAGCGCGACGAGATCGACCGCATCGCCAGCGCCGGAGCCAACCTTGGCTGGCCGTGGTTCGAGGGCAGCGTTCCGTTCACTTCGTGCAGTGGAACGGCCCCGACGTCGCTGGCGCCGATCGCGGAGCACACGGTCGGGGCGCAGTTCCTGGCGTTGATCTCGCTCGGCGTCTGCCGCGTGCCGACGAACGCGCCGTGGCGCTTTGGAGCAGGCTACGACGGCGACTACTTCTACACCGACCACTTCTCCGGGCGCATTTGGCGCCTGCGCAACCAGGGCAGCGGTTGGGTGATTGCACCACCCGTTCCCGGCCAGTTCTCGGACGAGCTGTGGGGCGAGGGCCTCTACTGGATCGTCGATGCGAAGTTCGGTCAGGACGGGGCTCTCTACTACTGCGAACGCGTTGCCAGCACGGTGGGCAGCGTGCGCCGCATTCGTCCGACGACGGCGACGTGGAGCGCCTTCGGCAGCGGTTGCGGCGGCAGCTTCGGCACGCCAGTACTGACCACCGCGGCGGGCTCGCTGCCGGTGCTCGGCGGCACCTTCCAGATGCTCGTGCAGGGGCTGCCGCTGCCACCGATGGCGCCGACCTTCGGCATGCTCGGGTTCTCGAAGACGCTCTGGGGAACCGTGCCGTTGCCCTTCGATCTGGCAGCGATCGGCATGCCTGGCTGCCGCGCGTGGATCGCACCGGAGGTCTCGCTCGTGCTCACCCGCACGGGCAACACCGCCACTTGGGCATTGCCGATTCCGGCGGCGGCTGGCCTCGTCGGCCAGGACTTCTACGCGCAGGCCTTCGTGCTCGATGCCGGCTGGAACGCGCTCGGCGCCGTGGTCAGCAATGCAGGAGAAGGCGTCATTCGTTGAGCCTCGCGCCACGCGGAACCCGCTCACCACCCCGTCGATTCGTATCCGCACCATGCTTCGTCCTCCATGGCTCGTATGGGTCTGCTCTGGCACCCTGGCCGCGCAGACGTTCATCGTCGATGGCCAGAACGGGCCCGGGACCGCCTTCACGAGCATTGCCGCTGCCGTCGCTGCCGTGCCGGATGGGGCGGTGCTCGACGTGTTCCCAGGCACCTATGGTGGATTCACCATCGCCGCCAAGGGACTCACCTTGCTCGCCCGTCCTGGAGTGGTCATCTCCGGTCCCGGTTCGACGACGATCGTCCTGGTGAGCAACCTGGGGCCGTCCCAGGGGGTGACGCTGTCCGGGTTGTCCGTGCGCGGCACGTCGGTCGCCTCGGCAATCGGCTGCTTCGCGAACCAAGGGCCGGTGGTCTTGCAGTCGTGCGAAGCGGTGCCGCATCCCAACGCGCCCGGCGGTGGCTACCTGGTCGCGACCGATTGTGCACAGATGTGGATCGTCGACTCGGTGTTCCGTCCGATGTCGAGCGCGCCGATCACCGCGAACCAGAGCCGCATCCGTGTGAGCCGCACGGTGTGCGAGGCTCCCGGCGTCGTCAATCCGGGCATCCTGCTCAACGGCAGTGACTGCGAACTGTCGGATTGCACCGTGTCCGGTTCGGGCACCGCGCCCGCCACGGCCGCACTGGCCCTGTGGACGGGCACGTGCAGGGCGTGGCTGCGCGGCGCGACCTCGCTCGTCACCAACCAATCGCCGACCCTCACGGGGCCGGCGATCGGGGGCGCCGGCATCGTGGTCGTGGACCCGGCAGTGCAGCTGTCGAGCAATGGAGCCGCGACCACGTTGGGCATCCAGCTCACCGCGCGCGCGATGCCCGTCGTCGATTGGGTGCCACCCTCGGTCGGTGGCGCTGCGCATGCCAGCTTGCTGGTGCCGGCGAACGGGATCGGCGGCTTGTTCGCAGGGTTCGCGGCTGCCGGCGCCACGGTGGCGCCGTTCGCCGAGTGGGTATTCGTCGATGCGGGCAGCGGCGTCGGGCTCGGCAGCGGCACCGGAACGGTCGCCGCCACGTTCCCGGTTCCGGCCACACCGCAGCTGCGCGGCGTCCGCATTGCTTGGCAAGGCTGGTCCTACGATCCGATTCACGGCTTCCAAGCGAGCAATGCCATCGTGATGGCCGTCCGTTAGAAGGTGCATGCCGCGCCGACGTGCCCAGTGGCGAGAATGTCGGCTCGGTCCACGCAGAACTTGCAGTCGCCGGCGAAGCGGGCGGAGGGAAGTGATCGTCGGGCGCGAGGGCATCGACGGTGCGTGGGGCGGGCGCGAACTGAGCGCCATCCGTCATTGCTCGCGGCGGCGACTCAACCGCCGCGGACTGCCAGCGCGCCGATTCCGAGCAGGCCGCCGAACAGCAGCGGCAGCAGGCACCCACGCTTGCCGGCACCGGCCACCGGCAGTTCGCGGTCGAGCAGGTCCTTCGCCTCCTTCAGGCCGAGACCCGTGTGCTCGCGCAGCAACTTGATCGCTCCGATGCGATTCCCGGCGGCCGCCGTGGCCCGCACGTCGGCCGGCAGGCCACCGGGAAGAACTGGCGCCGGCGCCGTCTGGCGCGCGAGCGCCGAGTTCGGCGGAAGCGGCGTGCCTCGTTCCGCCGCCTCGATGGCGTCGCGGGCTTCGGCGAGCCCCATGCCCGTGGCCTCGCGAAGCAGCTTGATCGCTTCGATCTTGTGCCCGGCCAGCAGCAGGTCCGCGATCTTCTTGGCCAGGTCGTCCATGAGGTCATCGTGCCACGACGGCGCCGCCGACACGAGCGGCGGCGTGGTGGCGGTCGAGCAGGATGGTTGGCGCCGCACCCTCGCCGGTGAAGCGCTGGCGCACGGCGCCGTCGTGCGCCAGCGCGAGGCAGCGCAGCGGGCCGTTGCCGATCGGCGCATGGGGAAGGTCAGGATCGTGGTTCCGAACCGCTCGCACCTCGGCCGTGTGCTGCCGGCGGAACTGCACCCCGGCCCGGACCGCAGCGGTTCCCCGCTTCCCATGCGTGTCTCTGCGTGCTGGCAACGGATGCGCGAGGTATCACAGCGACGCCGTCACACCGCATCTTCCCCTCGACTGCCCGATCCGCCCCGATGCCCGCCGCCTTGCACCGCCCCGAGCCCGTCCTTCGCCATCGCGCAGAACCCGTCGACCGGAACGTGCCGAGCGCGCAGGCCGCAGCGTGGCTGCGTGCGGGCCGTTCGCTGCTCGTGACCGATCGCTTCGGGACCGGACTCGACATCCTCGCCGAGCTGCGCGTGCAGCTGCACGACCCGGGCGAGGCAGGGGGCTACGTCGAGAAACGCGCCTTCCGTGAAGCGTTCCAGGCCGCGAGCAAGAACCTGCTCGCGCCGGTCGTCGCCCGCAAGGTGGCCTTAGCCGACGCCCCGCGACCGGGTTTCCTGGCCGAGCTCTACCCGGACCACGCCGACTTCGCGCTGCCCGTCGAGGACGCGAAGGTCCTGAGCAGCGCGTGGGAATGGTACGAGCAAGGTGTGTACTTCCCCGTGCTGGGCCATCGCGTGCACCCGTTCTACGGCACGTACATTCCGGCCCGGATGGAGCACCTGGAGCTCTTCGGCACGTGGCTCGCGAAGTACCGGGGTGCGCGCGACCGGGCGATCGACGTGGGCACCGGCTCCGGTGTGTTGACGCTCCAGCTGGCCAAGGCTGGCTTCAAACACGTGCTCGCCACGGACATCAACCCGAACGCGATCGAGAGCGTGGCGCGGCAGCTGCGCCGGCTCCCGACTGCGCTCCCGGTCGAACTCGAGCACGCGGACCTGCTGGGCACGGATCGTGGTCCGCTCGACCTCGTCGTGTCCAACCCGCCGTGGATGAAGGGTGAGGTGGGCCGCACGCTGGACCTGGCGATGTACTTCCAGGACGGCTTTTTCGAACGCTTCTACGCGCAGGCCCTGCAGCGCCTGGCTCCCGGCGGCCGCATCGTGTTCGTGTGGTCGAACATCATCGAGCTCTCGCAGCCCGACGTGCCGCATCCGATCCAGACCGAGCTCGATCGCGGACGGTTCCGGCTGGTGGAGAAGCTCACGCGCCGGGTGAAGCCGCTGCGGCGGCGGACGCGCGAGAAGGTGGAGATCTGGGAGCTGGCCGTGGTCTGACGGCGGGAGCTATCGTCCTGGGATGGCCGAATCGCTCGACGACGCGCTGCGCACCGGTCGCCTCGACCTGCACGGCCGCACCAGGGCCGAAGCCGAGGCGGCGCTGCTCGCGTTCTTCGCCGCGGCGCGGGCGCGGGGCACGCTCACCGTGCTGGTGATCCACGGCCATGGCACCGGTGCGTTGCGCGAGCACGTCGCGCGGTTGCTCGACGCGATGCCCGAAGCCGTCGCCGACTACGGCCCGCTGCCGCCGCGCGAGGGTGTCGGCGTCAAGGTGCGTTTGCGCAGCCAGCCCGCCGCGAAGATCGAATCGCCCGGACGCAGCGAGCACATCGCGTCGACGCGCGACCTGCTGCGCGCGGCGCGGCGCCTCGAGCCGCCGCGCGGGACCTGATCACCTGCGTTCTCCGTCGCCCCGGCCGTCGCCGGCGGCTCGGCGCCAGTGCGCCACGCTTGTACTGTCAAGCGACCATCGCATCGGCGGTGCGGCGAACCTGCCGCTACTGCGTCGACTGCGGCGGCAAGGTGCGCCTGTTCGCCCCGGAGCAGCGCGCCGCCGTCGACGAGGCCGCCAAGCGGCGCTACCAAGCCGTCTGAGACCTGCGGTCCCGAGTCCGGACCGCGACGACGGCCGTTCTCCGCTGTCGCCCGCCGGACGAATCGCCCGCCCGACCTCTCCCTGATCCCCGACGCCTCGCCGGTCACCTCCCGGCGGGGCGTCGGCCTTTCCACCGCGGGGGCGGGATCGGCGCACTCGCCGGATTCTTCGGCGGATACCGTGCCGTCGGAACCACGCCGATGTTGTCGCTCCCACTGTTGGTCGTCGCCTTCGCATTCGCATCGCCGCAGGAGCCAGCGCCGCCTCCTCCCGCGGCGGTCGTCGACGTGTCGCCCGCGGTGCGCGCGACGAACGAACTCGGCATCGCCCTCTTCCGGGCGCTCGACCAGGAACGTGCGGGCAAGAGCGTGTTCGTGTCGCCGTTTGCGATCGCATCGGCCCTGGCGATGCTGGCCGAAGGCGCCCGCGACGAGACCGCGGCCGAACTGCGCGCGGCGCTGCATCTCCCCGCGTCGACGCCGCTCGCGGAGCTGCATGCCGCATTCCGCACGCTGACCGCGCGCTTCGCCGAAGGCGGCGGCAACTCCGACCCGGCACTGGCGCAGCAGGTGCTGGAGCTGCGCGAACAACTCGAAGCCGCTCGCCGGGAGTTCGAGAAGTTCCACGAGTCCGAGCGGGACGTGGCCAAGGCCGAAGCGGCCGCCGAGCGCGGCGATGCACTCGCGTACCAGATCAACGCCTTGCTGCCGCGCCTCGACCGCTACGAGCTGTGCGTTGCCAACTCGGTGTGGGCCGACCGTGCGTTCCCGCTTCGGACCGCGTTCGTGTCCGTGCTCGCGCAGTACCATGGCCCGGGAACCGCCACGACCCTCGACCTGGCGAAGGACTCCGCGGCCGCAGCGGAGCGGATCAACGCGTGGTTCGCGCAGCACACCGGGGGCCAGATCCGGAACATGGTCGCGCCGGATCGCCTCGGCGCAGGCACCGCGTTGGTCATGGCCAGTGCGGTCTACTTCCGCGGACAGTGGCGCACTCCGTTCAGCTTGCGCCACACGCAGGATGAGGACTTCGTGCTCGCGAACGGGGAACGGGTCGGGGCACGACTCATGCACTACGCCGCACCCTTGAAGGTGGGCTACGCCGCCTTCACCGGAGCCGGCGAGGCGTTTCCGACTCCCGAGCTCGTGCCAGCCGACGTGGCCAAGCGGCCGCCGACCTACCCCGACGACGACGGCTTCACGCTGGTCGAGTTGCCCTACAAGGGCGACGAGTTGGCGATGGTCGTCCTGGTGCCTCGATCGGCCTCGGGCCTCGCCCGGCTGGAGGGGCGACTCGACGCCTCGGCCTTGGCGTCGTGGTTGACGCATCGCGAGATCCGCAAGGTCGACATCGCGATGCTGCGTTTCGAGCTGCGTTCGGAAGCGTCGCTCCGGCCGTCGCTGCAGAGACTCGGTGTACGGCGCGTGTTCGCCGGTGACGCGCAGCTCGGTGGGATCAGCGATGCGGCAGGGCTCGTGCTCCCTGCGATCGACCACACCGCTGCGGTCAAGATCACCGAACTCGGCACCGAGGCCGTCGCAGGCATCGGCAGCTACGCATCCCGCTTCGGCGGCTACGGCGGCCTCATGGTGCCGTTCATTCCCGTGTTTCGTGCCGACCGCCCGTTCTTGTTCCTGGTCCGGGACGTGAAGAGCGGCGCGATCCTGTTCCTCGGACGCGTCACCGACCCGCGCACCTGAGCGGATGCGTCTTCGGCCGGCGGTCGGTGGCCCCGAAGCAGTTCGAAGCGTGTCCTACGCGCACCGTGCCCGCGCCGAGCCCGGACTCCAAATACCTGCCGGGCGCGACGAGGACGGGGGCAGCGATTCGGAACGAATGGCACCGCGCGAGCCGGGTCGTGAACCCGTTCGCGGGCGGCACCGTTGGGTTGCACGAACGCCTGCTCCACAACCTCCGCGAGGTCCGCCATGGCTGGCAGCCAGCATCCCGACGACAACCCGGTGGCCGTCAACGTCGTCCC
>JAEUHV010000418.1 GCA_016794485.1 Planctomycetota bacterium
AGGCGCCGACGGACTGCACGACCAGGAACGGCGGCTTGTCGACCACGACCAGGTCCGCGTCGGCGAACAGCACCTGCACTTCGGCCGCGGCATCGCGCTGCACCTGCGGGAAGAACGCGATCGTGTCGCCCGTTCGCACCACGGTCGCGTTGCCGGCGGCCGCCGTGCCGACGTAGACGCGTCCCGCCGCGATCTGCGCGGACCAGCCGTCCGCGTCGAAGTAGCGGAAGCGGCGCACCAGCCAGTCGAGCAGCGCCAGGCCATCGGCGGCCGGCGGCACCGTGCTGCGCAGCCCATGCGGGCATGGTTCCGGGGCGTTCTGGGGACTCGACATGCCGAAGGGCCGTCACGATAGTCGCGCGTCCGCAACCCGCCATGATCCGACCCTTCGCGTTCCTCGTCTGCGCCGCCGTGCTGTCGGCGCAGTCCCCGATCCAATCGACCTTCGTCGGTGGCACCGGCGTCTTCTCGATCGCCAGTCCCGCCACTGCGTTGTTCGACTTCCAGGTGCTGGACCCGAACGGCCTCACGATCCGCATGGTCGAAGCGCAGTGCAATGCGGTGGCCGCGACCACCGGCACGCTCGGCGTGTGGGTCACGGCGGCCGGCGGCACGCACGTCGGCAACCACCTGAACGCGGCGGTGTGGACGCAGGTCGGCACGTCGACGCGCACGCACAGCGGCGGCCGCGTCGCGTTCACGCTGGCGACGCCGTTCTACCTGCCGCCGGGTACCTACGGCATGGCGCTGCACCACGTCGGCACGACGCCGCTCTACGCCAACCCGACCACGGTCGGGCTGCCGGCCACCTACGCCACGACCGAAGCGGTGCTCGACACGACGTTCGCGCGGTTCCGCGCGTCGGATCCGGTGAATCCGTTCGGCGGCACCGCGGCCGGCTTCACGCCGCGGCACCCCGAGATCGCGATCCACTACTCGAGCGGGCCGGTGTCGGTCGACTTCACCGGCACGCCGCTGCGCGGCGCGTCGCCGCTGCCGGTGCAGTTCACCAGCATCGCGTTCTCCGGCAATCCGGGCGGCATCCTGGCCTATGCCTGGGACTTCGACAACGACGGCATCACCGACTCGAACCTGCCCAATCCCGCCTGGACCTACACCGCGTGCGGCAACTACACGGTGGCGCTGACGATCGTCGACTCGACCGGGCCGTTCACGGTGACGAAGAACAACTACGTGCAGACCGACGTCGTCGTGCCGTCGTTCCAGAACCAGCTGATTGCCGTCAACACGCTGCAGTTCACCGACACGTCGTCGCCCACGCCGACGGCGTGGGACTGGGATCTCGACGGCGACAACGTCACCGACTCGACGGTGCAGAATCCGGTGTTCACCTACCCGTCGGGCTGCGGTGAAGTCGTGGTCACGCTGCGGACGTCGCTGGCGTGCCAGCCGCAGGTCACCTACGTCAAGCGGATCGCGGTCGCGACTTCGCTCGAGAGCACGTTCCAGGGCGGACTGGTCACCGTCGCCGGCGCGCCCGGCGCGACGAGCTTCGTCGACGTCGACGTCACCAACCCGCAGGGCATCACCGTCTGCGGCATGCACGTGAACAGCAGCGTCGCCGCCGCCGGCACCGTCACCGTGAACGTGTTCCAGAAGGCGGGCACCTACGTGGGGGCGACCGGTGACGCTTCGCAGTGGCGGCAGGTCGCGGCGACCACGGCGGTGTCGCTCGGCACGAACGGGCGCACGTTCGTGTCGCTGGTGCCGCCGCTGCACCTGGCGCAGGGCGTGCACGGCCTCGCGATCGAGCAACTCGGCGCGTCGCCGGTCTACACCAACCTCGGCGGCCTGCAGACGTACACCACGCCGGACTGCTCGCTGACGGTGGGCCTCGTCCAGGCGCTGCCGACGTTCGCGGCCGCCTCGACGACGTACTCGCCGCGCACCGTGAACCTGGCCTTGCACTACGCCACGACGCAGCAGAACGGGGCCGCGGGCTACGGCTACATCGGTGCCGGCTGTGCGGGCTCGCTGGGCGTGCCCGGCAACCGCTCGACGACCCAGCCGGTGCTCGGTGGTGCGGCGACGATCGTGATCGACCGCCTGCCGTTCGACCTCGGTGTGCTGGCGCTGGGCTTCAGCCGCAGCCTGTCGGCGATCGGCCCGCTGCCGGTCGACCTCGGCCTGATCGGCATGCCCGGCTGCCCGCTGCGCGTGTCGTTCGAGGCGACGCTGACGATGCTCGGTGCGGGCAACACCGCCAGCGTGGTGTTCCCGGTGCCGTCGACGACGGCGCTGGTGGGGGCCCTGGTCTACTCGCAGGCGCTGTCGTTCGACCCGGCGCTGAACGCGTTCGGCTTCGCGATCTCTGACGCCGCGGCGATGCTCGTCGGCCAATAGCCGCGCTCGCTGCCGACGCGGGCGGGCCGTAAGGTTCGCCCGCCATGCGCCATGCCTTCGCCGCCGCGTTGCTTTGCGGTTGGACCGCAGTCTCCGCCCAGGTGCCCGATCCGGTGCCGTTGCCGGCGCCGCCGTTCGCGCCGGGAACGACCTACGATCCCGCGATCCCGACGCTCGACCAGGTGACCGGCCACGCGTGGGGCGCCGAGGTTTCGGGCCACACGCACGTCGAGCGATACCTGCGCGCGCTGGCGGCGGCGGCTCCCGATCGCGTGCGGCTTTGCGACTACGGCCGGTCGTGGGAAGGGCGCACCCTGTGGTACGCGGTCGTCGCCGCACCCGGCAATCTCGCGCGCCTGCCCGCGATCCAGTCCGACATGCGCCGGCTCGCCGATCCGCGCGGGCTCGACGACGCTGCGGCGGCGGCGATCCTGCGCGACCTGCCGGCGGTCGGTTGGCTCGCCAACTGCGTGCACGGCGACGAGCCGTCGGGCACCGACGCGGCATTGCTGGTGCTCTACCACCTGCTCGCGGCGAAGGGCGATGCGATCGTCGACAAGGTGTTCGCCGAATGCGTCGTGCTGGTCGATCCGTTGCAGAACCCGGACGGGCGCGACCGCTTCGTGCACTCGACGCGGGCGGCCCGCGGCCGTTGGGCCGACGCGACGCCGCTCGGCGCCGAACACAGCCAGCCGTGGCCCGGCGGGCGCGTCAACCACGCCCTGTTCGACATGAACCGTGACTGGTTCGCGATGTCGCAGCCGGAGACCCAGGCGCGCGTGCGCGCGTTCCTCGAGTGGTGGCCGCTGGTCTACGTCGACCTGCACGAGATGGGCGGCAACTCGAGCTACTACTTCGCACCGCCGGCGGCGCCGGTGCACGGCGAGATCACCGCGCTCCAGCGCGAGTGGCTGGTGCGCTACGGCAAGAACAACGCGCGCTGGTTCGACCGCTTCGGCTTCGACTACTTCACGCGCGAGGCCTACGACAGCTTCTATCCCGGCTACGGCGAGGGCTGGCCGACGTTCCACGGCAGCGTCGGCATGACCTTCGAGATGGCCAGCGCGCGCGGGCTGGTGTACCGCCGCAAGGACGATGCGCTGCTGACCTACCGCGACGGCGTGCATCGCCACTTCGTCGCGTCGATGGCGACGCTGGAGACGCTGGCGAACGGCCGCGACGGCGCGCTGCGTTCGTTCCTGCAGCATCGGCGCGCCGGGATCGCCCGTGGGGAGAGCGGGCCGGTGAAGGCCTACGTGTTCCCGGACGCGGGTGACCGCACCCGCCTCGCGCGCCTGATGAACCTGCTGGCGGCGCAGGGCATCGAGGTGCGACGGGCGACGGGAACGCTGGCTGCCGACCAGGTCCGGCCGCTGCTCGGCGGCGACGCCGCCCCGCGCACGTTCGCGGCGGGCAGCTGGGTGGTGCCGATGGCACAGCCGGCGAGCACGCTGGCGCACGTGCTGCTGCAGCCGCACTTCGACATGGACCCCGCCTTCGTCGACGAACAGAAGCGGCGCGAGCGCAAGCGGCGCGACCTCGAGTTCTACGACCTGACGGCGTGGTCGCTGCCGTTGTTGTTCGGGGTCGAGGCATGCACCGTCGGCGATGCGTTGCGCGGCGACACGGCGGCGGTGGCCGCCGGCACGGCCGACGCCGGAGCCGTTGCGCTGCGCGACGCGCCGCCGCAGGTTGCGTACGTGGTCGCCTGGGGGCAGAACGGTGCGGCCGCGCTGCTGGCCGAACTGCTGCGGCTCGGCGTCAAGGCGCGCTGCATCGACAAGGCGTTCACGCTCGACGGCGTGGTGTACCCGGCCGGTTCGTTCGTGGTGCGTGTGCAGGGCCAGCCGGCCGACCTGCACGACCGCATGCGCACGCTGGCCCGGGCGCACGGCGTCACCCCGTACTGCGCCGACAGTTCGTGGGTCGACGCCGGGCCGAACTTCGGCACCGAGGAAGGCCTCGCGTTGAAGGTGCCGCGCGTGGCGATGGCGTGGGATCGGCCGGTGAACGCGAACTCGGCGGGCTGGCTGCGGTACCTGCTCGAGCAGCGCTACGGCATACCGGTGTCGCCGCTGCGCACGCACGACCTCGGCCGGGTCGAACTCGACCGGTTCACGGTGTTGGTCCTGCCCGAAGGCGGCGACTACGGCGATGCCCTCGGCAAGCGTGGGGTCGACGCGATCAAGGGCTTCGTCGACCGCGGTGGCGTGCTGGTCACGCTCGGGTCGGCGTCGCGCTGGTTGATGGCCAAGGACGTGGGGCTGCTGGCGAGCGAAGCCGAACCGCGGCAGAAGCCGAAGGACGAGGCCAGGCCCGCGGAGTCGAAGCCTGCTGGCGGCGAGGCGGGCGAGGATGCGGCGAAGAAGGCGGCCGCCGACAAGCCGTTCGACTACGAAGCGGCCATCCGGCCGGACAAGGAGGATCCGCCGGCGGTGCCCGGTGCCATCCTCGGAGTCGTCATCGACCCCGACCACTGGCTCGGGTTCGGCTACGCCGGCACCGCGTGCGTCGTGCACGACAGCGCCAACGTGTTCACGCCGCTGAAGCTCGACCGCGGCACCAACGTCGCGATCTACCAGAAGGCCGACCAGCTGGTGAAGGCGGGCTTCGTGTGGGACGAGAGCAAGAAGCAGCTGCCGCAGAAGGCCTGGCTGGTGCACCAGCCGCACGGCCGCGGCCATGTGGTCGCGTTCGCCGAGGACCCGAACGTGCGCGCGTTCGCCGATGGCCTCAACCTGCTGCTGTTGAACGCGGTGTTGCTGACCGCCGGCCGCTGACCGGGCCGGCGGCATTGCGCGCCGATCAGCGGCCGAGGCGCGGCAGGTAGGTGGCGTGGCTCGTGCGGTAGTTGCCGAGCTCGTTCATCAACGTGTTCAGGATCGTGCCGTCGTAGTTCAGGGTCGCGAAGGCGGACGAACCCTGCATCTGCACGCTGCCGGTGCACACGATCGCCCCGTTGATTTCGCACGGCGATCGCAGCTCGAGGTTGCCGTCGACGTAGAGCATCCCCGAGAAGTTCGATGCGTTGCCCGTCGTCAAGGTCAGGTTGCCCCTGACGATGACGATGCCCGCACCTTGCAGGCGGTGGGTCGAGTCGAGCGAGATGTTGCCCGCGTCGATCACGACCAGGGCCAGGTCCGGGATCGGTGTCGGGAGGTTGGCGACGTCGTCCACCACGAGCGTGGCGGTCGCCACCAGCTCGTCCCAGGTCACGCCGAAGACCGCTTCGTAGCCGCCGTCGTAGGCCACCGCCGTCGCAACCGCCGGCGCGCCGCTGACCCGTGACGCGGGTGCGGTCGGTGAACCCGTGCTCGCGGGATAGTAGACGCCGGCGGCGGTCGTGCCGCCGCGGATGCGGCCGTTGGTGTTGATCACGCACGTGCTGCCGGTGTCGACGTTCAGGGCCGCCGTGCCCGGCAGCCCGATCACCATGCGCCGCACTTCGTTGACCGCGACCTGGGACGAAACCACGCGATTGGGGCTCGTGTCGAAGGCCACGTTCGGGTCGGCGAGCTCGTAGATGTAGCCGATGCTGCGCAGCCGCCAGACCGTGCCGGCGCTGGAGTCGGACCGCGCCGCCGACACGTCCTGGCATTGGTACTGCCGTCGCCACGCCAGGCGATCGGGATCCGTGTCGCCTTCCCACTCCTTCCAGACTTCGTAGCGCGCCCAGATCTTGCCGGTGATCTTGAACTCGCGCACGAGGCCGATGTCCGGCTCGATCGTGTCGAGGATCTGCGGCGAGGCTCCGGTGTCCAGGCGCGGCTCGAACGCGAGCACCGGCTGCGACGTCTGGCGGCGCATCCAGTTGAGCGCTTCCGCCAGCCCCGACTTGGCGACCTGCAGCGCCTGGCTCTTCGACGCGAACGAGGTGCGGTTCTTCTGGATGTGGGCCTTCAGGTACAGCGAGCCGCTCAACGTGAGGCCGCTCACGATGATCGTGAACAGCAGCGCGAGGATCAGTGCTAGGCCCTGTTCGTCCCGGCGGGAAGGCGTCACCTGGCGAGGATGGTCCATGGCAATCCCCTCTGTCGGCCATGGCGCCGTGTGGCCTGTAGCCGCCCGGCTCGGACTGGGACCGGGTCCGGCGACGCTGGCCATGGCATCGGCCGCCAGGGCCGCGGATGGCGCTGTCGAAGATCCCGACACCCGTGCGTCGCGCCCCGCGCGCCGGCATGATCCGCGCCGTGGCGACGGCGACGCATGCTCGAGAACGTGGACACCTGGCCGTGATGGTCGTGTCCCTCGCCGTGGCGGTCGCGCTGCTGGCGGTGAAGTTCTGGGCGTGGGCCTGCACCGGATCGCAGGCGATCTTCAGCGACGCGCTGGAGTCGGTGGTGAACGTCGCCGCGTCGGCGGTGGCGCTCGGCACGTTGGCCTACGCCGGCCGGCCCGCCGACCGCGACCATCCGTTCGGCCACGGCAAGGTCGAGTTCTTCGCCGCGGCGTTCGAAGGCGGGCTCGTGTTCTGCGCCGCCCTCGCGATCCTGTGGCAGGCGGCGCTGGCGTTCCGCGGCGGCACCGCACCCACGCAGCTCGATCTCGGCTTGTTGCTGACCATCGCCGCCGGAACCGCCAACGGGGCGCTCGGCTGGTGGTTGCTGCGCTACGGCCGTCGGCATCGTTCGGCGGCGATCGAAGCCGACGGCTTGCACGTGCTGTCGGACTTCTGGACGAGCCTGGGGGTGGTCGTCGGCCTGTTGCTGGTGCGCACCACGGGCTTGTGGTGGTTCGATCCGCTCGCGGCGGCGCTCATGGGTGTGCTGCTGCTGGTCACCGGATTCGGCATCGTGCGGCGTGCGGCCGGCGGCCTGCTCGACGAAGAAGACCCTGACCTGCTGCGCCGCGTGGTCGAGCAGCTCGGGCGTCGCGTGCGCGGCGGCATCATCCGCATCCACCATCTGCGCGCGATTCGTTCCGGCCGGTTCCACCACGTCAGCGCCCACGTGGTGGTGCCCGAATTCTGGACCGTGCAGCGCGCGCACGACGCCGCCGAGCAGCTCGCCGCCGAAGTGCTGCGCGGCATCACCGGCGAGGCCGACATCGACTTCCACACCGACCCGTGCGAACGGGCCTGGTGCCGCAGCTGCGACGTCGACGCCTGTTCGGTGCGCGCGCACGCGTTCGTGCAGCTCGAACCGCTGACCGTCGACGAAGCGGTCGCCCCCGACCCGCATGCCCACGCCCGACAGATGGGTGGTTCGGCCATGGCGGCCGGGGTCGATCGCAAATAAAACGTCGCGCGCGCCGTCGAAGGCGCGCCGCATGCCCGCCACTCCCGTCGCCGATGCCGTCGCTGCGTACGCACGCCGCTCCGCCGCGGTCGGCTTCGTCGCCGGGGCGAGCCGGGCCACCTTCGCCGTCGGCGTCGTCGGCGCGGTCGGGTTCCTCGCGCTGCACTTGTCCGGCGCACCACCACGGCCGCATCCGGCCTGGGCCGTGGCGCTGGTGCCGGTACTGGGATGGGGGCTGTGGCGGGCGCGCGGGGCGCGCGTGCCGGATGCGGTCGCGGCGGGCGAACTCGACCGGCGGCTCGCCGCCGACGGACTCTTGGTGAGTGCCGCCGAACTCGGCGAAGTCGGACCCGATTGGCATCGGCAGCTGCAGCTCAAGCTCGCTGGCCTGCGCGCCGCCTTGCCGCCGTTGCCCTGGGTGCTTTGGTGGCCGGGCCCCGTGCTGGCCGTGCTGCTCGCCGCGCTGCTCGGGAGCCTCGGTCCGACGACGGTGGTGTCGAACGCGCCGACGAGTGGCGCCTTCGCGGCGCGGCTCGCGGATGCGCAGACGCTGCTGCAGGCGGCGCGGCTCGCCGGCACGATGGCGCCCGAGCTCGCCGAGGAGCTGGCGGGCAGCCTCGAACGGCTGGCACCGATGGCGGGCGACGCTGCCTTTGCGTGGCGCGAACTCGACGGCGTGCTGGCGCGCATCGCGCGCGAGCAGTTGCTGGCGCGGCTCGACGGCGAACGCGGCACTCCCGGCGCCGGTGATGCGTCGGCCGCGATCGCCAAGGTGCAGGAGCTCGGCCGTTCGCTGCTGGCCGATCCGGCGCTGTCGGCCGCGGGCCGGCAGCTGGTCGAGTCGATGCTCGGTGGTGCCGGCGGCGACCTGGCGGCGAAGCTGGCCGAGGCGCAACGATCCGGAGAATGGGCCGGCCGCTTCGCCGGGCTCGCCGACGAGTTGCTGCAGCGGGCCGGCGAACTCGGCCTCGAGGCGCGCGACCTGCGGGAGCTCGGCGCGTTCGCAGACTCGTTGCGCGAGCAGGGGGCGCGGCTGCGGCCGGCGTCGGGCTCGGGCCGCGGCGAACGTGTGGTCGCAGGCGGTGCAAGTGGCAGCCCGGAGGTGTCCGGCAACGGTCCGGGGCGGGGCCCCGGGCACGTCGCGCGCACCTGGTCCGAGCCCGTGGCGGGCGCCGCCGAACAGGCGCTGCCGTTGCCGCCCGGGGGGGCTGGCGCGCAGCCGTGGGTTCCGGTCGGAGCAGGGCTCGGGGCGCCCGGGGTGGCGCCGGTCGCCGGCACTGCGAGCGGGGTTGCACCCGCCGCGGGGCGTGGCGGCGCGTCTTGGCAGCTGCAGCTGGCCCCGCACCATCGCGCGGTGGTGCAGAAGTTCTTCGCCGGGGAACCGGCACCAGGGTCTGGGGAAGGCAAACGATGACGACCATGTTGAGCGCGTCCGAAGTGGCGCACGGCAAGGCCCTGTTGGCCAGGCTGCAGCAGGGCTGCAACGAGGTGCTGCTCGGCCAGCAGGAGCTCGTCGACCTGTGCGTGATCGCCTTGTGCGCGCGCGGCCACGTGCTGCTCGAAGGCCTGCCCGGGCTCGGCAAGACCGAACTGGTGAAGGCGATCGGCCGCCTGCTCGGCCTGCAGTTCCGCCGCGTGCAGTTCACGCCCGACCTGTTGCCGAGCGACATCACCGGCGGCCCGATCCTGCAGGACAAGGGCGGCGAGCGCACGTTCGTGTTCCGGCCCGGGCCGCTGTTCGCCAACGTGGTCCTGGCCGACGAGATCAACCGCAGTTCGCCGAAGACGCAGTCGGCGCTGCTCGAAGCGATGCAGGAACGGTCGGTGACGGTGCTGGGCGAGACGCACGCGCTGCCGCGGCCGTTCTTCGTGCTGGCGACGCAGAACCCGATCGAACTCGAAGGCACCTACCCGCTGCCGGAGGCGCAGCTCGACCGCTTCCTGTTCAAGGTCGAGGTGCCGAGTGTTTCCGCCGACGTCGTGCTGCGCATCCTGACGACGCGTCGTCGCGGCGAACCACCGACGGCCACATCCGTGTTCGCGCCAGGCGAACTCGACGAACTGTTCCGCCTGGTCGACGGCGTGTTCCTGCCGCAGGCCGTGGCGCACTGGATCGCGCGCCTGCTCGCCGCGTGCGACCCGGCCCGTGCCGGCGTGCCGGAGCCGGTGCGACAGCACGTGCGCTGGCCCGCGTCGCCGCGCGCCGCGATCGCGATCGCCGAGTCGGCCCGCGCTGCGGCGCTGCTCGCGGGTCGTCCGAACGTCGACTTCGCCGACGTGCAGCGCGTCGCCGTCGCGGCGCTGGCGCACCGGCTCGTGTTGCGGCACGAGGCCGTCGTGGCGGGCGTACGCGCGCGCGACGTCGTCGCCGCGGTGCTCGGCTCCGTGCCGATGGTGGACCGTTCGCTCGCGGAGGCCGCACGATGAGGCTCGCTGCGTTCGTCGGCGTGGTGTTCGCCGCCGTTGCGGCGAGCCCGGCCCAGGAGTTCTCGCTCACCGTCGAGTCCGGCGGTCGACCCGCGTGCACGGTGCGCGGTCTCGCCTGCGGTGGCGTGAATCGCCCCGGCGGCCAGGGGTTTGCGCGCGTCGAAGTGCAGGAGGTCGCCGGCGCCGAACACGACGTGCGCGTCACCCTGTCGATCGTGCGGTGGAGCAACGGCGACGTACGGCTCGCTCGTTCGTTCACGCTGCAGCCGAACGAGCGCAAGGTGCTGTTCCTGCCGATGCCGACACGCATGCCGTCGCCGGAACTGCGGGTCGACGTCGACGGCAACCCGCGCAGCATACGCCTGGGGCTCAGTGGTTCCGACGGCGCCTGCGGTTTGCTGATCGCCGACCGCGCCGATGCGGTGCCGGCCGGCCTGCAGCGCCTCGCCACGATGTCGAACCCGAGCGAGTCGCCGTCCCAGAGCCTGGTCGCGTCGTCGGCCGCGCCGACCGATTGGCGGCTCTACACCGGGTTCGACCTGGTGCAGGTCGACGGCCGGGCCGCCGTGTCGGGCGAAGTGCAGGACGCGCTGCGGCGCGCGGTGTTCGCCGGCGTGACGGTCCTGGTGACCGATCCCGGCGCCCTGCCGGCCGGGCCGCTGCAAGGACGCGTGCAACTCGGCGAAGCCGCGTACGGGCTCGGCAGGTTCATCGGCGTGACCGGGAACGCCAGCGAAGCGCTGCCGGCGCGGTTGTTTCCGATCGAGCCCGGGCTGCAACTCGAAGCGCCGATCCCGGGTCTCGGCGATGCGCCCGTGCGGGTGTTCCTGATGGTGATCGTGGCCTTCGCGATCGTCGCGGGACCGGTGAACTTCCTGTGGTTGCGCCGCCGCCGGCAACCGCTGCTCGCTCTCGTGACGGTGCCCGTGCTGGGCTTCGGCACCACCGCGGCCATCATCGCGTTCGGTGTGCTGCACGACGGCTTCGGCGTGCGCGGCGTCGTGCACAGCTGGACGTGGCTCGACCAGGGCTCGCACGAAGCGGCCACGTGGTCGACCCGCACGCTGTTTCCCGGCCGCGCTCCCGCCGCGTTCCCGGTCGACGCCGACACCCTGGTGGTGGCGCCGCGGGCCACGGCACGTCCGGACGGTGCGGGCGATCGTTTCCACTTCGACCTGGACTCGACGCGGCTCGACGGCGGTGTGTTGCCGTCGCGCACGGCGACGCCGTTGCTCACCGTGCAGCAGGGTGTCGTGCGGCAGCGCCTCGTCGTGCAGCGCACCGGCGACGGCATGCAGGTGCTCGCCGACGGCGGTGTGCAGCCGAACGGCGGCATCGTGCTGCGCGACCTCGCGGGTGGTTACTGGATCGGACAAGGCGGTCACCTGACGCGCGCCGACTCCGGTGCCGTGCGCGCCGCGCTCGAACAGATCGGCGTCGCCGTCGAAACCGTGGTTCGCGTTGAAACCGAGGAACGCCGTTGGAGCCGGCGCGGTCGCCAGGAGGAGACCCGCGAGGTTCCGACCTCGATCGGCACGCTCGGCGATCGCATGGTGCCGAGGATTCTCGCGCCGGGTGACTACCTGGCCCTGGTCCAGCGTCCGGCCTGGCTCGCCGACCACGGCCTGCAGCCTGCCTACGACCTCGAACTGCACGTGGTGCGCGGCCGCCTCGCGGCGGAGGACGTGCGATGAGCGCCCCGCTGCTCGAAGTGCGCGAACTGTGGCGCAGCTACCCGCGGGTGCAGGCCGTGCGCGACCTGTCGTTCACGCTCGAACGCGGCCAGATCACCGGGTTCGTCGGTCCGAACGGAGCCGGCAAGACGACCACGATGCGCATCGCCGCGACGCTCGACGTGCCGGACCGCGGCGACGTGTTCGTGGAAGGGACCTCGGTGCTGGTCGAGCCGCGCGCGGCCCGTGCGCGCATCGGCTACATGTCCGACCAGTTCCATCCGTACCCGAACCTCGACGTGCTCGAGTTCCTCGACTTCTTCGCGCGGGCCCAAGGCCTGCGCGGCAGGCAGCGGTTGACGACGGTGCGCTCGGTGGCGTCGTTCTGCGGGTTGCTCGAGTTCGCCGATCGGCCGGCGACGGGCCTGTCGAAGGGCATGGGCCAGCGGCTGCACCTGGCGAAGACGATGCTGCACGATCCGTCGCTGCTGATCCTCGACGAGCCGGCGTCCGGGCTCGACCCGCGCGCGCGCATCGAGTTCCGGGCCCTGTTGAAGGAACTCGCCGCGGCCGGCAAGGGCATCCTGATCAGTTCGCACATCCTGCCCGAGCTCGGCGAGATGTGCGACGCGGTGGTGGTGCTCGAACGCGGCCGTCGGGTCGTGTCCGGCACGATCGCCGAGATCCAGAAGGCCGTGCAGCACGAACAGGCGGTGACGATGCGCGTGCTCGGCGACGCCGATGCGGCCGAACGGTTCCTGCTGACGTGGCCGGGCGTGGGCAGCCTGCGTCGCGACGGGGCCCGGTTCGTGTTCCCGTTCGCGGGCGACGAGACCGCACTGGGCGAGCTGCTGGCGCGCGCGATCGCCGCCGGCGTGCGCGTGGTCGAGTTCACCCGCACCGAGGCCGACCTCGAGGACATCTTCCTGCAGACCACCAAGGGGAACCTGCAATGACCGCCGCCGATCCGATTGTCTCCGCGGCGACGCCGCCGTCGACGCTGCCGACCGAGCCGACGCGCTGGACGCTCTGGTCCGATCGGCTCAACCCGATCCTCGTGCGCGAAGTGCTGCAGTCGGTGAAGGGCCGGGTGTTCGCGCTGACCGTGTTCGTGGCGCTGCTGGTCTCGGTGGTGATCGCGGTGGTGACGGTGAACGCGTACGAGCCGCGCGGCGACGCCGGCCGCATGGCGTTCAACGCCGGCATCGCCACGCTGATGCCGCTCTTGATCTTCGTCGTGCCGATGCAGGCCTACCAGTCGATGCGGCTGGAGCTGCGCGGCGGCATCGTCGAGCAGTTGCTGCTGTCGCGGCTGGTCCCGCGCCGGATCCTGTGGGGCAAGCTGCAGGCGGCGCTGGTGCAGTTCGTGCTCTACGTGGCGGTGCTGGCGCCGCTGCTGGCCACCAGCTACCTGCTGCGCGGCGTCGACCTGCCGACCATCCTGGTCAGCCTGCTGTTCGCGCTGTGCGCGTGCGTCGCTGCCACCGCGTTCGCGGTGTCGTCGGCGGCGCAGGGGGTGTTGCCGGCGATGCAGCCGCTGGCCAACCTGGCCACCGCTGCCGGTCTCGGCCTCGCGTCGTTCGCGTTCGTCGGCTTCGCCGGCAGCGGTGCCTACACCTACTCCGTCGGCTGGCTCGTGCGCAGCAACGAGTGCACGCTGACGATCGTCGGGATCGCATTGGCCACGGCCGCGGCGGTCGTGCTGTCGCTGCTCGTCGCGCAGAGCTTCTTGCTGCACGCGTTCGAGAACAAGTCGACCGGCTTCCGCGTGTTCCTGTTCGCGCTGCCGGTGGTCGCGTTCGGCTGGGTGCTCGCCTTCATGCCCAGGTCGTCGCACGACGAGTTCCTCGCGGTGTTCGGCATGTCGCTGCTCGTCGTCGGCATCGTGTTCGGCCAGTTCATGGTCACCGAACAGAGGGAACTGTCGCCGAGGCTGCGGGCGCACGTGCCGAAGTCGCGACTCGCCAGCCTCGTCGCCGCACCGTTCCTGCCGGGCCGCGACCGCGGCATGGCCTGTCTCGTGCTCTACCTGGCGTGGTTGGGCGGGCTCGTGGCCGTGCTGTGGCCCGGCACCTCGTCGCGCTGGATCGGCGAGCTGCTGCGCTCGGCCGGCCTGTGCGTCCCGTACGCGATCGTCTACCTGGGGCTCGGCCGGTGGCTGCGTGGGTTCCTGCCGTCCAGCGTGGCGGGCAACCACGTCGCCCGCGTCCTGCTGCCGCTGGCCGTGGTGGTGTTCATGATCCTGCCGGCCCTGGTCGACCTGATGCTGCGCGGTGACGTGCGCGGCTGGCACGTCGGACACGTGATGAACCCGTTCTGGACCATCGACGTGCACAACCGCGCGGAAGCGTGGTCCTCGGTGCTGCCATGGGCCATCGGCGTGTCCATCGGCGGGCTGCTGTTGCAGGTGCCGGCGATGGTGCGGGGCCAGGCCGAAGTCGCGGCGGCCGCGGCGGTGCGACGCGAACGGGCGCGGACTGCATGAATGCGATCGCCGCGGTCGTGGCGCGCTGGCGTCTGGCGCTGCGCCTGCAGCGCCACCGCGGCCGCCTCGGCGGCCGGCGCGGGATCGGCAGCGGCAGTTCGCAGGAGTTCTTCGACTTCCGCGACTACGCGCCCGGCGACGACCTGCGCCACGTCGACTGGCGCGGCTTCGCGCGCACCGAGCAGTTGCGCGTGCGGTTGTTCGAAGCCGAAGTCGCGCCGTACTGCGACGTGGTCGTCGATCCGTCGGCGAGCCTCGCGGTCACCGACCAGAAGGCCGCCGCGGCGCGCGCGCTGCTGGGGGTCCTGCTCGGCCTGTTGCGCGGCGAACAGGCGCAGGCCCAGGTGCAGGCGCTCGGGGTCGGGCGCATCGATCCCGAGCGGATCGCGTTCACTTCGACCGTGGACTCGCCGGGCCCGCTGCTGGCGCCGTTGCGGGCGCAGGGCCTGCGCGTGCTGCTCACCGACGGCCTTTGGCGAACGGGCGGCACGGCGCTGCTGCGCACGCTCGCGGCGTCGGCGTCGTGGTTCCTGTGCGTGCAGCTGCTCGATCCTTGGGAGGCGGCGCCGACGGTCGGCGACACGC
Source organism: Planctomycetota bacterium (assembly GCA_016794485.1). Lineage (GTDB taxonomy): Bacteria > Planctomycetota > UBA1135 > UBA1135 > UBA2386 > UBA2386. Next base: position 14,772 of record JAEUHV010000418.1, read on the forward strand.
TGCAGCTGGTCGATTGCGAGACCGGGGCCACGCACGAACGGCGGCTCGACCGGGCCACCGTGGCCGAATACACGACCCGGCTCCAGCGGCTCACCGACGAACTCCGCGCGACGGTGGTCGGCAGCGGCGGAGTGTTCGCGCGGGTGCTCGCCGATGCTCCGGACGTGATGGTCGCGCGCGACCTCGCCGCTGCGGGCGTGGTGGAGCCGGCATGACGTTCACCCAGCCGCTCGGGTTGCTGGCCCTGCTGGCGGTGCCTGCGGTCGTGCTGTTGCACCTGTTCCGCAACAAGCTGCCGCAGCGTCGCATCGCCGCGTCGTTCCTGTTTCCCGACCAGGCGTTGCTGGCCGGAGCGGGCCGCACCCGCACCCGGCTCCTGCGCACGCCGTCGTTCTGGTGCGAGCTGCTCGCCGCGATCCTGCTCGCGGCGTGGCTCGGCGGTCTGTCGTTCGGCGGCCGGCGGGCGCTCCCGCTGGTGCTGGTGCTCGACGGTTCGGCGTCGATGGCGGCCAAGGGCACGCAGGCGCTGGCCCAGGAACGGGTGCGCGCGCGGCTCGCCGCCCACGGCGGCGGAGCGTTCGTCGGCATCCTGCGCACCGGGAGCCGGCCGGAGATCCTGCTCGATCCGCGCGATCCGGCGCCCGACGTCGACGCCGCGTTGCAGCGGTGGGCGCCGTCGCTGCCGCGCCACGACGTGCATCTGGCCCTCGACGTCGCGCGCGAACTGGCCGGCCCGGACGGCGAGGTCGTGTTCGTGACCGACGAGCCGGCGCCGCCGGGGCACGCGGACGTCGAGGTGCTCGGCTGTGGCGTGCGCGCTGCCAACGCCGCGCTGCTGGGGGCCGAACGGTTGCCCGGTGCGCCGCCGCGGTTGCGCATCCGGGCGCAGAAGTACGGCGAACTCCCCGCGGCGACGGTGGTCGTGTCGGCCGACGGCAAGGAGGTCGCGCGCGCCGCGGTGCCGTGGCAGGACGCCGTGGCCGACTTCACCGTCGCGTGGCCTGGCGGCCACGACGTGGTCGCGGTGCAGCTCGACGCCGACGCCCTCGCGATCGACGACGCGGTCCTCGTGGTGCCGCCGCCGCTGCGCACCGTCGCGATCGCCGACGAACTGGCGCCGGCCACGCGCGCGGCCCTCGCGAGCGAACGGGCCTTCGCCGCGGTGCCCGACTGGCGGCCGGCGGCCTCGCGGGCCGAGGCCCAACTCGTGCTGGCCGACGCACCCGGCCCCGTCGCCGGTGGCCAGTGCGAGCTGGTCGTCACCCGCGGCACCGGCGAATTGCTGGTGCACAAGCCGCCGTTCACCGTCGACCGTGCGTCGCCGCTCGGCGAAGGACTCCGGTTCGATGGGGTGCAATGGGTCGCCGGCGCGCAGGAGCTGCCCGGCCGCGTCCTGGTCGCCGCCGGGCCGCATGTCCTCGCCAGCGAAGAAGGGCTCGACACCGGCCGCCGCGTGTGGCTGCGGCTCGTCGGCGAGGCCGGCAACCTGGTGCGTGCGCCCGATTGGCCGGTGCTGTGCAGCAATCTGGTGGAAGGTGTACGTGGCCTCGTGCCCGGACCGCTCGCGACCGCGGTGGCGATCGGCCAGGAGATCGCGTGGCGGCAGCGCCCTGGCGACGCTCCGCTGCTGGTCGAGGCACCCGGCGGTGCGCGCCAGAACCTCGCGTTCGTCGGCGACACCGGGGGCTTCGTTCCGACCCGGCCCGGCCTGCACCATTGGGTCGCCACCGACGGCCGGATCCGCGGCACGTTCGCGGCGAGCTTCGTCGACGCCAGCGAAAGCGACCTGCGCGCCGTCGTCGCCGCGGACCGCCCCGCCCAGGCGATTCCCGCGACGTCGGGGCGCGCGTCGGTGCGCGACACCGGCTTCGAACGTCGACTGCTCGTCGTGATGGTGCTGCTCTGCCTCGTCGCCGACTGGTGGTTGCTGCAGCGGAGGGAAGCGTGATCCACCTGCAGCACCCCGAAGCGCTGGCGGTGGTTCCGTTGGTCGTGCTCGTGCTCCGCACGCGTCTGTGGCCGCGTCCGCTCGTCGGCACGCTGCGCGTGCTGCTGCTCGCCGCTGGCGCGCTGCTGCTGGCGCAGCCGTCGTGGCGCGGCGTCGACGACGGACGCGACATCGTGCTGGTGGTCGATCGTTCGGCGTCGATGCCGGCGGACGTCGAACAGAAGGCGCGCGAGTTCGCGAACGAGCTCGCCGCGGCACTGCCGCCCGGCGACCGGCTCGGCGTGCTCACGTTCGGCCGCAGGCCCGAGATCGTGGCCGCCCCGCAGGCGCCGTTCGCGTGGCCGGCGCAGGAGCGGCCGCTCGACCAGGACGGCAGCGACCTCGGCGCGGCGATCACCGCCGCACTGGCACTCGTGCCGGCGGGCCGGCACGGCTCCGTGCTCGTCGTCAGCGACGGCGAACACACCAGCGGCAGCCTCGACGTTCCGGCCCGCGCTGCGGCGCGCGCCGGGGTGCGCATCGACGCGATGCACGTGGCGACGCCGCCAGGATTTGACTGCGCCGTGGTCGACGTGCAGGCTCCGGGCACGATCGGTCGCGGTGAGCCGTTCGCAGCCTCGGCGGTGGTCGTCGCCGAACAGCCCGGCCCGGCGCAGTGGCGCCTGCGGCTCGATGGCGAAGTGGTGCAGCAGGGCGAGTTCGAACTGCAGCGCGGCCGCAACGTCGTGCAGTTCCGCGCCGCACTCGACGAACCGGGCGAGCACGAGGTCGCGGTCGAAGTGGTGCGGCCGCAGGACGCGCGCACCGAGAACGACCGCGCCACGGCGATCGTCCGGGCGCTGGCTCCGGCCCGGATCCTGTGCATCACCCCGGGTGGTCGCGACGACCGGCTTACGCAGGCGCTGCGCGCCGCCGGCTTCGAAATCGCGATCTCGGCCCCCGCCACGGCGCCCGTGTCGCTGGCCGAACTGACCGGCTGCCGCGTCGTCGTGCTCGAAGACGTGGCGGCCGGCCAATTGCCGAACGGTGCGCTCGCGGCGCTGGCGCAGTGGGTCCGCGACCTCGGCGGCGGCCTGCTGATGACCGGCGGCAAGTCCAGCTTCGGCGTCGGCGGTTGGCACCGTTCGGCGGTCGAGGACGTGCTGCCGGTGACGATGGAGATCCGCGAAGAGCAGCGCAAGTTCGGCCTCGCGCTGGCGATCGCGCTCGACTGTTCGGGCTCGATGCAGGCCTTTGCCGGCGGCGAACGCAAGATGACGTTGGCCAACCGTGGCGCCGCGAGTGCGATCGAGCTGCTGTCGCCGATCGACGACGTCGCGGTGCTGTCGGTCGACACCGCCCCCGAGGTCGTGGTGGAGATGCAGTCGGTGACGGCCAAGGACGAACTGGTCGAACGCGTGCGTTCGATCGACGTCGGCGGCGGCGGCATCTACGTCGGAACGGCGCTGCACGCCGCCGCGGAGCAACTGGCCAAGGCGCCGCAACAGACCAAGCACCTGGTCCTGTTCGCCGACGCCGCCGACGCCGAGGAGCCGGACGACTACCGCACGTTCGTGCCGCAGCTCGTCGCGTCTGGCATCACGGTCTCGGTGATCGGGCTCGGCTCGACGAAGGACAGCGATGCCGCCCTGCTCGTCGAAATCGCGAACCTGGGCAAGGGGCGCTGCCAGTTCGTCGCCGACGCGAAGGACCTGCCGCGCGTGTTCGCCGAAGAGACGATCCAGGTGGCGCGGTCGTCGGTGGTCGAGCAGCCGACGGTTCTCGGCGTGCAGCCGGCGCTGGCCACGCTCGGCGACATGCCGGACGCGCTGCCGCAGGTGCTCGGCTACTCGCTGGCGTGGGCGCGGCCGCGGGCCGAACTCGACGTGGCCACGCTCGACGAGCACAAGGCGCCGTTCGTCGCGCACTGGCACATCGGGCTCGGGCGTTCGGCGGTGTTCCTCGGCGAAGCGGACGGTGCGCTCGCCGGCGGGCTGCTCGGGTGGGATCGCTACACCGACTTCTTCGCGACGCTGACGCGCTGGCTCGCGGGTGGCCAGGGCCGCGCGGCGTTCCCTTCGGCGCGCGTCGACGGTGGCGTCGCTGTCTTCGGGCTCGAGGTCGAACCGGACCGGGCCGCCGAACTCGACACGCTGCGCGCCATGCTGTCGCCGCCGGACGAACCGGCGCGCGAACTCGGCTTCGAACGGGTGGCTCCAGGCCGGGTCGAGGCGCGGGTGGCGCTGCTGCGCACGGGCACGTGGCGCGTCGCCGCCCAGCTCGGCGACACGACGGTGGCGCTGCCGCCGGTGAGCCTGCCGTACTCGCCGGAGTTCCGGCTGCGCGCCGACGCGCGCGGCGGCGAACGCGAACTGCGCGGCCTGGTGCGGCAGGCGGGCGGTTCCATGGAGCCGAGCGTGCAGCAGGTGCTGGCCGGCGAACGCGAGAGCACCGGGGCGATCGACCTCGGGCCGTTCGTCGCGTGGGCGCTCGTCGGGCTGTTGCTGGCGGAGATCGCGATCCGACGGCTGCAGGTGATGCTGCCGGTGCCGCGTTGGCTGCGCTGGTCCCGGGGGCGCTCGGTCCCCGTTCCCGTCGTGGTCGAGGTCGTCGACAAGCCCCCCGAGCCACCACCGGAGGTCCAGGCGCCCGACGGTGCCACGGGCGAAGGTCTGCTCGACGCCCTGGCGCGGGCCAAGCGGCGCGGCGGCGGGCGATGACGGTGGCGCCGAAGATCAGTGCAGGAGCGACTCGCCTTCGAGCACCTGGAACGGCTGGCCCGGGCGTGCCCACTTCAGGCCGAGTTCGGCCCCGCCGGTCTGGTTGAACCACACCACCTCGATCGAGTGCACGCCCTTGCCGAGGCCGACCGCACCGCGCTTCTCGATCGCCCCGTGCAAGCCGTCGTTGTCGACCACCAGCTGCCCGTCGATCCACAGCTTGCTGCCGTCGTCGCTGGTCAGCGCGAAGCGGTAGAGGTCGTCGGCGGGTGCCTTCAAGAAGCCCTTGTAGACGAACGCGACGCGCTCGCCGGTGCCGGACACCGGCCCGACCGATCCGACCACCTGCTTCTTCTGCGGCACCAGGGCCGTGCGGTCGTCGGGGATGCGGTCCCACGCCACCGCGAACCGTTCGCAGTAGAGACCTTCCTTGCCGGGCATCGCCTTCACCGGTGGCAGCGGGTCGACCTTCGTGAACGTGCGCTCGACGACGTCGGTCAGCGCGCGCCCGTCGACGAAGCTCGCGGTGCGCAGCACGCCCGACTGCGTGACGCGGATCGGCGCGTCGGCGCGCGGTGAGCCCGCGGTCGGCGGCGTGCCGTCGAGCGTGTAGGTCGTGAGCACACGCCGGCTCGTCTGCGTCACCACCACGTCGATGCCGTGCACGAACTGGTCGCTCTCGGCGACGATCACCGGCCGTCGCACCACGTCGGGAGCGCCGTCGATGTCGACCGCGACCACGGTCGCGATCGGGTCGGCGGTCACCCCGTCGAGCCGGATCGCGGCTGCTCCCGCCGCACTCGCGGCCATCGGCGTAGCACTGCCCTTGCCGCCGAGCACCCGCGCCGAACGGATCGTGTTGGTGAGTCCGGGCAACGCCAGCAGCCCGTCGGCCGGCAGGTCGAACACGTGCAGGTACAACGTCGTCGACGTCCCGCTTTGCCGCACCGTGCAGCGCCCGAACGGCAGCGCGTCGAACACGCTGGCCGTGGTGCCGTGGATCGCTTCGCCCCCGATGGCCATCCACGCGCCGATCTCGCGCAGCCGATCGACCGACTCCGGCGGGAACGTGCCGTCCGCGCGCGGCCCGACGTTGAGCAGGTAGTTGCCACCCTTGCTGGCGATGTCGATCAGGTTGCGCACCAGATCCTGCGTCGACTTCCACTTCGTGTCGGCCGCGTTGAAGCCCCAGTGCGTGTTCATCGTCATGCACGATTCCCAGTCGACGCCGGGCAGGCCGGTCGCCGGGATCTCCTGCTCGGGCGTGGCGAAGTCGCCGACCGCTTCGCTCGCGTTCGAGAACCCCGCCATGCCGCCGCGGTGCACGTCGACGCGATTGTTGACGATCATCCCGGGGGCCAGCGTGCGGCACAGCTCGAACAGCCGCACGCCGCGTTCGTGGTTCCACGTGTTCTCCCATTCGCCGTCGAACCACATCACGCCTGGCCGGTAGCGCTCGATCACTTCGCTGACCTGCGCGTGCAGGTAGCGTTCGAACTTCGCGAAGTCGGCGCCCTGGCTGGAGCGATCGGTCTCCCACGGCCGGCGCGGCAGGTAGTCCGGGTGGTGCCAGTCCATGATCGAGTGGTAGGTGCAGAACACGAGCCCCTCGCGACGGCACGCGTCGGCGAGTTCGCGCAGGATGTCGCGCCGGTGCGGCGTGTTGCCGACGTCCCAGCCGGTCTGCGCGCTGTTCCACAGGCAGAAGCCGTCGTGGTGCTTGCTGGTGATCACGACGTACTTCATGCCGGCGGCCTTGGCCATGCGTGCCCACGCGTCGGCGTCGAAGCCGGTCGGGTTCCAGTGCGGCTGGAACTCCGCGTAGACGTCGCGCGGGATGCGCGCCGAATCGCGGATCCACTCGCCGTAGCCGGTCTGGTCCTGCCACTTGCCGGCCGGGATCGCGTACAGACCCCAGTGCAGGAACAGGCCGAAGCGAGCCTCGCGCCACCATTGCATGCGGGCGTCGTGCGACGGCGGCGCCGCGGCCGTGTCGATGGTCGGCCGTGCAGGAGTGCCGCAAGCCGCGGCGAACAGGGTGGTCGAGAGCAGCAGGGAGCGTTGCATGTGGCCTTGGCGCAATCCGACGGGGCGCGGACGTGGGGCTTCCAATGTCGCACGCTGCGGCGGTGCTTTCGATGGTCCGGTCGGTCGCGGTGGCTGCAGGTTCGGCGGAGTGGCGCTACGCTCCCCGGCCTGCCGTTCCGCCCGCCAGGAGGAGCATGCCCCGATCCGTGTACGTCGCGTCGTTCGTCGCCGTTTGGCTGTCGTCGTTCGTGGGTGCGCAGGCGCCTCTCGTCGCCACCGTGCAGTTGTCGGGGCGCGTGCTCGACGCGCGCGGGCAGCCGGTAGGTGGTGCCGCGGTCGCGTTCGTGCCGCGCGATGCCACCACGACGGCGCAGCTGCTCGCGGCACCGCCAACCACGACCGACGCCGAAGGCCGCTTCGCCCTCGCCGTGCCCAGCGAGGCTGCGCCCGACGACCTCTCGCCGCCGCAACTGCAGGTCGCGGCGAAGGGCATGGCCGCGGTGGCGCCGTACGTGTCGTGGAAGCTGCAGCCGCAGAAGCCCGGTGCGACCACGCGCGCGCGGCTCGACACCGATGTCGGCGACGTGCTGCTGCCCGAAGGCACCCGCTTGTTCGGCCGCGTGCGCGATCTCGACGGCAAGCCGGTCGCCGACGCTGCGGTCACGCTGCGCGACCTGCTCGACAACCATCGTTCGCTCAGCGGGACGCAGACCTACGTCCACTGCCGCGCGACGACCAACGCGAGCGGCATCTTCGAACTGCCGTGCGCGCTGGCGAACGGCGTCGCCGTCGAGATCGTCGCGAAGGGCTACCTGCGGCAGAACCTGCACGCGGTCGGCGTCGGTACCCCGCTCGAGGTTGCGTTGGCGCCGGGTGGCCGCATCGCCGGCCGCGTCGTCGACGCCAAGGGAACGCCCGTGGCGGGTGCCTTCGTGTCGGCGTCCTATGAACGGAGCGGCCCGGTCACGCGCGTGCGCGCCGGCGCCGATGGTTCGTTCGAGGTGCCGCAGGACTACGCCGGCCGCTTCCGGGTCGCCGCGTCGCGGCCGCGCCCACCCGTGCCGACGGGCGCGCGCACGCCGTCGGAACGCGCCGAGTCGGCCCTGTTCGCCGAACCGGTGGCGACGATCGAGCTCGTGCTGGCGCCGCCGCCGGAAGTCGCGGAAGGCACGCTGCGCGTGCAGGCGGTCGACGCCGACGGCAAGCCGGTGGTGGGCATCCGCGCGGTCGGGGTCTGGCAGCAGTACGCGCTGCAGAACGAGGCCTACCTCGACTACTTCAGCAACCAGGGCCAGCAAGGCGTGCAGCCAGCCGAGGGCAACGAAGCCAAGGTGGCCGGCCCGACCGAGCACGAACAACGCACCGGCGCGATCCGCGTGTTCGCGGCCGGCTACGCACCGGCCACCGAACGCGATGTCGAGTGGCCCGATGCCGAGAAGCTCGCCGACGCGAAACCGATCGTCGTGAAACTCGTGCGCGAAGCGACCGTGGCCGGCAAGGTCGTCGACGAGCGCACCGGGGCGCCGATCGCCGGGGCGCGGGTTTGGGTGCTGCGCCAGCGCGATCCGTCGATGGGCTCGTTCGGCGGTCCGGACATCCCGACCGACGCGGTCACCACGGGCGACGATGGCGCGTTCCGCATCGGCCAGTTGGGCGAAGGTGCCTGGGCGGTGCGTTTCCGGCACAAGGAACGGCCGGCGCCGACACCCGTCGACATCGAGCTGAAGGCCGGAGAGGGCCGCGACGGCCTCGAGCTGAAGCTCGCCGGCGGGGCGACCGTTTCGGGCAAGGTCACCGGCCTGCCGATCCCGCCGGGCAGCAAGGTGTCGCTGCATCCGGTCGCCATGCCGCGGCTGAGCAACTACGTGTTCTATTCGTCGTCGTCGGGCAACCAGACCGACCTGCGCGTGCCGCTGGCCATCGACGGCTCGTTCACGTTCACCGGCATCGCGCTGAACAACTTCTACCTCGTCGCCGAACTCGCTTCGCCGCCGCGCCGCGGCGGGGCGCTGTTCGTGCCGATCGAGCCGTTCCGGGTGCGGGCCGAAGGCATCCAGCGCAACTTCGACGCCGGCCAGGACGCGCCCGGCCGGTTGCGCGGCACGTTGACGTTCCCGAAGGCGGTGCCGACCCAGGCCAACCTGGTCGTCGTGGCCGAGCAGGTCAGCGACAACCCGGACGAACAGTCGTACCGCAGCATGCAGCAGTTCGCCGGGCCACGCGCGTTCGTGCTGGGGGACGGCACATTCGACCTCCGGGTCGCGCGCGGCACGCACCTGCTGCGGGTCGTCGACGTGGCGACGGGGTTGCTGCTCGCCACCAGCAAGCGCATCACGGTCGCAGCCGAAGGCGCGGTGCAGCACGACCTCGCGGTGCCGCTGACTGAGCTCGCGGTGACGCTCGAGGTGCCCGCGGATGCGGGGCCCTGCACGTGGGTCGACCGGCTCGAAGTGCGACTCCAACCGCCGAAGCCGGAACAGGGCGGCATGGTCGTGTTCGGCGGCAACGACGAGTACGACGCGGGGCTCGGCCTGCCGGTGCCGCCGGGCGCCACCTCGGTGCGGCTGTGCGTGCCGGAAGGCAAGGTGACCCTGCTGGCGCGCGGCAACGGCGGCAGCCTGAAGGCCGGCAAGGAACGCGGCCGCATGGGGCCGGTCGCGCGCGAAGAACTCGACATCGCCGCCGACGAGAAGGCCGTGCGCGAGCTCGTGCTGAAGCTCGGTGCGAAGCCGGAGATCGAGGCCAAGGAGAAGGCCGAGGCGAAGCCGGCGGGGACCGACGACACGGTCGTTCCCGCGGGGCGTTAGTTCACTGCGGCGGTTGGCCGAGGCGGTCGGCCATCGGGGCCACTCGAAGGGCCAGTTCTGCGCCGTAGACGAGTTCGATCCATCGCAGGATGACCTGCGACTCGGTGGCGCCGGGCATCGGGAAATGTAGCGAGGGCCGGGTCGGCTCGTCACCAGCCGGGTCTGCGGTAGCGGTGGCGCGCCAGCACGACGCGCGGCTGGTCGGGCCGCAGGGCACCGACCGCGCGCAGCATCGCCGCGACCAACGCGCCGGCGACGAAGCCGCCGATGTGCGCCCACCACGCGACGCCGCCACCCTGGCCGCGTTCGACCGCGGTGCCGAGCAGTTGCAGCAGGAACCAGTAGCCCAGGAAGAAAGGCGCCGGCAGCACGACCAGGTCGACGAAGAAGCCCCACACGACCAGCATCTGCACGCGCGCGCGCGGGTAGAGCAGCAGGTAGGCGCCCATCACGCCGGCGATCGCTCCGCTGGCACCGATCGTCGGGATCGTCGAGTCGGGACCCGCGAGCAGGTGGGCGGCCGACGCCGCGACACCGCACGCGACGTAGAACAGCAGGAACGGCAAGCGGCCGAACCGGTCCTCGACGTTGTCGCCGAAGATCCACAGGAACAGCATGTTGCCGAGGAAGTGCATCCAGCCGCCGTGCAGGAACGTGCAGGTCAGCAGCGTGAACCAGTCGGGCACGGCGGCGGCGTCGATGCGGCCGACGACGCGGCCGAAACTGCCGCGCACCAGGTGGGTGCTGTCGGGATCGAGCACGCGCGCCGGGACCATGCCGAAACGCTCGACGAGGTCGCCGGTCGCGTCGCCGAGCTGCAGCACGAACACCGCGGTGCACGCGAGCACCAGGGCGCGCGTCACGATCGGGGTGCGGCTCGCCGGAACGTCGTCGCGGAGCGGGATCATGGGGGCCGCATGCTAGCGCGGCCGGGTTCCTCTCTCGGCCGTGGGGCCCGTTCCGTAGCATCGCGACCCGCATGCACGTCCGCACGCTCGCCCTCGCCGCCGTCCTCGTTCCGTTCGTCGCGACCTCGCTGCGTTGCCAGGAGCCGCCGGGCCCGGTGCCGAGCGACCTGCTCGACACCCTCGACTGGCGCCTCGTCGGCCCGTTCCGCGGCGGCCGCGTCGCGGCCGTGTGCGGCGTGCGCGGCAAACCGGACACGTATTGGATGGTGGCGTGTGGTGGTGGCGTGTGGCGCACCGACGATGCCGGCAAGACCTGGCGGAACGTCAGCGACGGCACGTTCGGTGGTTCGATCGGGGCGGTCGCGGTGGCGCCGAGCGATGCGAACGTCGTCTACGTCGGCACCGGTGAGAAGACCTGGCGCGGCAACGTGTCGAGCGGCGATGGCGTGTGGAAGAGCACCGACGGCGGCGCTTCGTGGGCGTTCGCGGGCCTGCCCGATTCGCGGCACGTGAGCCGCATCCGCATCCACCCGACCAATCCCGACCTCGTCTACGCGGCGGTGATGGGCCATCTGTCGGGCCCGAACGACGAGCGCGGCGTCTACCGCAGCAAGGACGGCGGCAAGAACTGGCAGCGTGTGCACTTCGCCGGTGCGCACGCGGGCGCGGTCGACCTGTGCTTCGCCGGCAACGACGCGAACGTTCTCTACGCGACGACGTGGCGGGCCACGCGCACGCCGTGGTCGCTCGAGTCGGGCGGCGAAGGTTCCGGGATCTGGAAGTCGAGCGACGGCGGCGACACGTGGACGGCCCTGCACGACAAGCCCGGCATGCCGACCGCACCGCTCGGCATCAGCGGCATCTGCAGTTCGCCGGTCGACGCCAATCGCCTCTACGCGCAGGTCGAGGCCAAGGACGGCGGCTTGTTCCGCAGTGACGACGCCGGCGCTTCGTGGACCAAGGTGAACGACGACCGCGCCCTGCGGCAGCGGGCCTGGTACTACACCCGCGTCTACGCCGATCCGAAGAGCAAGGACACGGTCTACGTGCTGAACGTCGAGTTCCACAAGTCGACCGACGGCGGCAAGACCTTCACGACGATCGGCGTGCCGCACGGCGACAACCACGACCTGTGGCTCGATCCCGACGAGCCGGCGCGCATGGTCGAAGGCAACGACGGCGGTGCGTGCGTGTCGCACGACGGTGGCCGCACGTGGAGTGGGCAGGACAACCAGCCGACGGCGCAGTTCTATCGCGTCACCACGGACGACGCGGCGCCGTACCGGATCTACGGGGCGCAGCAGGACAACAGCACGGTGCGCATCCGCCATCGCAGCCGCGGCGACGGCATCGGCCGCGCGGACTGGGAATCGACCGCGGGCGGCGAAAGCGGCTGGCTGGCGCCGAAGCCCGGGGATCCCGAGGTGGTGTTCGGCGGCTCGTACGGCGGCCATCTCGGCCGGCTCGACCATCGCACCGGCCTCTCCCGCAGCGTGAACGTATGGCCGGAGAATCCGATGGGCCACGGGGCCGGCGACCTGCGCTACCGCTTCCAGTGGAACTTCCCGATCCTGTGGTCGCGACACGACACGCAGGTGCTCTACACGAGTGCCCAGGTGCTGTTCGCGAGCCGCGACGAAGGGCAGACGTGGACGGCGATCAGCGGCGACCTGACGCGCAACGACAAGAGCAAGATGGGGCCGTCGGGCGGGCCGATCACGAAGGACAACACCAGCGTCGAGTACTACGGCACGATCTTCACGGTCGACGAGGGGCGGCAGGCCGGCACGATCTGGTGCGGCAGCGACGACGGTCTCGTGCACGTGACGCGCGACGGCGGCAAGAGCTGGGCGAACGTGACGCCGAAGACGCTGCCCGAATGGGCGCAGATCAACTGCATCGCCGCGGATCCGCACCGCGACGGCGGCTGCTACGTCGCGGCGACCCGCTACAAGCTCGACGACTTCCGGCCGTACCTGTTCGCGACCGACGACTTCGGCCAGACCTGGCGCGAGATCATCGGCGGCCTCGACCCGCGCTGGTTCACCCGCTGCATCCGGCCCGATCCGAAACTCGCCGGATTGCTCTACTGCGGCACCGAACGCACCGTGTGGGTCAGCTACGACGACGGCCGGCGCTGGCAGCGCTTGCAGAAGAACCTGCCGCTGGTGCCGATCACGGATCTCGTCGTGCGCGGCGACGAACTCGTCGCTGCGACGCAGGGCCGTTCGTTCTGGTCGTTCGACGGCCTGGCCCACCTGCGCGCCGTGCGGCCCGACTTCGCCGGCAAGGCACTGCACGTGTTCCCGCCGGTCGTCACGGTGCTGGGCGGCGGGAGCGACGGCGACGTGGCCGGCAAGGGCCGCAATCCGCAGAAGGACCTGCACGTGCGCTTCGTCATCGGTGGCGACCGCGACGCGGCGATCGCCGAGGCGGCGACGATCGAAGTGAAGGACGAAGCCGGCGAGGTCGTGTGCACGCGGGCGACCACTGCGACCGACGACAGCAAGCTCGTGGTGCGGCGCGGCATGAACGACATCGCCCTGTCGTGGAAGACCAAGGAGGCCAAGATCCTCGACGGCATGGTGCTGTGGTCCGGGCGCGGCCGCGCGCCGCGGGTGCCGCCGGGCGACTACACGATCACGGTGAAGCTCGGCGAAGACGCTCGCGCGGTGACCGGCCGCATCGTGCCGGATCCACGTTCGCCGGCGACGACCGCCGAGCTGCGTGCCCGCTACCGGCTGGTGAGTGCCGGCAACGCGTTGGTGACCGAGGCGCACGAGGCGATCGCGTCGATCCGGGCGCTGCGCACGCAGATGGCCGAAGTGGCCGCGCGCGGCGACGGCGACGCCAAGGCGAAGCTCGAAGCCGCGGCGAAGGCCTGCGACGACGCGCTGCGGCCGGTCGAGGAGGCGCTCTACCAGACGCAGTCGAAGAGCGGCCAGGACCCGCTCAACTTCCCGATCCAGCTCACCGACAAGCTGCTCGGCGTGCTCGGAGCGGTCGAAGGCGCCGAGTTCGGACCGACGGCGGCGCAGCAGACGGCCGCGGACGAACTCTCGGCGGCGATCCGCGCGCAACTCGCGGTCTACGAGGCCCAGAAGCGGGAGCACCTCGCCGCGTTCAATCGGCTCGCGCGCGAGCTGGCGATCCCGCACGTGAAGTGACGGTCACAGGCCGGCGAGCACGCGCAGGTAGTTGCTGCTGGTGAAGCCGAACGGGTTCGCGGGCAGGTCGAGCACCGCGTACTGCGTGTAGAAGCGGAAGCCGGGCACCGCCGTCGAGGGCACCGCGAACGGGAACGCGCCGTTGCCGGTGGCGCCGAG
>JAEUHV010000461.1 GCA_016794485.1 Planctomycetota bacterium
CCTCCTCGATCGCCGCTTCGGCAGTCCAGCCGTAGGCGTGGCTGCGGCTCGCAGCGTTGCCGAACGATTCGGTGAAGAACGGCAGCATGCGCTGCACGACGCGCGGGTCGCACGGCGTGGTGGCGCTGTAGTCGAGATAGATCGGGAGCTTCATCGGCGGGCGGTGGCCGGCGTCGCCGCCGGCGCGAGGCTGCACAGTTCGTCGAGACGGATTTCGTGGAACAGCTGCGAGATGCGTTCGTGCACGACGCGCATCGGGCGCTTGCTCGGGCAGAACGAGATCAGGGCACAGTCGTGGTCGTCGTGGTCGCTCGCCCGCGCAGCCGGCGAACGTTGGCTCGGTGCCAGGGCCAGCAGCCCGCTCGGCAAGCTCGCCGCACGGTCGTGCGCGACGCAGTCGACCAGCACGAACTTGCCCTCGACGATTTCGAGGATGTCGCCGAGCGAGATGTCGGCGGGCGCGCGCACCAGACGGTAGCCACCCTTCAGGCCACGGGTCGACTCGAGCAGGCCGTGCTTGGCGAACTCCTTCAGCAGGTTCGCCACGACCGATTTGTTCAGCTTGGCCTGGCGGGCGATCTCGTGCGCGCTGACGACCGTGTCGCCGGCGTGGCCGCCGGGATAGGCGCCGGCCCGGGCGATGGCGCCCAGCAGGAACACGGCGTAGTCGGCTTTCTTGGAGATGCGGAGCATCGGGGGCGTCGAGGCGCGGAAACTAGACCTGGTTTGGGGCTCATTCAATCTTTCGGCTCGAAAAAGCCCCAGATGCAGGCACATTCTGCCCCTGCGGCATCCGCCGCGCGTACCCGCCACCCGATGAACCCGACCGACCTGCTGCGCAATCTCCTTGGCACGGGCCCGCTGGGCCGGGCCGATGCCCCGTTCCGGCTGCTGCGGGTGGTGGGGCCCGACGCCGGTGAGTTCCTGCATCGGCTCTGTTCACAAGACGTGCACGGGCTGGCGGTCGGCACGGGAGCGCCGGCGTGCTTCCTCGACGCGAAGGGCAAGCTGCAGGCGACCTGCCTCGTGTTGCGCGCGGCCGACGCATTCTGGCTCGAAGTCGCGGCCGAGCAGGCCGATCGCCTGGCGGCGCTGCTCGAGCGCTACCACTTCACCGAGAAGCTGGCGATCGAACGGCCGGCGCTCGGGCCGTGCCACGAACAGGTCGGGCTCGCGGCCGATGCCGCGGCGGGCTTCGCGGTGGAGGTGGTGGGGTCCGGGCTCGTCGTGCGCGGGGCGCGGCGCGGGGTGCAGTTCGAACGGCGGCACGGTGCCGTTCTTGTTTTGCAGCTGCCGCTGCTCGCGCCCGAACTCGCCGAATGCGTGCGCATGCTGGCCGGGTTGCTGCGCGTCGGCGTCGAGACCGAAGCCGCGACGCTGGCGCTCGAAGCGGACCTCGACGACCACATCAGCACGACCAAGGGCTGCTACACCGGCCAGGAAATCGTCGCGCGCATCCACACCTACGGGCACACCAACCGCAAGGCCTGCCTGCTGTGGCTCGGGGCCGGGCGCGACATCACCGAAGCCGAGGAACTGCAGGACGACGACGAGATCGCGGTCGGCCGCGTGCTGCACGCGGAACCGGTGCCGGGCCACGCCGCGCGGCTCGGGATCGGCTACCTGCCGAAGGACTTCCAAGCGCTCGGCACGAAGTTGCGGCTCGCCGATGGCACCGCGGTCGAAGTGATCGGCTACGAACCGCTCGCGTGACGGTCGCGGATCAGGCCGGCGGGAACGCGCGTCGGCGCAGTTCGGTGACCAGCTCGCGCCGGAATTGATCGAGCTCGGCGGGGGTGACGCCGCCCGGCAGTTCGGCAGAGTCGCCGATCGTCATCGAGTCGAGCAGCCATGCGAGAGTGGCGGCCGATACGCCGCCGTCCTTCCGTTCGGCAGCCCGCAGCAGGTCAACGAGATCGGCACCGCGGGCCAGGATGGCGCGCAGGTCGACGAGATCGCGGACTTCGGCGCGGCCGAGCAGCGCGCAGACCTTGTTCGCGCCGATCTCGCGCAGCGAGTGCATCCGCACGCCGTCGGCGGCCACGACCGGCGGTTCGAGATCCGGCGCGCGATCGACGGCGAGGTCGACGATCGCACTGGAGTCACCTCGGCGCACGAGCACTCGGCAGAATTCGGGAAACGTGCGCAGCCTCTCGACGGATGCACCGATCCGCGCCGCAGCGGCCAGCAGGCTGGCAATGCCTTCCTGAACGTCGACCGGCGGCTTGGCGAACAGATCCAGGTCGTCGCTGCGTCGATGTTGCAGGTGGTAGCCGATCAATGCGCCGCCACCGGTGAGAACGAAGCGGTTCTCCACGGCGAAGAAGGCGGCGAGCACTTCGCGTTGGAACTCAGTCAGCCCGCGGGAGCAGTCCATCGGTCCTCCAACCGTCCAGGAGCCACTGCCAGAACGGGCGCATGCGGCCGAGGTGGCGTTCGAGCCGCGGCCAGGAGGCGACGATGTCTGCCAACCGCAGGAACCGCCAGACGTCCTGGTAGCGGGCTTCGCGCATGACCCGGGCGATCCACAGGGCGCGATGCTCGGGATCGGTCGCTTGCAGATGCAGGCGCAGTTGCGCGGTCGTCACTTCCTGATCCCAGACGAAGTAGACCCGGGCATGTGGATCGTCGAGGTTGGTGGAAAGTGGGGCGCGCACGGTGGGCAGCATCCTGCAAGGTGCTGGGTGACGCAACGCCGTCGCGTCTGTCGATCAGCGCGCCTTGCCGGCGTAGGCGAGCACGCAGTACGCGGGCGAAGTCGAGGCGGTGACGGTGGTGTCGTCGCCAGCGCCGGTGACCACCATGGCGGCATCGCCGCGCACCGTGGTGCCGCTGGTTCCGTCGCGCACGTGGGCTTCCATGCCGCGCACGAACAGCAACGTCTCGTCGGCGCGAGGTCGCCGCGGAATGTCGCGCACGCGCAGCGTGGTGCCGGCCGGCACAACGACCTCGTCGACCGACAGCGTCGCCGCCTTGTAGTCGGGGGCGAACACGCGCTCGACCACGCAGGCGCCGACTTCGATGCGTTCGAACCGGCGCGGCGGCAACGATTCGGGCGCCGACGGGAACGTCTCCGCCGGCTGCCATTCGCCGGTGTTCGGATCGAACGCCTTGCCGCTGCCGGCGAGCGGCAGCAGCGGCTTGTGGGCCAGTGCGGCGCGGCCCGTGGGTTGTTCCCGCACCGGTTGCCGGGCCGCGAGCAGCAGGATCTCGCCCTTGCCGTTGCCGACCCGGAACGGGGTTCGGGGTGGCAGGAACACCGCCATCGGTCGCCCCGAGAACGCATCGGGCCTGGCTCCGCGCGCCGGCCATGCCGTGCCGCCGCCGACGAGGTCGAACGTGCCGCCGAGCAGGATGACCGCGGTCTCGTGGTCGCCGGTGGTCAGCAGGTCCGGGTCGTGCGGAGTCCACAGGCCCGCGTGGTCCAGCCAGCGCGCGTTCGGAAACGCGGCGAGGCGCAGCCGGCTGTCGCCGGTGAATGGTGTGGTGGTCGCGTTCACTTGGTGGTTCCGGGCCCGACGGGCTTGCCGATGCGCTCGACCTTGGCCTCGTCGAGCAATTGCTTGCCGAGTTCGATGCCCTTCGCTTCGCGCAGTCGCGCCATCAGCGTCGCGTCGTCGGGGTCGGGTTCGACGTCGATCGTCTTGACGAGGCAGTAGCCGTCGTCGGTGCGCAGCGGCATCGAGACCTCGCCGACGGGCAGCGCGAACGCGGCGGCGACGATCGCCTTGGGCAGTTTCTCGCTCTTCTGGCGGTGCCAGCCGGCGTCGCCGCCCTGCAGCTTGGTCGAATTGTGGTCGCTCTCGATGCGCGCGACGGTGTCGAACTTCTCCTTGGCGAGCCGCGCGCGCACACCTTCGAGATGCTGGCGGGCTTCGTCGAAGGTCTTCGTGATCAGGCCGTTCGGCGTCTCCGTCGCGCGCGTGAAGATCAGGCCGATGCGGCGGCGTGGGCCGTGCTTGGCCAGGACCTCGGCGCGGTCGGCGGCGATCTCGGCGGCGAGCTGGGCCGTCGTGCAGCGTTTGTCGGCGAGCTTCTGCACCAGGATGCCGGCGCGGAACGTGCGCAGGTCGCGCAACGCCGCGAGCGAGAGGCCTTCCGCCTTGAGCAGGTTCTCGAACGTGGCACCGCGGTAGCGCGGGTCCTTCTGGGCTTCCGCGGCCCGCTTCTGGATCGACGCGTCGAGATCCTCCGAAGTGATCGTGACGCCTTCGCGCGCGGCGAGGCGTTCGAGCGAATTGAGGTAGGCGACCTGTTGCACGAACTTGTCGAGTTCTTCGTCCTCCGCAGTGCGCAGCAGCAGCATGCCGAGATCGATCAGCGGCACGTCGGTGTCGCCGACCCGCACCGCGGTGCCGGCCGGCAGCGTGTCCGCGTCGACGACCACCGTCGCCTTCTTGCGTTCTTCCTGCAGCCAGAGCTGCAGCATGTCGCCACCGACCGCGTCGTTCTTGCCGAGGCCCAGTTCGGCGCGCACGACGCGTTCCTGCGCCATCTGCACCGCGAGGTCGGCGAACCACTGCGCCTCGGAGGTGTTGCGGATCGCGGCGAACTCCTCGGGCCGGCGCCCGGCGGCGCGCAGCTGGTCCTGCAGCTGGTTCCAGAACGCGCGCACCTCGGCCTCGGTCGGCATCAGTTTCTTCTGTTCGGCGGCGCGTCGCGTCAGTGCCGTCGCGACGAGCTGCTCGCAAGCCTGTTGGCCGCGGTCCCGGCGCCGCAGATGGAACGCCATTTCGAGCGCCACGTCGGTCCGGGTCACGGTCGCTTGCTTGCCGTCGAGCAGGTAGTTGGCGAGGGCTTCGTCCTGGGCGCGCAGGGCCGGCGTCGAGACCAGGAACAGGACGGGAAGGATGGCGCGCATCGGGCCGACACCATACCGCAAGCGGAGGCCAGGCCGAACGGGTCAGCCGAAGCGCCCCTCGATGTAGTCCGAGGTCTCCTTCTTCGCCGGCGACACGAACATCGTCTCGGTGCGGGTGTGTTCGACGACGCGGCCCATCAGCATGAACACGCACTCGTCGCTGGCCCGGCGCGCCTGCGCCATGTTGTGCGTGACGATCAGGATCGAGTAGTGGCCGCGCAGGTCCCAGATCAGGTCCTCGACCGCGCGCGTGGCCTCCGGGTCGAGCGCACTGCACGGCTCGTCCATCAGCAGGACCGCAGGTCTGGTCGGCAACAGGCGCGCGATGCACAGCTTCTGCTGCTCCTCGAGCGACAATGCGGTCGCCTTGGCGTGCAGGCGGTCCTTGACGCGGTCCCACAGCAGCACTTCGCGCAGTGCCTGCTCACACAGGGCGTCCTCGTCGCTGCGGCTGGATTTCCTCTCGGCGTGCAGGCGGTGGCCGAACAAGACGTTGTCGCGGATCGACAACGGCAACGGGTTCGGCCGCTGGAACACCATGCCGACGTGGCGCCGCACCTGGATGCGCGACGCGTTCTCGCCGTAGACGTCCTCGCCGAGCACCTTGATGGTGCCGGTCGTCGTGACGTAGCCGAGCCGTTCGTTGATGCGGTTGCAGCTGCGCAGCAGCGTCGACTTGCCGCAGCCGGACGGACCGATCAGTGCCGTGACGATGCCCGAACGCACGACGAGGTCGACGTCGTGCAGGGCCTGGAACTTGCCGTACCACAGGTTGAGGTCCTTGACCTCGATCGCCGGGGTGCGCTCCATCGCCACCAGGATCGCGGTGTCGTCGGCGGGATCGCGCCGTCGCTCGTGCGTTCGTCCGTCAGCCATGGGTGTCAGCCGAAG
>JAEUHV010000516.1 GCA_016794485.1 Planctomycetota bacterium
TGGCGATCGCCACGATTGTCGTGGTCGGCTTCCTGATCGTCTGGTGGCTCGGCGCCAAAGGCTTCTGCACGCATGGCTGCCCGTACGGCGCGTTCTTCGCCACCGCCGATCGAATCTTGGCGCCGGTCCGGATCAAGGTCACCAATGCCTGTGACGCGTGCGGCCACTGCACGCACGTCTGCACCAGCAACGTGCGAGTGCACGAGGAGGTCGCGAAGCACGGTCGCATCGTCGACCCAGGTTGCATGAAGTGCCTCGACTGCGTGTCGGTGTGTCCGAAGGACGCGCTCTATGTCGGTCTCGCCATGCCGAAACCGTTCACGAAGAGCCAGCAGCGGGTCGCCGCCCGCGCCGACTTCACATGGCCCGAGGAACTGGTGCTCGCGATCGTGGCGTTGGTGTCGACCCAGTGGGTGTGGCGGGCCGCCTGGTTCGGCGACGGCGTACCGTTCCTGATGGCCGTCGGCCTTGGCGCGATCACCGCCGTGGCTTCGGTGTTGTTGTTGCGCCTCCTGTTCCGCCGGGCGGTGACGTTCCAGCACATGGAACTCAAGCGGTCGGGTGGCTGGACCAGGTCGGGCCGCTGGGCACTGGTTCTGCTCGTCGGCTGGTTGGCGCTGGCTGGGCACACTGGCGTCGCCAAGTGGCGGTTGGAGTCGGCGCTCGAGGCTGCGCGCGAACCGGTGCGCGTAGCGTTCTACGATCCTCGGCTCGTCGATGTGGTGACGCTGCAGAAGGTGGTGGAGGCGCTCGATCGGTATCGCTCGTGGGCGTTCCTCGACGACCCGCGGGTTCCGGAGTTGCGAGCGCTGGCGTTGCGTGGTCTCGGCAAGCACGTTGAAGCCGAAAAGGCCCTGCTCGAATCGGCAGAAGGCCGTGAGGCACTGCTGTTCGACGAAGCGAGCCTGGCGCTCGCGAGCTACTGCATGGATCCGGCCAGGCGCCGATACGACGACGCCGAGCGACTGGTGAACCACGTCCTGAAGAACCAGCCCGACCATCCGATTGGCCGCATGCTGCGGCAGCAACTCGCGTCGCGGCTGCGTTGACGTGGATCGTGGCCGGCGAACGACCCGTCGCGGGTGCTTGACGGCCTGGGCCAGTCTCCGGTAGAAGGCCGCACGTCAACTCATCCAGACCAGCCGAGGGCCGGGCCCGACGACGCTGGGGCAACCACGCCGGATCGCAAGATCGCCGAGCGCAGGTGCCAAATCCCGCGGCCAGCCCTTCGTGCTCGTGTGAGCAAGGAGGCCGAAAGATGAGTCTGCCACGTGACCTCCGTGTCGCCGCAGACCGCATCTGCTGGTCGCGTGAACTGGGAACGGGCCCGAGGACGCCAGCCGTGACCCATCCCGTTCCGCCTCTTCCCACAACCCAGTTCGCGCCACCGTCGGGTGATCCGTTCCACTCGTCCGGCCAGTCGCCGGGTGTGCGCACCCTGCACCTGCTCGGACCGGGTGCCGTCGGCCGAGCCTTCCTGCACCAGCTCGACGCCCTGCCCGTGCGTGTCGTCGCACTCAGCGACTCGACCGCGACGGTGTTCGACCGTGACGGTCTCGCCACCGATGGCATCGTGCGGCACAAGGCCGCCGGCGGTGCACTCGCCAGCCTGCCGCGCGCCGAACGCATCCCGAGCGACCTCGCGGTCCGCATCGTCGCGGCCGACATCGTCGTCGACTGCACGCCGACGCGCGCGGACGACACTGCCGCCGCCGTCGCGCGCGGCCGCGCCGCGCTGCAGAACGGCGCGTTCCTCGCCCTGTGCGGCAAGAACGCGCTCGCGGCGCAAGTTCCCGAGTGGCTGCTCGGCG
>JAEUHV010000550.1 GCA_016794485.1 Planctomycetota bacterium
GGGCCGCCACCGACGACCATCACCGAGCCGTCGGGCAGGTTCACCGTCGTCGGGAACAGGCGCGGGGCGGCCATCGAGCCGACCGGCGCGATCAGGTTCGGGCTCTGCGTGAAGCGATCCGACGTCGCGGTCGCGTTCAGCACGAACGTCGAGGTCGCGATGTCGATCGTCAGCTGGAATCCGCCGGCGATCACCGCGCCGCCGTTGGCGAGCGGCGCCACGGCTGCACCAGCGCGGCCGACCTGCATGCCGTTCACGGTCGTGAAGGTGCCGAAGATTCCACCTTGCGCGAACACCTGGCAGTCGGTGCGCGTGCCGATCACGATGTCGAGCGGGTCGAGCGTGGTCAGGAAGGTCGTCAGGTCGAGGTTGAGGCCACCGACCAGCAGCACGCGGCCGTTGCTGAGCGCCGTCGCGGTGTGCATGAAGCGCGCGCCGTTCATCAGCGACGGCAGGCCGAAGCTGTTGGTGGTCGGGTTGAACAGGTACGCCGTCGACGACACGTTCGGGATGTTGACGATCGGCAGCACGGCCATGCCGCCGGCGATCAGCACGCGGCCGGTCGTCAGCGTGGTCGACGTGTGGAAGGCGCGCGGCTCGAGCATGGTCGGTCCGGCGGTGAACGCGTTCGTCGTCGGGTCGAACAGTTCGGTGGTCCCGAGCAGCCCGGTGAACAGGCTCAACGGATTCTGCAGGTCGAACGCGGTGCTGCCGCCGGTGACCAGGACCTTGCCGTTCGGCATCAGCGACGCGCCGTGGCCGGCGCGCGGCGACGCCATCGTCAACGTCGTCGTGGTCTGCGTGGCCGGGTCGTAGATCGCCGCCGCGGCGGTGGGCTGGCCGGTGGTCAGGTCGAGGCCGCCGGTGAACAGGACGCGCCCGTCGGCGAGGCCGGTGGTCTGGCTGAGCAGCCCGACCCCGAACGAAGCGCCGGCGAGTTCCCATTCCTCGGTGCGCGACTTGTAGCGCTGCGCGACCGGTCCCGAGCCACCGACGAACAGCAGCTCGTTGTTCGGTGCTACCGCGGTGCCGCCGCCGATGACCGGCACGCTCGGGTCATTGAGGGCCGGCACCCAGGTCGCCGGGTCCTGCAGGGTCAAGCGGACCAGGTTCGACACGCGGTACGGGCCGGCGCCGGCGATCGCCTGCAGCGACCAGGTGAAGCTCGAGAACAGCGGGTCGTTCGGGATGCCGATCTGCGGCGTCGCGTTGCCCTGCGCGTTGGTGACCCCGATCCAACCCGGCACGCTGAAGGTCAGCCACGCGAACTGGTCGGTGATGTCGAGCGTGATGCCGAGAGCCGGCAGCGGAGTCTGCTGTTCGAAGATGTCGCACAGCAGGAAATACGGCTCGTTCGGGTTGCCGTGGATCGGATAGGAGATCGTGCCGCCCAGCACGCCGCCGACCTTGTCGAGCGACAGGTTCTGCGCCAGTGCAGGCGTGGCGCCGGCGGCGGCGAGGGCAATACCGAGGAGGAACGGCGAGCGAGGTCCAGCGTGCATCATGGGAGTATGGCTCCCGTTGTCCGCCGGTGCGAGACGGGGACAGTGCACAGGGGCGGGACCCGAGCGCACCGGCCGCTGTCACGGCGTCACGGCCAGCACGCTTGCGTTGCTGAGGAAGAGCCGGAAAGCGTCGCCGGCCAGCGACTGGAACGCGAAGCTGCCGACCAGGGCCGGGTTGTTCGGGATCGGGAACGCGGCGGCGAACTGGCCGGCCGGATCGGCGAAGCCCACGGCGGCGGTGGCGAACGCCGTGATGTCGAGTTCGACCGTGCCCCACGGCGCCAGCGGGAAGTTCACGCCGAGGCCGTAGGCGATCACGGTGACCACGAGGTCGCCGGGCCGCGTCGTTTGCGTCGTGAGGTTCGTCGCGTTGCCCACCTGCACGCTCGGCGGAACGAGGTTCAGGCTCGCGGCGCGCAGGAAGGCTCCCGCGCGCGGGGCGACGCCGGGCGCGAGGGCCGGGTCGAGCGCGAGCGTTGCTTCGCCGGGATCGGTCGCATCGCCGTCGGCGTTGAGGTCGCGCAGCGCACGGATCGTGTCGCCGCTGGAATCGAACACGAGCAGCGTGCCGTCGTCGCGCCACACGGCGTCGAACCAGGTGCCCGCGCTGCCCTGCCAGAACACGTTCATCTCGGCGGCGTCGATCGTGCCGCTGCTGTCGAGGTCGCGGCCGCGCCACACGTTGTGGATCGTGTTGTGGTCGGTCATGTAGAGCCAGCCGGCCGGGTCGACTGCCAGGCTCCAGTAGAACGGGGTCGACGCGACCGGGCTCCAGTGCAGGGTCACCTCGCCCGGATCGTTGCAGTCCCCGTCGGTGTTGTTGTCGGCGAGCCGGTAGGCGCCGCGCGCGAGCGTCCCGGTGCTGACTTCCGTGTAGTAGAGGTTGAGGTCGGGACCGACGACGACCTTGGTCGGGATGGAATTGCCGACGGCGCCGGCACCGCCGGGGATCGTGCAGTAGTCGAACGACTCGCCGAGGTCGTCGGCGTCGCCGTCGCCGTTGCCGTCCTGCAGCTGCAGCACGAGGTCCGTGCCGCTGGTGCCGGCGTTGGACACGGCGCAGAACAGGCGGCCGATCGCATCGACCGTGATGCCCTGCACCGACGCCATCACCGTCGCGTTCGCGTTCGTCGTCGAGTGGTAGAACGCCGTGTGCTCGCCGGGGTCATTGGCGTCGCCGTCGCCGTTCAGGTCGCGCAACGCGAGCACGATGTCGACCGTGGAATCGCCGACGTAGGCCGTGCCGTCCGGGGCGCACACGATGCAGGTCGGGTTGGTCAGGGTGATGCTGCCGATCAGGTCGCTGTAGTAGGAGATGCGTTCGCCGGGATCGTTGTAGTCGCCGTCCTGGTTCTGGTCCGACAGCCGCCAGACACCGTCGTAGCTGCTGTCGACCACGAGCAGGTCGACCTGGCGGCCGTACGGGATCAGCTGGGGAACCTGGGCGACCGCGGTGGCGGCCAGGGCGAGAACGGCGACGACGGAGCGCTGGACCATGGGGGCGCGCATGCTATCGCGCGGTGGCGTCGAGGTGGAACTCAGCGCGCGCGCCACTTGCGCAGCAGTTCCTGTTCACGCTCGGCCGTCATGCCAGCGCCCCAAGGGCGGTCGCCCCGTTCCTTCTGCACCCAGGTCGCCGTGTCGCGGATGGTGTCGGCGATGGGCCGGTACGTAGCACCCGCGGCGATCGAGCGCGCGTTGCTCGAGTGGCCGTTCTTCGCCTTTGGCGTCCAGCAACCCATCTCACCCCACGCGGAGACGCCGTTCGCTTCGAGGAAGGCGTCGTCGGCCCAGGTGAACTGGCAGGTGTGGTTGAGCGTGCCCTTGCCGGTGTGCAGGAACTCGGCCACCGAGATGCGGCCGTCGAAACCGACCGCGTTGAACGGCCCGGTGATGCCCTGTTCGACCACGTGCACGATCCACGCGCCGAGGTCGCGCACGTCGATGAACTGCAGGTCGTTGTCCTGGTCGCCGGGGGCGAGGCACTCGCCGCCGCGCAGGAATCGCGCCGGCCAGTAGGTGAAGCGGTCGGTCGGGTCGCCGGGGCCGACGATGTAGCCCGGCCGCACCAGCGCCGCCTTGCCGGGGAACGCGGCGGCGACCGCGTCTTCGCAGTAGCGCTTCAGGGCACCGTAGTTCTCGTAGTTCTTGCCCATGTCCTCGGTGTACTTGTCGGCGCACTCGCACAGTGGGCTCTGTTCGTCGACCGGCGTGGCGTCCTGCTCGAGCGTCTTGTAGACGCTCAGCGAACTGATGTAGACGTACTGGCCGACGTTGCCGGCGAGCACCTTGCACACGTCCTCGACCTCGCCGGTGTAGTAGGCGCTGGTGTCGACCACCGCGTCCCACTTCCGGTTTTCGAGCGCCTTCAGATCCTGGGCCGGGGCGTTCGGGCGGTCCTTGCGCGGGCGGCGGCGCTGGCCAACCAGCTTCTCGACGTCCGGGAACAGCTTCGGGTTGGTCTTGCCGCGGTTGAACAGCGTGAACTCGTGGCCGGCGGCTAGCCCCGCCTCGACGATCGCCGGGCCGAGGAAGCTGGTACCGCCGAGCACCAGGATCTTCTTCTTCGCGGTGCCGATGCGCGGCAGGTGCGGCAGGTAGAGCGCCGAGGCGGCGGCCGACGAAGTGGCGAGGAACGAACGGCGGGTGAGGTTCGGCATGGCGGCGCGTTCTACGCGGCGACAGTGCTGCCGGTGAGAGGCCATTGCTCCGTTTGGTCGCCGACCAGCCGTGGGTCGGCGTGTGACATCGACGCCCTGGTGACCAGATTGCAGTGGGCGCCGGGGCAAACACTGGCCGACGTCCCTTGGGTCAGGGCTCTGCCGTGCCGGCCCGCGCGCGTCGTTTGCCAAGTGCACGGCGCGACTGGCCGTCCATCACTCCGGGCGTTCGAGCGCCCGGATGTCCTCCAGATCCTGCGGGCGGCCCACGGTCTTCTTGTTGACGATCAAGTCGGCGCGCGAGAGGTAGGCGACCGGCGTGTCGCCGAACTTCGCCACGCTGCGCCGGTCCCAACACGGACCGAACTCGAGTCCGTCGACGGTCGTGAGGACGTCGATCCGACTCGGTGGCAAGCCGATCTGGTAGATCGTTCCTGGAGTGGAGAAGTCCGCCGCTCGCACGCCGTGCGCTGCCAGCGGCGCGCCGAACGCGGCCAATGCGGCGAACACACGCTCGCTGTTGGTCGGAATCGGATCGACCCAAACGTCGAGATCCTTGGTGAAGCGGGGCCGCGCATGGAACGTGACCGCGTAGCCACCGACGATCAGGAAACGAGCGTCATGGGCGGACAATGCGGCCAATAGATCTTTGAAGTCGCGGTTGATCATCTGGATTGCCGCCCTTGATCGCGATCGCGTCCAACGTCATCTGCCACAGCGCCTCGACCCGTTGCTCGCCGGTCATCGACTGCCAGAACTCCCGATCGAAGGTGTCGGGGTCGTCTCCCGGACGCAGAAGCCGGCCGGTCATGCTGCGCTGCTGCGGCGGCGGGTCGGTGTCGTTCCCGGGCCGCAGTGTAGCGTGCGGTCGGACCGATGCCGCCGGTCTCGTGCGTGCATGCGCGTCGTCGATCGCATGGTGGTGTGCGTCGACCCGGGCGAGGCCGCAGGTCGTGCAGAGGAGATCGAAGGCTGTGCTGGGCCGGCTCGTTCCGTAAGATCCCGCGCCCCACGATGCCGGCCCCGAAGTACTTCCTGACCAGCTACGGCTGCCAGATGAACAAGCTCGACAGCGAGCTGGTCGAGAGCAAGCTGCAGCAACGCGGCTACCAGGCTGCCGCCGACGAGGCCAGCGCCGACGTCGTGCTGCTCAACACCTGCTCGGTGCGGCAGCACGCCGAGGACCGCGTCTGGAGCAAGCTCGGCAAGCTTCGCATCCGCAAGCGCACCGAACCCGGGCTCGTCGTCGGCGTGCTCGGCTGCATGGCGCAGGAGCACAAGCGGTACCTCGTGTCGCGCATGCCGCACGTCGACCTCGTGGTCGGACCGTCGGCGTTCGGCGACATCGACGTCACCGTCGAAGCCGCGCGCGAACGCAACGCCGTGATCGCCGCCGAGCGCGAACCAGCCGCCACCAAGCACCAGGTGGCGGGGGCCGGCGTGGTCACCGTCGACCAGGGCGTCTCGGGCGACACCATCCGGCGCGACGTGCGCGTGCGGCCGCTGCGTTCGCAGGCCTACGTGTCGGTGATGCGCGGCTGCAACATGCCGTGCACCTACTGCATCGTGCCGACCACGCGCGGCGACGAGGTGTCGCGGCCGATCGCCGAC
>JAEUHV010000557.1 GCA_016794485.1 Planctomycetota bacterium
GGCCGCGAGGGCACATCGGCGACTCCAGCCGTAACGTTCGGCGCGTGGCGCGGCAACCGATCCTGTTCTGCAGCCACGTGGTCGAACTCGGCGGCGCCGAAATGGTGCTGCTCGACCTGCTCGGCGCACTCGATCGCGATCGTTGGGCCCCCCACCTCGCGGTGCCGCACGCGGGTCCGTTGACGGACGCGGCCGCAACGCTCGGCGTGCCGTGGCACCGGCTGCCGATCGGTGGCCGCACTGCGTTCGGCAAGGCCTGCAGCGTGCCGCTCGCGGCGCGCGGGCTGCGGCGCCTCGCTCGCAGCACCGGAGCCCGGGTCGTGGTCGCGACGTCGATGATCGCCGGCTACGCCGCAGTGCTGGCGCAGCACCGCGACCTCGCCTGCGTGTGGCATCTGCACATCGTCACGAAGTCGCACGTCGCCCGGTTGTTCGTGCGGCGCGCGCGGGCCGTGGTCGTGCCCTCGGCCGCCGGTGCGCGTGCCGTCGGTCGCCCCGATGCGAACGTCATCGTGAACGGCATCGGCGACCGGTTCTTCGCGCCGCGCCCGGACGGGCTGCGGCACCGCCTGGGGGTTCCCGCCGATGCACCGCTGTTCGGCATCGTCGGCCGCCTCGACCCGCACAAGGGCCACGACGTGTTGCTCGCCGCGTTCGCCGGACTCGCCGGCGAACCCCGCGCGCACCTGGCGATCGCCGGCGGCGAATTGTTCGCCGACGGCCTCGCCCGCGTCGGTGGCTACGCCGCGCGCCTCGCGCGCCGCATCGACGAACTCGGCCTGCGCAGCCGCGTGCACGCGCTCGGCCACGTCGCCGACACGGCGCCGCTGTTCGCCGAACTGGACGCGGTCGTGGTGCCGAGCACGGCACCGGAATCGGCGCCGCGCACGATCGCCGAAGCCCACGCCGCCGGATGCCCGGTGCTGGCCAGCGCGATCGGAGGCGTGCCCGAACGCGTCACCGATGGCGAGTCCGGCCTGCTGGTGCCGCCGGGCGACGTGGCCGCACTCGGTCACGCCCTGCATCGCCTCGCGACGGAACCAGTCCTGCGCGAACGGCTCCGCGCCGGTGGCCGCGTTCGCGCCGCGGACTGCAGGCTCCCGGTGTTCGCGGCGCGCTGCGCCGAGGTTTTCGCGCGCGCGGCAGGCGGCTCGACGCCGCCGGCGTGACGCGATCAGCCTTGCGCAGCCTGCGCCATCGCCGACTTGAGCACGCTCTTGGCGACCGGCTTCGTGCGCGGCTTGCGCTGGCCCATCAGCTCGCGGCTCAGCATCTCTTCGAGTTCGCGATCGCGCTGCTTGCCCCCGGCCTGCAGGCTCGATTCGAGTTCCTTGACCGCGGCCGCGTTCGGGCAGGTCATGCGCTGCGCCTGCGCCGACGCGTCGTAGAACCGCGCCCCGGGCTGCACCGCGACCAGGCGCACACCGTCGTGCGTCGACACCATCGAGCCCTCGGGCACCTCGAGCCAGTTGCCGCGCGCGACCAGGCCGTCGCGTTCGGACCAACGGTCCCGGTGGGACGGATCGATCGGCCGGTCGTCGTCGAGCAGGTAGGTCGGGGTGACGTCGTAGTGCTTGCAGAGAGCGATCAGCATCTGCAGGGTGGGCAGCGAACGGCCCTGTTCGAGATGCGACATCGTGGCCGGCCGCACACCGAGGACCTTGGCCGTGACACCCTGGGCTTCACGCTTGAGCCGGGTGCGAAGATAGAAGAGCTTGAGGTGCAGGCGCCGCATGGGAGGTCGGGAGTTGAGGGAGGAAGTCGGTTGCTGCGATCGCCAGTACCGTGCGTAGGCGTCTCGATGACGATCTGCGCAAGGCTAGCACTGTGCAGGGCATGGAGCCGGCGAGGGCTCCCTGGCGATCTCGGGTTGAGGCGGGGGGAGGCGGCCCCGCCGTGGCATTGGACGAGCGGAACTGCGATTCTGTTCACTGCCTGATCCGTCCGGAGAACCGAACGCACCAAGCGAATGCCCACTAGACGTGAACCGCCGGAAGTAACCCTCGTCGCGACGGGCCGTGGCAGCGACCTGCACAATGCCGCCCGGTTCGGAATCCGCGTCGTCGAGGCCCGCGATCCGTCGGCCTGGCAGCTCTGGCGTTCGCTCGGCCGTATGCATCTGGGGTCGCCGACGGGCAAGGATGCCCTGCTGCTCGACCTCGATGTGGGCCAGGGTCCGTTGGCACGGCGACTTCGCAGCATGCGGCGCGACGACCCGATCGGCCGCGCCTGCGGCCTGGCCAAACGGACCGAAATGCCAACCGTCCTGGACCCCACGGCTGGGCTGTGCCGAGATGCCATGGCGCTTGCCACCCTCGGCTGCCACGTCGTCGCGATCGAACGCATCGCCGCCCTAGCGTTTTTGGCGAACGACGCCATCGAGTCGTCCTGGCTCGCCGAACGGCTGCGCGTCGTCGGCGGCGAGTCACTGCCGACCCTGGCCGGCATGGCCGGCGACCGGCCGCCCGACGTGGTCTACCTCGACCCCATGTTCCGCACCCCTGGCGACGCGCAAGTGAAGAAGGACATGCAGGTGTGCCGGGCCCTGGCCGGGCCGCCCGAGGATGAAGCCCCGCTGCTGCGCGCTGCCCTGGCCGTGGCGCGCGAGCGCGTCGTGGTCAAGCGCGAGGTCGGTGGCCCGGCCCTCGGCGACGGGGTTTCGTTCGTGGTACCTGGGGAACGGGTGCGGTTCGACGTCTACCTGCGGCCCGGAGCGCCGCGGTAGCCGACGGCGGTGAACGCCCCCACGGTGAGGCGCACGGCCTCGACCGCGCCCGGCATCGCCGCGACCGCGTCGACTTCGTGCGCGCGCAGCCCCGAAAGGACGAGGGCGTGGCGTCGCGTCCAACACCGCAGGATCGCCGCCATCGCCGACGCCAGTTCGGTGCCGGTCATGTTGGCGACGAGCCCATCACACGAAGCCATGGTCTCGGGGCCACCGAGCGTCACGTCCGCTTCGGGCAGCAGTTCGCGCGCCGCGGCGACCGACGCGGCGTCGATGTCGCACGCGGCGATGCGACGGCACCCGCGCACGTGCGCGTAGAGCGCGAGGATGCCGGAGCCGGTCCCGACGTCGCCGAAACTCGGCGGCGCGTCCCACACCGCATGCAGGCATCGCAATGCCGCCTGCGTGCTGTCGTGCTCGCCGCTGCCGAACGCGCCGCCGCGCGGCACGACCAGCTCGACGCCGTGGAACCCGGCTGGCCGAGCGACCCACGGTGGTCGCACCAGCAGATCGGCGGCGACGAGGATCGACGCGTCCTGTTCGAGCCCGGTGGGCTGCGGCGCATCGGCGTCGTACGGCAGTTCGCGCACCGACAAGTCGGCGAACGGCAACGCCGGCGCGTCGCCGCGAAACCACACCGTGATCGTCGTGTCGCCTTCGACCACGCCCTGCACATCGGCGTGCACGTGCAGCACGTCGAGCGCCGCGGCGGCGTCGGCACCACCGAGTTCGAACATGCGCATGCGCGGCTCAGCCACGGGCGGCCCCGAGCACGCGGCCGATCGCTTCGGCGATCGCCTCGGGTTCGACCATGCGGCCGATCGCGTCGTAACCCTCGGCGAGGTGGCCTTTGACCGGACCGAGCAGTTGCCAGCCGCGCGCGCACAGGGTCGCGACGTTCTGCTGCACGACCGCCGACGTCCACATCGCGTCGTTCATTGCCGGACACACGACGATCGGACAGCGGCACGTGGTCGCGAGCAGGCTCACCGGATCGTCGGCGGCCCCGAACGCCAGCTTCGCCAGCAGGTCGGCGGTCGCCGGTGCGACCACGTAGACGGCCGCGGCCTTGGCCGCCTCGAGGTGGGGTGCGGTGCCGTCGGCGTCGACCTGCGTCGACGACAGGATCACCTTCCGGCCGGTGAGTCCCTCGAAGGTCAGCGGCCCGACGAACTCGCACGCGCGCGGCGTCATCGCGACGCGCACACGGTGGCCACGCTGCACGAGGCGGCTGGCGAGGAACGCGAGCTTGTAGGCAGCGATGCCGCCGCCGACGCCGAGCAGGACGTCCTTGGTCACGGCCACAGCAGTTGCTCCACCGCGCGGATCGTGTCGTCGAGCACGCGGTTCTCGACGACGACGTCGTACAACGGCGCTCCGGCGACGATTTCGCGCGACGCCGCGATCTCGTCGACCGCGATGCGCACCCGCTGTTCGATCTCGACCGGATCGTTGCTGCCGCGCCCGGTCAGGCGCCGGCGCAGTTCGTCGATGCTCGGCGGCGCGATGAACACGTACAGCCCGGGGATGCCGCGGTCACGCAGCTGGCGCGTGCCCTTGACCTCGATCTCGAGCAGGAACGTCTTGCCGCGCGCGAGCGCCTGGTCCATCGGCCACCGCGGCGTTCCGTACATGTTGCCGTTGTAGGTCGCGAACTCAAGGAACTGGTTCTCGGCGATGCGACGCTGGAAATCGTCGCGCGACAAGAAGTGGTAATCGATGCCGTCGCGTTCGCCGGCGCGCATCGCCCGCGTCGTCGCACTGACCGAGAACTCGACCTCCGGCCGCTGCTTGAGCGCGCGACAGACCGAGGTCTTGCCCGCCCCCGAAGGACCCGAGATCACCACGAGCTTGCCACGCGCGCCGTTCATTCGAGGTTCGCCGCCTGTTCCTTCATGCGTTCGATCGCGGCCTTCATCGCCACCACGGCGTGCGCGATCGCCGGGTCGGGCGACTTCGAGCCGAGCGTGTTGGTCTCGCGCAGGAGTTCCTGCAGCAGGAACTCGAGCCGACGACCGACCTCGCCGCCGCGGTCGAGCGTGGTCCGGACTTCGGCCAGATGCGCGGACAGCCGCTGCAGTTCCTCGGCGACGTCGACCCGATCGGCGAACGCCGCCACTTCGCGCACCACGTCGAACGCCGGGATCGGTCCGGACAGGTGCGCCTGCACGAACTCCTGCACGCGCGCGAGCAACCGGTCGCGGTACTCGGCGGCCAGCACCGGCGTGCGGGCCGCGGCTTCGCGGCGCAAGGCGTCGAACTGGTCGAGATCCCTGCAGATCGCCTGCACGGTGCCGGCCCCGTCGCTGCGGCGATGCGCAGCGAGGTCGGCCAGCGCCGCCTCGAGCAGGGCCGACAGCCGCGGCGGCAGTGGCCGCGACGTCTGCGAGTCGGCCGCGCGGCCCACGTTGGCGCACTGCAGCACGTCGGCCAACGACGGCGGCGACAACCCGAGGTCGACGGCGAGGCGGGCCAGCGACTGGCCGACCTCGCGCAGTACGGCCGGGTCCGGCAACGGTGGGGCCTGTTGCACACGCTCGAGCACGACGGTCACCGAGCCCCGGCGCACCGCACCGCGCACCCGTTCCTCGATCGCGGTCTCGTGGCACCAGGCGACGGCGGGCAAACGCTGCTTGCAGGCGAAGCCGCGGCCGTTCACGGTGCGAACCTCGAGACGGACGTCGCCCAGTTCGCTCGGACCGGCGGCGAGACCGACCCCGGTCATGCTGTGCGTGGCACTGGCCATCGTGGGCAGATGGTGCGCGGCACCCGCGCGGCTACCAGGTCGCGCTGATCAGGATCGCCGAACCGCAGAAGACCGCGGCGAGCAGGAAGGTGAAGCGGTTGATGCCGCCGGTCTTGACGCCGAACGTCTCGGCGCCCATGCCGCCGAAGGCTTCGGCGAGACCGCCGCCCTTCGACTCCTGCAGCAGCACGACGATCGTCAACAACACGGCCGAGGCGAAGAACAGGATCCAACCGAGGAAGTGCAGAATGGCCATCTGGGAATGCTCTGAAGTGGGACCGCTCAGCGGTCGAATTCGATGATGGGAAGGAACGTCTCGGCCTGCAGGCTGGCGCCACCGACGAGCAGCCCGTCGACGTTGTCCACCGCCATCAGGTCCTTGGCGTTGTCGGGTTTGACACTGCCGCCGTAGAGGATGCGCACGAGGTTCGCCGCGTCTTCGCCCAGGCGCTGCACCAGCCACTTGCGGATCGTGCGGTGCACCTGGCCGACCTGGTCGATGGTCGCGGTCTCGCCGGTGCCGATCGCCCACACCGGTTCGTAGGCGATCGTCAGGCGATGCGCGTCCTCGGTGCGGATCTTCTCGCAGCCCGACTCGAGTTGCCGCTTGCAGACCCGTTCGGTCTTGCCGGCCTTGCGCTCGTCGAGCGTCTCGCCGATGCAGTAGATCGGCAGCAGGTCGGCGTCGAGCGCGGCGCGCACCTTGCGCCCCATCCACTCGTCCGGCTCGTGGAACACGTGCCGCCGTTCGCTGTGGCCGATCAGCACGCGGTCGGCGCCGACCTCGCGCAGCATGCGCGGTGCCAGCTCGCCGGTGAACGCGCCATTGGCCTCGTACCACAGGTTCTGGCCGCCGACGCCGAGTGGCGAACCTTGCGCCACGGCGGTCACGTCGGCGAGGTAGATCGCCGGCACGAAGAAGGCGACCTCGCGGTCGCCGCCGTCGCCGAGGCGACCTTTCACGGTCTTGATGAGGTCCAGCGACCGCGAACGGTCGAGGTTCATCTTCCAGTTGCCGGCGATGTAGGGTTTGCGAGAGCGGTGCGTCACGGGGCGATGACCTCGTCGTCGAACGAGCCGAGATTGGGCGGAATCCGGTGCGAGCCGGATCCAGCCGCGTCGACGGCGGTCGCCTGGCCCGCGGCCAGGGGGCGCGACCACCGTCTACCTACAAGGGGAACGAGCCGACGCAATTCGGACATCAATTGCGCGAACTCGGCGGGCCGCAGGGCCTGCTTGCCGTCACACAGGGCGATTTCCGGGGCGGCGTGCACTTCGATCAGCAAGCCGTCGGCACCCGCCGCGACCGCTGCCTTCGCCATCGCCGGCACGAGGCCGGCGTCGCCGGTGCCGTGGCTCGGATCGACCACCACCGGCAGGTGCGTGCGCCGCTGCAGCACCGGCACCGCGGCGAGGTCGAGCAGGTAACGGGTCGAACCGTCGAAGCCGCGCACGCCGCGTTCACACAACACGACGTCGGGATTGCCTTCCTGCAGCACATACTCGGCCGCGGCCAGCCATTCGTCGATCGTCGCCGCCGCACCGCGCTTGAGCAGCACGGGCTTGCGCTGACGACCGACCTCGCGCAGCAGCGGGAAGTTCTGCATGTTGCGGCTGCCGACCTGCAGCATCGTCGCATGCTCGGCCACCACCTCGACGTCGCGCGGGTCCATGACCTCGGTCACGACCGGCAGACCGGTGCGGGCGGATGCCTCGGCCAGCAGCCGGAGGCCCTCGACGCCGAGCCCCTGGAACGACTTCGGCGACGTGCGCGGCTTGAACGCACCGCCGCGGAGCATGCCGGCCCCGGCCGCTGCAACTGCTTCGGCCGCAGCCAGAAGCAGTTCGCGGGTCTCGACGGCACACGGGCCGGCCATGACCACGAACTGGTCGCCGCCGAGGCCTAGGCCGGGTGCTATGGAAATCGTCTTGCGCAAGGTCTCCGGACGGCGGGCGCGGCCCGCGGGGAAGCCGGAAGACGATAGGGTCGCGCCCTGAAGCGGTCAAATGTCCGGACGGAGCGGCGCCGGCCCCGGTGGTCGTTCACGAACCGGCCATGAGACCGAGCGTCGCGAAGGCGGTCGACGAAGTGACCATGTAGCTGGAGCCGAGGAAGTCGCAGTACGACCCGTCGGCACGTTGCGTCTCGAGCAGTTTCTGCCGCAGCTGGATCCGGAACGGTTCCCGTTCGGCCGCCGGCAGCAGCTCGATCGCCAGCGCCGCGTAGTAGTGGCCGAAGTAGAAGAAGTAGCCGGCGTTGTAGTAGTAGGCCTCGTGCGGGACCGGCCGCAGGCGAGCCACGGCCAGGAACTTGTGGTGCTCGAAGAACTGCTCGAGCCCGCGCCGGACGACGGCGTCGGTGATCTGCGGATCGCCGGCCGTTCGCAGGGCCCAGTTGCCGACCTGGATCCGGCCGAGGCTGCCCTTCACGTTGTTGATGTGCTCGCCACCACCGACCCGCGGCACCGGCGACAGGTCGTACTCGTAGGCGCCGTTCGGCAACCGGCAGGCGCGCACGTAGGCCGCGGCACGTTCGGTCACCGCACCGTCGCCGAGCCAGCCGAGCCGCTGCGCCATGCCGAGCGACGGCACCACGCTCGCGGTGGCGAAGCTCGTCCCCCACTTCGGTCGCTGCGTCCACGGCGGATCGTCGTAGTAGCCGAACCCGCCGGTCGGCTCCTGGTTCTTCTGCAGCCAGCCGACGAACTCGCGACCGCGGTTGGCGACCCGTTCGCGCCAGCGGTCGGAGCGGTAGCGATCGTCCTGCGCGATCGTCGTCATCGCCACGGCGCCGTAGAGCCAGCCCCACACCGCGTCGTTGTCCCAGCTCGAGCCACGCATGGTCATGCGGCAGTCGCACAACCACTGCACCGCCTTGTCGAGCGCCTGCTGCACGGCGGGCGTCGGCTTCGCACGCAGCAGCGCCATGGTCGCGAGCCCATGCGCCGCGACGCTCCACGCGTAGTGCGTCTCGACCGCGAACACCATCTCCATGGTCGTCTCGCACGAAGTCGAGCCCCAGCTGCCGTCGTGGTTCTGGGTCTGCACGAAGAACGCGAGCGCGCGCTCGATGCCGGCCTGGGCCGCCGCCGCCGAGCCGGTCGGAGTCGCAGCGGGAGCCGGCACCTGCGCCGGCAACGCCAGCGTCAGCACCAAGGCCAGCGGCGCGGCCCGCCTCACGACTTGCCCTCGGCGAGGGCCTGTTCGAGTTCGGCGATCTCCTCCTGCAGGTCGGCGATGCGGAACGCCTGCTTCTTCCTGGCCTGCTCCAGCTCGAGCTTGCACTTCTCGGCCTCGCCTTCGGCCTTGCGCCGTTCGAGCTCCACGTCGGCGATCCGCTGGCGCAGCTCGCGCTCGCGCTCCGGCAGGCCGACCTGCTCGAAGTGCGCGTTCTCCTTGCGCGCCACCGCGAGCGAGCGCTCGGCCATCTCCAGGCTGCGGCGACCGCGCTTCAACACCAACTCCTTGGTCTTCTTGGCGAACTCGTCGGCCTGGTACATCGCCTCGAGTTCGCCGAGTTCGTCCTTGGCGTGTTCGGCCTGGTAGACCGCCTGGTCGATCCCGATCTTCTTCTCCTCGAGTTCGCGCGGCTTCACGTCCTCGAGGAACGTCGCCAGCGCCTTCCTGGCGTGTTGCACGTCGGCGGCGGTCTTCTCGAGCGCCGCGTCGACGCTCCACTGCCGCGCCCGCTGGTCGATCGCCGCCACCTGGTGCTCGAGGTTCGCGGCTTCGAGTTCCCGCTGCTTGCCGCGCAGCTCCTTGCGTTTGGCCTTCTGCTGTTCGGCCTTCTCCTTGTCCTTGGCCTTGTCCTGGGCGGGCTCCTGGGCGGCTTCCTTCGGCGGCCCCTGGGTGACTGGCGGCACCGCTACGGGCGCGGTGGCCGGGCTTTGGCACGCGACGACGAGAAGTCCGGGAACGAGCAGGGCGGCGGCGAACAGCGGTTTCATTGGCCGTGGTATACCGCGACCGGTGATTTCGGACGAGCGCGACGCAAAGGCGAGAACCTTGTCCGAAGTCGTTGCCGGAGGCTAAGGTGCCGCGATGCACCGGACCGGGGCGAGCATCTTGGCGCACGCTGCATTGGCAGTGGCGATGGTCGCGGCGTCGACGCTGTCGTTGGGCGTCCATCACGACCAGCTCGGCGCCGTGGTGTGGATCCCGACCGGCGTCGCCGTGGCCGGAGTCTGGATCCTCGGACTGCGGTCGGCCTGGGTGGTGCTGGTGTCGGTCTTCCTGCAGCGCACCCTGTGGGGCTATTCGGCGACGTCCGCCACGCTGGCTGCCGTCGGCAGCACGCTCGAAGCCCTGTTGGCGGGAGCGCTGCTGCGGCGGTTTGGCGTGCGCGGCGAATTCGCGGCCTTGCGCGAAGTGCTGGTGCTGCTGGGCATCGCCGCCGTCACCCCGCTGCCGTCGCTCGCCATGTCGTACGTCGCGCGTTCGACGTTCGATCCCGGCTGGGATGGGTGGTGGCGCATGAACGTGCTCGGCGTCCTGACGGTGGTTCCCGCGGCCCTGGTGTGGCTGCGGCCGGGCCGCAGCGGGCACGCCCTGGGGCGGCTGGTGCCGTGCCTGTGCACCGGCGCGGCGACCGCGGGCCTCGTCACGCTGGTCATGCTCGGCGTGACGCCGGGAACTCCGGCCGTGCTGCTGCTGACGATGGTGCTGCCGATCGCGTTGTGGTCGGCGCTGCGTTACGGCACGCACGGTTCGATCACCACCGCGACGATCGGTGCCGTGGCGATCACCTCGTTCGCCGGGCACGGCATCGGCCCGTTCACCAGCCTGCCGTCGGCCGAACAGCACGTCACGGTGCAGATCCTGCTGGTCACGCTGCTCAGCGTGCCGCTGGTGTTCGGTGCCTTGATCGCCGAACGCGAAGCGACGACGACGCAGTGGCACGAGAGCGAGGCGATGCGCCGGGCGATGGTGAACGCACTGCCCGACCTGATGTACAAGCTGCGCGCCGACGGCACGTTCATCGACGCGATGGCGCCGACCGGCACCGAGACGCCGGTGCCCGCCACGCAATTGCTCGGCC
>JAEUHV010000566.1 GCA_016794485.1 Planctomycetota bacterium
ACGCTGCCGCCGGGCCTGTTCACCGGCCAGCTGATGAAGTTCCAGGCGATCGGCTTCGACGCGCAGACCGGTTGGTTCCGCACGAACTGCGAGTCGCGGCAGTTCTGAGCGTTCGCCCTCGCCGGTGCCGTTCCGGATGCAACCCGTCTCTGCGTTTGGTGCAACCAAACGCAAGACGGGTTGCGTTTGGTGCAGATTGGCGGAAGCGTCGATGCGACCGCAGGTTGCGCGTAGCATCGTGCCCGCCATGAGCCGCCGCACCCGCATCGCCGTCGTCGTCGCCGCCCTGCTCGGCATCGCCTACTGGACCGCCCCGCTGCTGGTCCGACGCCACGTCGACGGGCTGATCCAGCACTCGGTCGGGCGGCCACTGCCGGACTTCACGCTGGTCGATCGCGGCGGCACCTCGTGGACCACCGCCGGTCTGCGCGGCAAACGGGTCGTGCTGCACTTCTTCCGCTCGCGCTGCCATTCGTGCGATCTCGAGGCCGCGGCGATCCGCGATCTCGAAGCGAACCTGCCCGGCGACGTCGTGCTACTGCACGTGATGAACGACGTGGTGCAGGGCTTCCCATCGGTCGAGACCGAAGCGACCATCGCCGCCAAGGGGTTCACGCGGCCGATCGCGCTTGCCGACCGCGCCTTCGCCGACGCGTTCCACGGCGCGTCGTGGTCGAACGTGACGCCGGTGACCTACGTCGTCGACGCGCAGGGAATCGTGCGCTACGGCCTGCGCGGGGCGCAGACGCGTGCTTCGATCGAGCAGGCGATCGACGCGGTGCGGTGACGGCGCGCGGGCATCGAGCCCGCGCGCGTTCGCGTCACTTGCGCAGATACAGCCACACGTGGCCGGTCATCTCGTCCTTGGCGAAGGCTTCCTTCTCCTTCTCCAGGGCCTCGTATTCCTTCTGCCACTTCTGCTGGCCCGCTTCGCCTTCGGGCGGCGGCTGCTTGAAGAACGCCTGCTGCTTCTTCTGCCACGCGGCGAGCTTCTCGCGCGCGGTCTTCTCGTCGACGCCCTTGGCGGTGTGCACCAGCGTGACCATGTCGCCGACCAGCAGGTCGAGCTTGCCGTCGCCGTTGACGTCGTCGACCCAGACGCGCGTGTCGTCGCCGGGGCCCTTCAGGTGGGCGTCACCGAACGTCACTTCGGGCATCGCCGCATCGTCGCCGCCGAGGACCATGCCGTGGCCGCCGCTCGCCTTGACCAGCGTCTGCATCGCGCCGAACTTCGGTTCGGTCTTGCTGCCTTCGTTCACGAACAGGAAGGCGCCGCCGGAGGACGAGCCGGAGACCAGATCGAGGTCGCCGTCCTTGTCCCAGTCGACGAGGCACGGGTCGCTGTGCATCTCGACCTTCATGTCCTCGCCGCCGGCCTTCAGCCAGGTGGCCTTGGGCGCGAACTTGCCCGGTCCTTCGCCGGCGAACCAGCAGAACGTGCCGCCGAAGTTGCCCGCGACCAGGTCCAGCTTGCCGTCGCCGTTGAGGTCGCACGCGAACGCGCGCGTGCAGATACGGGAAATGTCGGCGCCGTCGCCTTCGCCGCCGGGCAGCAGCAGCGGCTGGCCGTCGCTGCCGTTCAGCACCTCGGCCTTGCGGTAGGTGCCGCCCTTCTCGCCGTGGAGCACCTGGAACAAGCCGGCCATGTCCTTGTCCTGGCGCGAATACGAGCCGGACAGCACGTCGAGCACACCGTCACCGTTGACATCCACGAACTGTGGAGTGGAGGAGGTGCATCACCAGACGCCGGGGATCTCGGCCGGCTTCTTGCCCGCGAGGAGCCATTCGCCGGTGGCGAGCTTGCCGTCGCCGGTGTTCTTGTAGACCTTGATCTTGCCGTCCTTGAACTGGCCGACCGCGAGGTCCTTCTTGCCGTCGCCGTCGACGTCGTGCCAGGTGGGGCACGCGAAACCGGGTGCTTCGCACGCGACGAAGGCATCGCCGGCCTTCATTCGTACGGGGGCCTCGAACTGCGGCCCTTGCGGTGCCGCCAGAATCAGCGGCACGAACAGTGTCAGTGTGACCATCGGGTACTCCTTCGCGGTACGTCACCGCGAACCTCATGAGGGGCGCACGATACTGGCGGGGCTTCGGTTTCTTTCCGGATCGCCGCAGGAGTTTCGCCGCGTTCGCGAGCCCGCGTCACGGGGGGGCAGGCGCCGAAGCCGCCGTCGCAGCGGTTGGACCGGACCGCGTCGCCCAGCGATGCAGGTCTACGGGTGTTCCCTGTCGCCTGCGGGCCCACCCGTGCCGAAAGAGCGCCGATGCGCGTCAACTTCCGCTTCCTGCTGGCGGCGCTCGGTGGCCTCGCCTGCGCGGTGACGGCCATGCGACTCGAAGGCGGGCATCCGCTCCAACTGCTCCATGGGCCGAGCCTGCTGCTGGTCGGCATCACGGCATTCGGCGGCTTGCTGTTGCTGCGCGGCGCCCGCAGCACCGGCCGCGTGCTCGCCGGCGCCTTCGTCGTTCCGGACCGTGCTTCCGCCGACCGCGCCGAGTGCCTCGATGCGCTCGAAGTGCTCGAGCGCACCACCCTGCTCGGCGGCCTGTTGGGCCTGCTGGTCGGCACGATCCACGCGGTGTGGCGGGTCGACGAACCGCAGCGGGTCGGCCCTGCCCTGTACCTCGCGTTCGCGAGCCTGATCGTCGCCGTCGCCGTGCAGGTGTTCTTCGTGCTGCCGCAGAAGCACCAACTGCTGCGCGCCGAGGACGAAGCGCTGCGCCTGCCGATCCGTCGGGCGTTCGCCTGGACGTGCGGGATCGGCGGCGGATGCCTGATCGCGGCCACCGGCCTCGCGTTCGCCGGTGAGTTCGCGATGGGCCCCGACACCGTGCACGCGCTGCTCCTGCTCGGCGTCGTCGCGCCGTCGGCGCTCGTCGCCAGCGACTCGCCGCTGCGTGGGCCCTGGTCGAGCCAGCGGTTGCTGTGGTACTCGGACGCGTTCGCCGCCGCCGGTGTGCTCGGGGTCGGCCTGGGCCTGGTGCACCTGTTCTCGGTGCTCGATCAGCCGAAGTTGCTGGCTCCGGGCATCGCCTTCGCGGTCGCGGGCCTGCTGTGGCCGCTCGTCGGCAGCGTCCTGCTCCGCCTGCAGCGGCCGACGCCGGGCACGAGCCCGGACGAACGACCGGGCGCGCGCAATCTGCAGCCGGTGTTCGCCGGCTGTGCCCTGCTTGGCATGGCTGGGCTCACCGTGCTGGTCCTGCAGTCGATCAGGAACACGGCCTGAGCTGCCGCGCCCGTGCCGCAATCAGCGGCGCGCGTCGTGCGGCAACGAGCCGCGGGCGGCGCGCAGGTAGCCGAACGGCGACAGCCACAGGAAGTTCGACACCCGCGACGTGTAGACGTCGGCGTGCCGTTCGATCTGCCGCGCCAACCTGCTCTTGTCGGCCCCGGCGCGCATCGACGGGCCCCAGCGGGAATGGCCGAGCATGCCGCTCGCCTTGGCCAGCGGCACGATGCGCTGGTCGAGCGCTTCGAACTCCGGCCGCAGCGCGCGCAGCCGTTCCTGGATCGCGTGCGCGCCGAGTCCGACCTCGGCCGGAGGCTGCAGGCCGTGCTCGAGGCGCTGCAGTGACAGCCGCAGCATCGCTTGTTCGCGGTCGAGCCGGTCCTTGTCGAGCAGCAGCTGCTCCAGTTCGTGCTGCTTCGCCGCGAACGTGCGTTCGGCGAGCACTTCCTGCTCGAGCTCGCGCAGCACCAGCGCCGTGCGCCAGCGCCGGATCTGGCTCGAGACGTGCACGTCGGCGTAGACGTGGTCGCCGACGTAGAGGATCTCGCCGCCGTCGCAGCCGAAGTGCTGCTGCACCGCTTCGGCGTTGCCGCCCTTGTAGACGACGCCCGCGCGCAGCGGGCCCTGCAGCGGCCGCGTCGTGGTGTCGTCGACCACTTCCTGGAACGGGACCTGCTTGTCGAAGAAGCCGGGCTTCTTCGCCTGCACGATCACCAGG
The DNA here is from genome assembly GCA_016794485.1 of Planctomycetota bacterium. Taxonomy (GTDB): domain Bacteria; phylum Planctomycetota; class UBA1135; order UBA1135; family UBA2386; genus UBA2386. The sequence continues at coordinate 3,949 of JAEUHV010000566.1, forward strand.
TCGAACAGGTTGCGCCAGTGCAGCGGGCTGTTCTCGTCGGTGCCCAGGTACGGGTCGAACGCGTAGCCCATCATCGCCCGCGTGTAGTGCCACTCGCTGTTGGTCGCGAGGAACAGCTTCTTGCCGGCGTGCTTGAGGTCGAGCAGCGTCTGCGCCAGCAGCGGGTCGAGGTCGACGAAGCGTTCGGGCGCGGCGATGATCTCGGCCTTCAGGGCGCCTTCGAGGTGCGCCACGTTCATCGCGTCCTCGACCAGCGCGTAGAGCTTGCGGTAGTCGAGGCCGGCCGGCAGCACGGAGCGGTCGAACAGGTCGACGAGCTGGCCGTAGAGGCACGACTCCGACAGCGAGAACAGCGTGTTGAGGAACACCCAGCGCGGCTCGGACAGGTCGACCCAGATCTGGCTGTAGGTGCGGCGCTGCTCGTCGTGCGGCAGGAAGCGCGTGCCGTGCGCGGCCTGGGTCACGTAGCCGAAGCGGTTGCACTTGACGACGTTGCCCAGCTGCACGTCGAGGATCAGGCCGCGCGCGAACAGGTCCGGGTCGAAGCGGAGGTCCTGCACCGGCAGCCCGCGTTCGTGCAGGCGCGCCTGCACGTGCGCGTAGGCGCGGGCTTCCCAGGCCTGCACGGCGTAGTGCACCAGCGTGTAGTCCATGTCGAAGCCGATCGCATGGATCGACCGCATGTTCAGGGTGCGGTTGCAGAAGATCGCGCGTTCGGGTGGCGGGGCGTGGTCCTTGCCGGCAGGCTGCATGCCGGACTTCTACCATCCCGATGCCGTGGTCCGCCTTGCCATCGGGGCCAGCGCTCCTGCAACCGCAGGCGACGGGCGAGGTAGACTTCTCGACCGCATGGGCCGCTACCGCCAGTTCACGTCGTGCGTCGCCTTGCTGCTGTGCGGGTTGCTCGCGACCGGTTGTGGGGCGGGGCTCATCACCGGCGTCGCGGCGAGCGACAGCGGCGGGGGCGCGTCCGCACCGCCGACGTTGGGGCTTTCGGCCGAAATGCCGCTGGTGCCCGCACCGGGCACCACCCGCAGCGTGCTGATCGCCAATGCGCCGATCGCCGCCGCGGCGGTACTGCTGGTGCGGCTCGAGGTCGAGGGTGCCGGCGACGACCAGCTCGATCCGGTCGCGTCGGGCCAGGGCGGAGGCACCTCGATCACGTTCACGTTGAACACCACGAACATCCGCGCCGCGGTCGGCGACCCCGTGGTCGACGTGCCGGCGTCGCTGCACGTGTTCGTCGACGGCAAGCGCATCGGTGCCCCGTTCCCGGTCAAGCTCGCGCGCCAGCCGCGCGCCACGCTGGTCCTGCCGGCCGGCCAGAGCGAGCTGTTCCTGTCGCCGTTCGGTGAGCGCATCTCGCTGCGACTCGACGGCCTGCGCAGCACGGTCGCCGGCAACCTCGAAGTGCTCGTCGTCACCCGCGATCCGGAGACCGCCCCGACTGCGGCGGTCCCCGAACCCGTGCTCGCGCGCCTGGCCACCGACGTGCAGTTCGCGGGCACCAGCGACGGCATGCCGGTGGTCTCCGCCGTGGTGCCTGGCAGCGAGTATCCGCTGCCGGCGCGGATCCTCGTGCGCGACGCACTCGCTGGCGAATCGACGGCCGTCGAGAACGCGATCTATCGCCCCGACGTGGCGCTGGCCCTGCCAGCCCAGGGGCCGACCACGGGCGGCACGCTGGTGACCCTGATCGGCACGGCCCTGGTGCCACCCGATTTCTCGTCTGGCGGGTTTCCGGTGCCGCTCGCGTTCGACGACGTGGAGTTGTCGTTCGAGAAGGGGGGTCGGGTCACCACGTTGCCGCGGGCCGACTTCCGAACGGCCGAGTCGGGCACGGACCGGCTGGTGTTCACGATGCCGCAGTCGCCCGACGGACGGCCCGACGAGGTCGACATCGTGCTGCGGGTGCGCTCGGGCGCGCAGGTCGCGACCATCGTCGCCGGCCAGAAGTTCCTGTTCGCCAACCCGGATCCGTTCTTCGGTCCGCGTGGCGCCGTGCTCGACCGCATGCCCGTGGCGATCGCGTCGATCGCCCTCGACGACGCGCCTGGAACGGCCGGTGCACCGGACCTCGCCGTGCTGACCGAGCAGGGCGGGGTCGGCTTCCTGCAACTGCTCCTGGCGCAACAGAACGGCATGTTCCAGGCGTTCGGCGCGCCGCGGCGCATCGGCGACCACGAGAACGCCGCCGAACGTGGCCCGCGCGACGTGTGCGTCGGCGATTTCGACGGCGACCAGGTGCCCGACGTGTTCCTCGTCAACGAAGGTGCGGTCCAGGCGGTGCACCATCTCGTGCTGGGCCAGGCGGCGCCG
>JAEUHV010000579.1 GCA_016794485.1 Planctomycetota bacterium
GGCGCGCCGCTCTTCGGCGCGCAACGCCGGCCACGGATGGCCGAAGGCGTTCGACGTCGCATCGGCGACCACCACGCCGTCGAGCGGCGACGCATGCTGTGCAACCCCATCGGCGCAGGCGCAGCCGACGGCGAACGCGACGAGCCAGAGGTGTGGATGCTTCATCCCAGGGCCCTCGGGTCAGCGACCCGGCTGCAGTGGCAGTTCGAAGCCGAACAGTCGACCGGTCAGCGCGATCGCCTCGCCCTGCTGGTCCAACGCCGCAATCGCCGCTGCAATCGCCTTCCGACCCGGAGCGTCGTCGGCGCCGAGGAACGCCTGGTCGAAGGGTGCCGGGATCGCGCGCAGCGCACGGGTCGCCGCATCCAGGCAAGCCGCGAGATGGTCGGCCAGCTCGGCGTCGCGGGAACGCACCAGCAGGAGCAGGTCGTGGTGGCTCGGTTCGCCGAGGCCGCCGCGGAAGATCGCTTCGATGCCGATCTGGTTGGCGACCAGGTCGGCGCAGGTCGTGTCGCTGAAGCACGAGTGTTCCTGCTCCTGGTCCCTGGTCTCGAACGGAACCGCGAGGCGCTCGCCGGAAAGTTCGAACGCCGTCAGGATCACGGCACCGGTCAGCATGCGTCGGATGGCGTCGTCGGGATTGGCTTCGTAGCGCCGGCGGAAGTTGTCGGCCCCGGGGGCCCACTGGCGCGTCAGGTCGCGCACGTGCCCGACCAGCAGGTCGGTGACCACCGCCAGGTACTGGCGCCGACGCGCGGCATCGGGGTCGGCGCCGTCGACGAAATCGGTGTGCGGGCGACGGCCGGGGCCGGCGGCGTCGAGGTCCTGCCCCCACAACAAGAACTCGATCGCATGCCATCCGACACTGATGTTGGTCTCGCCACCGAGCCCGTTGCGATGCTCGAGCGCTGCCCCGGCGAGCACGGGCAGTCGCGTGCGGTCGCTGACGAGGCCACGTTCGCGCCGACCGACCACGTAGTCGATGTAGACCTCGTCGACCGGCCACGCGTTCAGCAACGGTTCGACCGCGTCGATCGGGCCGCCGTGGAAGCGCAGGACCTCGACCTGGCCGTAGACGAGGCGTGCCTCCGCCCAGGCCGTGCGCGCTGCCTGGAGCGTCGCCGGAGCCGGACGTTCGACCAGCGCCTGCACGGCCTTCTGCAACGCCGTCGCGCGGCCCTCCAGTTCGCGATGCAGACGTTCGCAGTGGTCGGCGTGGCGTTGGACCACGGCGCGCGCATCCGGCCGCTGTTGGGCCGGGGACGCTGCGATGCAGCCGAGGACGGCGAGAACGGCGAAAAGGGATCGGGCCATGCGCGACCTGCGGACTGGCCGGACGCGCAAGCCCGCGCGTCCGGCCGTGAGGAAAAGGTGCGTGCCGCCGGGCGGCACCCCGGTCAGAGGCCGACGACGACCGTCAGGCCTTGCGACACCTGGCTGGCCGTGGTCCACGCCTGCAGGTGGACGCGGAAACCGACCAGTTCGAACGCCGACGGGATCGTCAGCGAGTAGCGCGCCGAGCCGATGCCCGTCGCCACCGTCGGCATGGTCGCGTCGTAGAACAGGTCCTGCAGCAGCCAGCAACCCGGCAGGCCGAGGCCGGTCAGGTCGAGCGGCAGCGGATTGCCCGCCCACGACGTCGTCGAGGCACCCGCGGTCATGAACGTCGTCGACGCCGGCAGGATGCCGGCAACGTCCGTGTGGAACGACGCCCCGATGCGCGGACGCGACCCGAACGCCGCCGCGATGGCGAGCCCGTTGCAACCGGTCCCGTACGACTCGGTGCGGCCGCGCAGCGACACGCGCATCAGCAAGAGCTGGCCACCTTCCACCGACGCCGCGTTGGCGACGGCCGCGTTGGTCGAGTGGTCCTGGATGTCCAGCAGCAGCACGCGCTCGTCGGCAGCGTGCGGGAACATCGAGGTCACGTCGATGACACCCGAGATCTCCTTGTCGTTGGTGTGCGGCAACGTCGCACCGGGCGTGCCACCGTTGACGGCGAGTTCACCCCAACGCGACGAGTCGAACTTGGTCAGGCCGACCATCGTGTCGGTGTTCGGGTCGTAGGCCCAGGTCTTGGCGAGGTAGGTCGAGTTGCCCGGATCCTCGGTCATGTACACCATGCCGTCTTCGCCGACGCACATGTTGTCGAGCATGTTGACCTTCTGGCCGTTCTTGCTGCCGTCGATCAGCAGGTCGATCACGCCGCCCAGCAGCGGCTTGGTGATGTCGTCGAAGCGCATGCGCCACAGGCGAGCACGGCCGTTCTGGTTGGCGGTGCCGGACGCGCCGATGGTCTGGTTGGTGCCCGTGCTGGTGTTGGTGTCGAGGCGATCGGTGGTGACGAAGTAGAAGTCGGTCGGGTTGTTCGGATCCCACGCACCGTCTTCCGGACGCGAGAACGTGGTGCCGGCGGCGTTGAGGTTCAGCGTGAACCGCGTGCCGCTGGTGATGTTCGTCGCCCGGGTCGAGGTGTTGACGATCTCGGCGGGGTTGCCGACGACTCCGACGATGTAGTTCTGGCCGTTGGTCAGGCCGGCGCGCTCGACGACGTTGCCGGCGGTCTGCTTCAGGCCGACGTAGACGTTGACGGTGTTGTTCATGATGCCGGAGCCGCCGTCGTTGGTGCCGGCCACGATCGTCAGGTCCTGCTCGAACGGGCTCGCGAGCAGGTTCTCCCAACCACCGACGACGTTGATGCCCGAACCGTTCGTGGCGAGGTTGAAGGCCGGCAGCACGTAGGCGCGTCCCTTCTCGGTGCCGGTGGCGACGACGGCCACGGCGTAGCCGGAGGCCGTGCCTTCTTCACCCGTCAGGTAGACGCGCTCGTTCGTGCCGTTGCCGGTCGCTGCGTTGAAGAACGCGCTGGCGGCAGGCAGGTCGCTCGAGCAGAACCGGCCCAGGGCGATCCCGTTGTTGTTGGCGGCGTTGCGGTCGACACCGTTCACGACGAACGTGTGGATCAGGTCCGACGCCGAAACGACCTGCAGGGTGTTCTTGTCGAGGATGATCTCGGTGACGAACGTGCCCTTGGCGCCGTGGCGGCGGATGACGCCCACGGTGGTGTTGATCTCGTGGTTGGCGAGCACGGTCACGGTGCCGTTGCCGTTGTCGTAGCAGCCGAGTCCGTCGAGGATGCCTTCGATCTCGTAGGGCGTCGTCAGCTGACCCGTGGTCGGCACGAGGTCGAGCGTGGTGACGATCGAAGTGATGTTGCGGACCACGCCGGTGCTGGCGTCGTAGGGCACCTGGTACGGAGTGCGCGAAGAACTGGGGCCCTGGACGATCACCTGCGCGGCGACATTGCCGGCGATGGCGAGGGCGGCCACGGCGACGAGCGCGCGCGGCGAACAGAGGAGGTGGTTCATGGATTCGGGGGTTGCGTGGATGCGTTCTGCACGTGCGAGTCGTTCGCACGCGCCGTCCACCCGTTCTCGCGCATCGCATGAAGTCGACTCCCTTGCCGCGTGAAGATCGCGTTCGACGACACGCAGCGTGTCGACCACGGATGCGAGAACGACGGCTCGGTTTCGCCGCGCGATGCGTTCGCACATGGAGTTGTGGGCGTTCGGCAGGCGCGTTGTGCGCGCGGCGGAGATCGCGGACAGCCACGACGTCTCACGTCCGATTTTTCGACCCTTCACGGGCGCGAAGCGACCCGCATCGACCGACCCGCGTTCCTTCATCGTGCGCTGCCAAACGCCACATGGTCCGTTGGCCGATCGTTCACGCGCCACGCTCGGCGCACTGCAGATTGGCGAGGGCTTCATCACCACATCGCCGACACGTGGATGCTCGCAGCATGCGAACCACCGGCCTGCGTTCCCTGTCGATGTCGACCGCTCTCGCGATGGCGATCGCCCCCCATGCGGTCGCACAACAAGTCTTGTTCACCGAGAACTTCGCCGCAGGGATTCCGGCAACCTGGTCGCACTTCGCTCTGGGCGTGCCGATGGACCCGTGGCAAGCGGGCATCAGCCCGACCAACGGAACCGGCGACGTGTTCCACGAGTGGTTCTGCAACCACGGGGGACTCAACCGGCACAATCTCCTGCTGTCGCCGCCGATCGACTTGCGCGGCTTCACGCAGGTGACGTTCAGCTGCAGCCAGCACCAGATGTTCCCGCTGCTGCGGTCGATCAACCGGGTCGAGGTCACGGTCGACGGCGGGCAGACGTTCACGGTGGTCTATGACGAACAGGGCACGTGGAGTGGCCCAGGCACGATCCTGGCGAACCTCGACGCGTTCGCCGGCCACCCGGACGTTCGCGTGGGGTTCCGCTACGAAGGAGCGATCGCCAACGAATGGCGCATCGACGACGTGCTCGTGACCTCGCCCCAACCCGCCCTCGTGCTGCAAGGTGTGGTGGCTGGAAGCACCGCGGTCTTGTCGACGAGCGGCTGCACTCCGGGAGCCTTCGTCGTGTTCGGCCTGTCGATTGCCGGCGGTGGCCCGTTGCCGTCACCCTTTGGCCCCATCGGACTGACCCCGCCCATCGAACTGCTGCCCGTGCAGTTTGCGGCAGGCAACGGCACCGCGAGCACATCACTGACGATCCCATCGGTGGCGACCGGCGTGAGCCTGTTCGCGCAGGCCATCGACTTCCCGCTGGTCGGCCCCATCCGTTTGAGCAACGCTGCAGCAGCGACGGTGCAGTGAGGCTTCCCACCCTGGTCCAGAAACACAACGAGGGCCCTCGGCCGAGCCGAAGACCCTCGTGCGGGAGCACCAGGCGCGATCAGGCCTTGGCGGCAGCTTCGGTGTCCTGGACCTCGGCGGCTTCCTTCGCCTTCAACTGCTGTTCGAGCACGTTGTTCTCGACCAGTTCGAACACGACCTTCGTGCCGCCGTCGCCGATGCGGTAGTCGGCCATGCGCAGGATGCGCGTGTAGCCGCCGGCGCGATTGGCGAAGCGCGGGCCGATCACCTCGAACAGCTTCTTCACCGCGTCCTTGTCCTGCAGCAGCGCCGCCGCTTGACGGATGCGGTGCAGACGGGTCTTGGCGTCGTTGCTGCGCGCCAACGTGATGATCTTCTCGACGAACGGCCGCAGCGCCTTCGCCTTGGGCATCGTCGTGATGACGCGTTCGTGCTTGATGACGGAGACGGTGAAGTTCCGGCGAAGGGCGGCACGGTGAGCCGTGTTCCGCCCCAAGCGCTTGCCTGCAATGTTGTGCATCATGGCCGCAGTTCCTCTCTAGCTATCTCGCTGTCGTTCTCAGCCCTGCTTGAAATCTTCGGTGTTCATTCCGAGCGACAGGCCCAGGGCGGCCAGCTTGCTCTTCACTTCCTTGAGCGACGTCTTGCCGAAGTTGCGGACCTTGAGCAGTTCCGGTTCGGCCAACGTGACCAGGTCACGCAGCGTCGCGACGTTCTCGCTGTCCAGGCAGTTCTTCGCGCGGACCGACAGCTCGAGCATGTCGATGCTCTTGCCGAGCAGGTCGACCATCTCGCGCCGACGCGCACCTTCGTCGCCCTCGGGCGCCAGCGCGCCACCTTCGACGGCGAGGTCTTCCTTCATGTCGAAGTACTGCACGAAGGGATTGAGGTGCTTGCGGTAGATCTTGCTCGCCTCGACGAGCGCCATCTCCGGAGTAACCGTCCCGTCGGTCCAGATCTCGAGCACCAGGCGGTCGTAGTCGGTCGACTTGCCGACGCGCGTGTTCTCGATCGCGTAGCGCACGCGGTGAACCGGGCTGAAGATCGAGTCGACCGGGATCGTGCCGATCTCGAGTTCCTCGGTGACGTTCTCTTCGGCGGTGACGTAGCCGCGGCCCTTGCGCACCTGCATCTCGCAGAAGAAGCGCACGTCCTCGGTTAGGGTGCAGATCTTG
>JAEUHV010000019.1 GCA_016794485.1 Planctomycetota bacterium
GCCCGCTTCGTACACGGCGTCGGCCTGTCGAGTGCGCGCTGGGGCAACCTCGGCAACCCCGGCCGCCCGCCGCACGGCATCACCTGCCGCATCCACCAGGACGGCAGCGTCGAGTCGCGCAGCGGTGCCATGGACATCGGGGTCGGCACCAAGACCGTGCTCGCGATCCTGACCGCCGAGGAACTCGGCATCGAAGTCGCGCGCGTGAAGGCGACCACCGGCCACACCAGCGATCCGTCCGGCCCCGCTTCGGGCGGCAGCACGGTCACGCCGAGCCTCGCCTCGGCCGTTCGCCACGCGGCGTTCCTGTGCAAGCAGGCGCTGTGCGAGATCGTGGCCAAGCACCTCGGCGTGCCACTGTCGGAGGTCACCTGCGCCGGCGGCTCGGTCGGCACCGCGAAGGCCCGCCTCGGCTTCGCCGACGCGTGCAAGCTGATCGGCCCGAACCCGATCGACGAACGCGGCACGCGCTTCGCCAACTACGACAGCAAACCGTACCACGGCAGCCAGTGCGGCGTGCAGATGGCCGAGGTCGAGATCGACACCTGGACCGGGCTCGTGCGGTGCACGCGCATGTTCGGCATCCAGGACTGCGGCCTCGTGATCGCCAAGAAGCAGGCCGAGAGCCAGGTGCTCGGCGCGATGATCCAGGGCGTGAGCTACGCGCTGCACGAACAGCGCATCATGGACAAGCGCACCGGCCGCATGCTGAACGGCGACTTCCTGCGCTACAAGATCACCGGCACGAAGGACCTGCCGCAGCTCGAGTGCCACATGCACAGCCTCGCCAACGGCCACGACAGCGTCGGCGCAGCGGGCCTCGGCGAGCCGCCCTCGGTCGCGTCGGCCGCGGCGATCGCCAACGCCGTGTTCCACGCGCTCGGCACGCCCCTGCGCCACCTGCCCATCACCCCCGACAAGGTCCTCGCGGCCCTCGCCAGCAAGAAGGGATGACCCGATGAAACCGTTCACCTACGTCGTGCCGAAGTCGCTGGCGGATGCGAGCGACGAAGCGAAGAAGCCGAACACCCTGGTGAAGGGTGCGGGCGTCGACCTGATCGACCGCATGAAGGAGCGGCTGCAGACGCCGGAGCGGATCGTGAACCTGCTGCCGCTCAAGGACGAGCTCGCCGGCATCGCCGTCGAGGCGGACGGCGAGCTGCGCATCGGCGCACTCACCACGTTGAGCCAGCTCGAACAGCACGAAGCGCTCGCCGCACCGGCCCTGGCCGGCCTGCGCGAATCGGCGACCGCGACCGCGTCGCCGCAGATCCGCAACCGCGCCACCGTGGCCGGCAACATCCTGCAGTTCACGCGCTGCTGGTACGTGCGCAGCGAAGCGTTCCGCTGCCTGCACGGCGGCCGCGGCCCGACCTGCCTCGCGATGACCGGCGAGAACCGCTACCACGCGGTGCTCGGCTGGCTCGACTGCGTGCGGGTGCACCCGAGCAACCTGGCGCCGCCGCTGCTGGCCCTCGACGCCGAGTACACGACGAAACTCGGCGAGCAGATCCGACGGCGCAAGTTCACCGACCTGTTCCCGGCCGAGCCGAAGGCCCAGAACGCCGAACACACGCTGGAAGTCGGCGAGATCGTGACGGCGATCCACGTACCGAAGCCAGCCGCCGGCACACGCACCGCCTACTGCGAATCGCGCGAGAAGGCGACGTTCGACTGGGCCACCACCGCCTGTGCCGTGAAGGTCGTGCTCGCCGGCGGCAAGATCACGGCCGCGAACCTCGTGCTCGGCGCCGTGGCGCCGGTGCCGCTGCCGCGGCCCAAGGCGGCCGCGATGCTGGTCGGGCAGACGCCGTCCGACACGTTGTTCCAGAAGGTCGCCGAAGCGGCCTACGCGGGCGCTTCACCGCTCGCGCACAACGACTACAAGCTGACCGTCGGCAAGGCGGTCGTCCGCGAGGCCCTGGCCCAGGCGACGAGGTGATGCCATGAACGACGCCAACGAGAAGCAGAAGACGCACCAGGACCTGGTCCCGCGCGACCTGTGCCCGTCGATGCTGATGAAGCACCTGCTGACGCACTCGATGAGCGACCGGGTGTTCGACGATCGGCAGTGGCCCGGCGACGGCTATTACTGGTGTGCGCGGACGTGCACCTGCGTCGGCCCGGACGACGAGATCGTGCACCCGAAGGACTGCCGCCCCGGTCGCCGCTGCTACGAAGGCCCTCAGGCCTGATCGCAGAGCCCGGTCACGGGCAGCCGACCTCGCGCGGGCCGAGACACGTAAGCCCGGCCCCGCGCCCGCCCAGTGCCACGCATCCCGTGGACTCGCCTGCATGGCGGGCCGCCGGGGCCACGTTCTACATCGCCTTGGCGAGCACCGCGAGGCCGTCGAGCCACAGGCCGAGCCCGACCGTCGCCACCGCCGCGATCGCCAGCGCCAGCTTGGTCGCGAACGGCACGGTGCCGCCACCTGCCGCCGATGGCGTGGCCGGTTCGGCGAACACCACGGCGCGCACGACCAGCAGGTACGACCACGCCGACACCGCGGTCGCGAGCAGGAACAGCAGCGCCGCCGTCGCCAGCGTCGCATACGTGGCCGAGCCGAGCCCCGCGGCGAACGCCTGCTGCAGCACGCCCCACTTGCCGAGGAAGCCCGCGAGTGGCGGCACGCCAGCGAGGCTGAGCAGGAACAGGCACAAGAGGCCGCTGACCACGGGATGTCGCCGCCAGCTGCCGGCCAGGGCCTGCAGGCCGCTGCCGCCGGTCGCGCGTTCGAGCACGGACAGGCACACCAGCGCCCCCACGTTGCTGCCGACGTAGGTCAGCAGGTAGAAGCCCGCCGCCGCCGCGGCATCGCGCGCCGGCAGGCACGCGGTCGCGAGCACGACGGCCGCACCGTGGCCGATGCCACTGAACGCGATGATGCGCTTGGCGTCGCGCTGCACCAACGCGGTGAACGACGCGAACAGCATGCTGGCCGCGGCCAAGACGGCGATGGCACTCGCCAGGGTGGCATGGTCGACGAGCGGGGCGGGCACCGCCATCGACAGGAACCGCACCAGGGCGGTGGCGGCCGCGATCTTGGGCAAGGTCGACACGACGGCGACGCCCAGCGGCGGGGAGCCTTGGTAGACGTCGGGTGCGTAGAAGTGCACGGGCACGAGCGTCAGCTTGTAGGCGACGCCCACGCCCGCGAGCAGCAGGCCGACCCCCGCCGCCGTCGGCGCTCCGTTCGCGAACGCCTGGCCGATGCCGGCGAAGTCGAGATGCCCCGTGGCACCGTAGACGTGGCTGATGCCGAACAACATCACGCCGCTGACCACACCGCCGAACAGCACGAACTTCATGCCGGCTTCGGCGGCGCGGCGATCGCCGCCTCGGAACGCGACCAGCGAGTAGCCGGCCAGCGCCAGCATCTCGAGGCCGAGCCAGGCCGACACGAAGTTGGCGGACGCCGCGGTGACCAGGGCTCCGAGGCCGACCCCGACGACCGCCGTGCTCCAGGCGCCGGAGTCGGTGCCGTGGCGCCGTTCGCCGGCGCCGGCGAGCAGCAGCAGGGCGACCAGCGGCAGGATCAGCAACCGCGCCAAGCGAGCGGGGCCATCGATCGCCAACATCGTGCCGACGGCTCCCGACGGTGCATCGAGCGCCAGCAGGAACGCGACGAGTGCGGCGGCGATGCCGAGCCACGGCCCGGCGCGGCGCCGGTCGGCGCCCGGCCCGAGGTCGCTGGCGAGGATCGCGAACAAGCCGACGCACAGCGCCGCCTCGGGCCGCACCAGCGCCAGCGGGAACGCTTCGGCGAAGGCGATCACGGCCGGCCTCCCTGCAGCGTCTGCACGACCAGTTCGCACGCGGGCCGCAGTGCATCGACCAACGGACCGGGCCACAGACCGACGACGACCAGCAACACCGCCAACGGCCACGCCGCCAGCCGTTCGCGGCCGTCGAGGTCGGGGAACGCAGCCTGTTCTGGATGGCGCAGCGGCCCGTAGGCGACGCGCAGCAACGTCCACAGCAGGTAGGCCGCGGACAAGACCACGGACAGCGTCGCCAACGCACCGAGCCACGGGAACGACCCCGTTGCCGTGAACGCGCCGCCCAGCACCAGGAACTCACCCGGGAACCCGGCCAGCGCCGGCAAGCCCGCACCCGCCATCGCCCCCAAGAGCAGGATCCACGCGAACTGCGGCATCGGCCGCGCCAACCCGCCGAAGCCGTCGACGCGCCGATGGTGCGCGCGGTCGTAGACCACGCCGACCAACAGGAACAGCAGCCCCGACGACAGGCCGTGCGTGAACGCCTGGACCATGCCACCGGTGGCGCCGGCGACGGTGCCGCTGAACAGGCCGAGCAGGCAGAAGCCCATGTGCGAGACCGACGAGTAGGCGACCAGCCGCTTCAGGTCGCGCTGGCCGAGCGCGGCCCAGGCGCCCCACAGGATGCCGGCGAGGCCAAGTCCACCGAGGGCCGGCGCCCACGCAGCGGCCGCCTGCGGGAACAGCGGCACGCCGATGCGGTAGAGCCCGTAGACGCCGAGTTTCAGCAGCACGCCGGCGAGCAGCACCGACACCGCGGTCGGCGCCTGCACGTGCGCGTGCGGCAGCCAGGTGTGCAGCGGGATGGCCGGGATCTTGACCAGGCACGCCAGCAGCACCGCGAAGAAGCCGAACGCGGCCAGCGTGACGCCGAGGAAGTTCGCGCCCTGCCAGTGTTCGGCCTGCAGCGCCAGATGGCGCAGGTCGAAGCCGCGCGGCACGTGCACCTGCTTCGGCCCGTCGTGTCCGAGGTCGATCGGCAGGCCGTGCAACGTGCCGTGCGACGCATCGGCGTGGGCAGCGACGACATGGTGCGGCACGACCACCGAGCGGCCTTCGCGCGGCGTCGCGTTCCACAGCGCGATCAGCATCGCCAGCATCAGCACGCTGCCGGCGAGCGTGTAGACGAAGAACTTCATCGCCGCGTAGCGCCGCTGTTCGCCGCCGAACACGCCGACCAGCGGCAGCATCGGCAGCAGCACCATCTCCCAACTGACGTAGAACAGCAGCAGGTCGAGCGACGTGAACACGCCGTTCATCGCCGCCAGCAGCACGAGCACCAGCGCGTGGTAGACGCGCGGCCACTTGTCCTGCTGCCACGCCGCGATCGTGGCGATCGCGGTGATCAGGCCGGACAGGCACAACATCGCGGCCCCGATTCCGTCGACCCCGAACGTGAACGACGCGCCGAACGCCGTGCTCCACGGCGTGCTGTCGACGAAGCGGAAGTCGGCTCCGGGCCGGGCGGCGAAGTCGGCGATGGCCATGCCACCGACGAGCAGCGTGAGCAGGGCGCCGAGCAACGCCAACCACCGGGCGGCGCGCGGCGGCGCCACGCTGGTGGCGGCCGCGAGGGCGAGCGGGGCGACGATGCACGCGGTGAGCGGTCCCATCAGAAGCCCCCTCCGCACCACAGCAGCAGCACGGCGACGACACCTACGCCGACGGCGAGGTAGACCCCGAGGCGCCCGCGATGCAACGAAGCACCGCTGCTGCCGACCTGCGCACAACCGGCGGCGAGGCCGTCGACGAGTCCATCGACCGAAGGCGACAGCGACCGCGACCGCGCCGGATCCTCGAGTCCAGCGAGGCGATCGTCACTGCCGAGGTCGCAGCGGGCGACCACGGCCGCCACGCCGCAGCCGAGGCCGCGCGCGAACAGGCGATTCCACAACCGGTCGATGCCCCACAGTTCGCCGCACGCCGCGTGCACCGGAGCGGCGGCTTTGGCCAGACCCGCGGCCACGTCGCGGCCCGAGTGCTCTGCCAGCCCGAACACCCACACCGCGAACCCGCCACCGACCGCGAGCAGGGCGAGTGCCGTGACCATCGCCGGAGTGTGCGCATCGCCGTGCGGCAGCGGCAACCAGTGGCCGATCGTCCTGGGCAGCGCCAGCGTCATCGGCGCCAGCAGCAGCAACACGGCCTTGGCCGAAGTCGCCGGATCGTGCGCATGGTGCGTGACGTCGTGGTCGCGTTCTTCGCCGCCGAAGATGCGGAGCCACCAACGCAGCATGTACGCCGCGGTCAGCAGGCTGCCCGAACAGGCGAGCACGAACGGCCCCCACGCCAGCCCGCCGGCCGCCTGCGCGTTGGCAAGCGCCACCTGCAGGATCGCGTCCTTGCTGACGAAGCCGCTGAACAGCGGCATGCCGAGCAGGGCCAGCAGGGCGGCGAGCGAGACGTAGGCGACGACCGGCATGCGCTTGCGCAGCCCGCCGAGGCGCGCCAGGTCCTGGTGGCCGGCGCAGGCGTGGATCACCGCACCAGCGCACAGGAACAGCAGGCACTTGCTGAACGCGTGCGTGAACAAGTGCGCGATCGCCGCGTCCTTGCCGCCCGCGGCCGAGCCGGCGCCGAGACCGACGAACATCAACCCGAGCTGGCTCACCGTCGAGTAGGCGAGCACCGCCTTCAGGTCCCATTGCACACAGGCGATCGTCGCCGCCAGGAGGCAGGTGAAGCCGCCGGTCCAACCGACCACGGCGAGCGCTTCCGGCGGAAACAACGGGTAGCAGCGCGCGACCAGGTAGACGCCGGCCGCGACCATCGTGGCGGCGTGGATGATCGACGACGCCGTGGTCGGCCCCTGCATCGCATCGGGCAACCACGTGTGCAGGGGGAACTGTGCGCTCTTGCCGACGGCGCCGCAGAAGATGCCGAGTGCGGCGAGCACCAGCAGCGCGTGCCCCGAGCAGCCGAGGAACGACGCCTTGGCCAGGTCCGCGACGGGCAGTGCGGCGAGGTTCGCGAACGACAACACGTCGCCGCGCGCGCCGAGTTGCAGCGACAGCGCCAGCAGGGCACCGATGCCGCACAGGAAGCCCGCGTCGCCGACGCGGTTCATCACGAACGCCTTCAACTGCGCGTGCGCCGGGCTCAGCTGCGCCTCGAGCACGCCGCGCGCCGCCGCCCCCTTCCTCGCCTGGTAGGCCGGATCGTCGGCCGCCGCCGGCTTGTCGAACCAGAAGCCGATCAGCAGGTAGCTGCCGAGGCCGACCAGTTCCCAGCAGCAGAAGCTCAGGAACAGGTTGTCGCTGAGCACGACGCCGAGCATCGCCGACGCGAACAGGCAGAACTGCCACGGAAAGCGCGCAGCCTGCGGGTCGTCGTGCATGTACCACGCGTTGAACACCAGCACGCCGGTCGCCAGCGCGCAGACGATCACCGCCATCACCGCCGCCATGCCGTCGACGTAGGTGCCGACCCCGAGCGTGAACGAACCGAGGTCGAGCCAGGTGAGGTGTGGCCCCACCACCGGGGTGCCGCCGACGACGGCGAACGCCATCGTCGCGGCCAGGGCGGTCGCGACCGCCAGCACCACAGCGGCGAACCCGTGCGCCAGGGCCGCCGAACGCAGCCGGGTGCAGACGACGGCCGCCGCCAACGGCAGCAACCAGACGAGTACGGACGTGGTACCGACGGTCACGAGCGCAGCTCCCGGGTCGCGTCGAGGTCGATGTCGCGGAACGTGCGGTACACCGCGAACAGCAGCGCCAACGCCACGGCCGCCTCGGCGGCCGCAACGACGACGACGAACACCGCCGCGGTCTGCCCCTGCGGATCGGTCGCACTCGGCGAGAACTTGCCGTAGGCCGCGAACTGCAGCGCCGCCGCATTCAGCATCAGCTCGATGCCGATCAGCACGCCGATCGCCGAACGACGGGTGGTCACCGCGAGCACGCCCGCGACGAACAGGACGCCGGCGACGAGCAGGTAGCCGTCGAGCCGGTCGGGGGACAACTCAGGCATCGGCCACCTCCCGCACCGGACGCCGGAACCGCTGCACCGTCACGACCGAGCCGACCAGTGCGACGGTCAACAACAAGCCAGCGACGAAGAACGGCACGAACCAATCGCCCATCAGCAAATCCCCGACAGTGAACGTGTCGCCATCGAACCGGTCGGCGCGCGGACCGCTGGACGGACGCGT
>JAEUHV010000020.1 GCA_016794485.1 Planctomycetota bacterium
AGTGACCTTGCGGCCGCAGCGGCCGCAAGGTCACTGCGATTGCCTGGTGCCGGCGCGGCGCGGGACTCTACGACGGCGAATCAACGCACTTGGCCCGCGGCGCCGGCGGGGCGAATGGAAGGCTTCAGACAAGGGACGAAGCTGGCTGCTGCCTTGCGGCCTAGAGGCTGCGAGCGGCTGTTGCTGCTGGGTCAGCCTTCTGCCTGGCCCATCGGATCCAGGCGGCGGATCTCCACCGAGCCTTGGATCGACAGGTTCGGGTGCGTTCGGCAGAGTTCGACCGCGTGGTCGTAGTCGCGCGCTTCGATCAGGTGGAAGCCGCCCACCACTTCCTTGGTCTCGCCGAACGGTCCGTCGGTGATGCGGACCTCGGTGCCGGCGCGCACCAGTAGGCGGCCCTCGCCGTCGGCGAGCTTCTTGCCGTCGAGGAACCGGCGCTCTCCCATCAGGCCGCCAGCCCACCGTTCGAAGTGCTCGATCAAGGCCTGCACCTCGTCCGGCGGCCGCTGCCGCCACACCTCCGGATCGCCACGCAGAACGAGCAGGAACTTGGCCATCGGCGCATGCGACCGCACCTGCCGCGGCCGTGCAATGCTCCAACCCGCACCGTGGGCTATGGTGCCCGCGTGACGACAGCGCTGCCGCAGGCTCCGGTGCCGATGTTTCCGCTGCCGGCGGCGTTCCTGTTCCCGCACCAGGCGCTGCCGCTGCACGTGTTCGAACCGCGCTACCGCGCGCTGGTCGGGGACCTGCTCGACGGTCCCGGCCGCTTCGTGCTCGGCACGATCCTGCCGCAGGCGGAGGCCGCGCCCGAGGCGCCGCCCCACGTGCTGCCCGTGGCCGGACTCGGCGAGATCCTGCGCCACGAGAAACTCGCGGACGGCCGCTACCTGATCTGGGTGCTCGGTCTGTGCCGCGTGCGCATCGAAGAAGTCGCGTCGGCCAAGCCGTACCGCCTGGTGCGCTGCCATCCGTTCGTCGAACAGGACGTGCCGGCCGACGCGTCCGAGGGGCTGGCCGTCGAACTGCGCGCCGCCACCACGGCGCGCCTGCGCCATCCGCTGCCGCTGCCGGAGCACGCGCCGCCGAGTCTCCTGTGCGACCTGCTGCTGCAGACCCTGTCGGCACCGCCGGAAGTGCTCGCCCACGCGTTCGGCGAACCGTCGATCGAGCAGCGCGCCCGCTACGTGCTCGGCGAGGCCGAACGCACGCCGCCGCCGGCCTGAGCCGGCCGGCGCGGGATCTGGGTAATGGCGGTCGGATCGACCGCTCTTCGTCGGCGATGCGCGGGCCCTGCGTGGACCGCGCCGCCCTCCCCCTCAGGACCGACCGATGAAGAACTATCCCTGCTGGCTTTCCCTGCCCGCCCTGCTGCTGGCCGCCTGTGGCGGCGGTGGCGGCGGTGGCGCCGCCGCCAAACCCCTCGTCCAGCTGCTGAACACCAGCGGCATGATCCAGTTGTCGCCGTCGGGCAAGTACGCCTACGTGCTCAACAAGAACGCGACGCCGTCGCTGTCGACGACGGCGGGCTCGGTGACCATCGTGCGCGTGAAGAACGACGCCGGGGCCGACGTGCAGCAGGTCGTCACCGAGATCGCGGTCGGACGCGACCCGTTCAGCCTGACGGTCACTCCGGACGGCAAACGCCTGTTCGTCGCCAACAGCCAGGACAACACCGTGTCGGTGCTCGAACTCGGCGCGGTCGGCGACGGCCCGTACGTGCGACTGGCGGACATCCTGGTCGGCGCCGAGCCGCGCGCGACGGCCGAACTCGGCGCCAGCCTCTACGTGTCGAACTACGCCGAAGGCACGCTGACCGTGATCGACACGAAGACCCTGAGCCGCACCGCGACGATCGATCTGGTGAAGGGCAGCACGCGCATCCAGAACCCGTTCGCGCTGGCCGCACTGCCCGACGGCCGGCTGTGGGTCGGCGACTTCTTCTGCCGCGCGATCCCGGGCAAGACCGTGGACCAGATCGAGGGTTTCGACGACGGCAAGGAAGCGCGCGTCGCGGTGCTGCAGAACCAGACGATCGAGCAGATCGTCACGCTGGCGCCGGTGGCCGACGCCGGTTTCACCGCCGACCGCACGCTGTTCGACACCGCCAACGGCGCCGTCAACGACACCTTCAAGGCCCCGGCCGGCGTGCCCGCCAACGCCGTGCCGCAGGGGGCGATGTTCAACCAGCTGTTCGCGTTCGCGTTCGACGAAGCCGGCAACCGCCTCTACCTGCCGACGATCGCCGCACAGCCGGCTCCGCCGGTCAAGTTCGACGTCAACGTGCAAGCATTGGTCGGCGTCATCGACGTGAAGACCAACGCCGCGGTGCCGGCCCTGCACCGCAACCTGAACGTGCTGATCCGCGACAACTTCGCCAACGAGCCGGCCCCCGTGCCGCCGTTCGTGAGCAACAACCTCGCGCGCCTCGACCGCGCCTTCGCCGCCGATACGACCAGTGCCGCGATCCGCAACAAGGTCGGCGCGTTCCTGAGCCGCGGCGGCTCGTTCCTGATGAAGGCGACGATCGGTGCGGACGGCACGCTGGCGCTCGCCAAGGACAACCGCGGCGCCATCCTGCGCGTGCCGGTGACCAACGTGCCCGGCGGCGTCACCCTCAGCAACGACGGCACCCGCGCCTATGTCGCCAGCGAGCTGGTCGGCCAGATGACCGTCGTCGACCTCGCCGGCGGCACCGTGCTCGCCACCGTCGACACGGCCACCACCTCGACCGATGCGACCCGTCAGAAGGAACTGCTCGGCCAGCTGAAGTTCTTCACCGGCATGGGCATCGCGGCCGACACCGCCGCGAACACCGACGCGCGGGCCATCGACACGCACCGGCACCGCAACATGCAGTCGGAGAACAACTGGAGTTCGTGCGCGTCGTGCCACCCGTTCGGGCACGCCGACACGATGACGTGGATCTTCGCGACCGGCCCGCGCCAGACGCTGTCGCTCGACGCCTTCTTCGCGCCGGGCAGCACGATCGAGAACGGCGTCGCCACCACCGACCAGAAGATCTCCAACTGGAACGCGGAACGGCAGGGCTCGACCGAGTTCAACAACAACAGCCGCGGCGTGCAGGGCGGCCACGGCTTCACCAACCAGGCGCTGGCGACCATCGACGCCGGCCTCGCCGCGAACCAGGTGCCCGACGCGGGGACGATCTTCAACGGCAGCGCGCGCCTCGGCGCCAGCAACGCGCTCGACTTCGAGACGCAGTGGATCGCGTCGCTGCGCGCACCGAACAAGCCGACCAACCTGGTGCAGGCGGACGTGGACCAGGGACGCGCCCTGTTCGGAGCCAATTGCGCCGCGTGCCACGGCGGCACGAAGTGGACCCGCAGCACGCGGTTCACCAACAACTTCCGCTGGCCGGATCCGGCCTTCGTGCTGAACGGCGCGAACCCGCCGGTCGCCGTCTCGGCGAGCAACTTCCTGCAGGTGCCGAATGCGACCACCGTCGCCGCGTTCAACGCCGACGGCATCGGTGCCGGCGCCAACCAGTTCGAGACGCTGGTGATCGACACGACCGTGCCGAACCAGACCATCGACTTCAACGACCCGATCGAACTGCGCGGTGCCGGCGGCACCACCGGCAAGGTCTCGGCGCCGCTGAACAGCTCGTTCGCGATTCCGTCGCTGTTCAACGCCCGCAACACCGCACCCTACGGCCACCACGGCCGCGCCCAGACGCTCGCAGCGGTGTTCGACGCGCGCGCCAACGGCGGCCTCGGCCACCCGACGTTCGGCCTGTCCACCGCCGACGTCGCCAAGGTGCTCGAGTTCGTGCGCTCGATCGACGAAGCGACCGCGATCTTCCCGTGACGCGGGGATCGCTCGAGGCCGATCTTTGTGCGGCGGCGCGGCACACGCGGCGGTAACCTGTCGGCATGGGCTCGCCCGCGCCGAACCGTCACCTCGCCCGTGAAATCGCGCAGTTCGTACACGACCGCACGCCATTGCGGCCACGCATCGCCATGCTGCTCGGCTCCGGGCATGCCTCGATCGCCAACCAGCTGAAGGAGAAGGTCGTGCTGCACGGCGACGACCTGCCCGGCGCGCCGCTGCACTCGCCGCTGCTGATCGGCCTGCTCGAAGGCGTGCCGGTCGCGGTGGCCGATGCACCGTTCGCCGCGTTCGAGGGCCTGACCGCCGGCGAACTCGCACTGCCGGTCCGGGTGCTGAAGGCGATCGGCTGCGACCTGCTGGTGCTGACCGCCGGTGCCGCGAGCCTGTCGCAACAGATCGAGCCGGGTTCGATCGGCATCATCGAAGACCACCTGAACTTCACCGGCCTGCACCCCCTGATCGGCCCGAACGACGATTCGGTCGGCCCGCGCTTCCCGGACATGAACGAGCCGTACGCCCGCGAATGGATGGAGGTCGCCCGCGACGTCGCCAACCGCGCCGGCATCCCGTGCCAGGTCGGGGTCTTCGCCGCGGTGCCGGGCCCCAGCATGCCGACGCGCGCCGAGTACCGCTTCCTGCGCGCGGCGGGTGCCGATCTGGTCGGCATGTCGCTGGTGCCCGAAGCACTGGCAGCCGTGCACGCGGGCTTCCAGGTTCTGGCCTTGGTCGGCGTCACCCAGCACGTGCTGCCCGGCCGTTCCACCCAGGTCTCGATCGAAGCGATGATCGACGCCGCCGACCTCGCTGCGCCGCGCATGGCCACCGTCCTGGTCGGCCTCGTGGCCGCGGCCCGCGAACGCTGACCGCATGTCGCCCCGCACCGCCTCACGCCCGCGGCTCGCCGTGCTGCTCAGCGGCTCCGGCCGCACGCTGCAGAACCTGCTCGACCGGATCGACGACGGCCGCATGCACGCGTCCATCGCCGGCGTCGGCAGCGATCGCGCCGACGCGTTCGGCCTGCAGCGCGCGATGGACCACGGCCTCGAGGCGCGCCATCTCAAGGACGCGTCGGCGACGCTGTCGTGGCTGTCCGAACTCGATGCCGACCTGATCCTGCTGGCCGGCTACCTCCGGCTCCTGCCGATCGTGCCCGAGTTCCACAACCGCGTGCTCAACATCCACCCGTCGCTGCTGCCGAAGTTCGGCGGCAAGGGCATGCACGGCGAACGCGTGCACGCGGCGGTGCTGGCGGCAAAGGAGACCGAGTCGGGCTGCACGGTGCACCTGTGCAACGAACGCTACGACGAGGGCCGCATCGTGCTGCAGGCGCGGGTGCCGGTGCTGCCCGGCGACGACGTGAAGAAGCTGGCCGCACGCGTGTTCGCCGCCGAGTGCGAAGCGTTCCCCGCCGCGATCGCCCTGCACTGGCAGTCGCTCAACGGCGCCTGATCCGCGCGAGCCAGTGTTGCAGCCCTTCGTCGGCACAGGCACCCAGCAGGATCACGCCGCCGACCACCGCGAACTCGAGCTTGTCCGAATCGCCGAGCAACCGGATCGTGTTCGGCAGCAGTTGCATCAACGCGGCCCCGAGCACGACGCCGAGCACCGTGCCTTCACCGCCGCGCAGCGCCACGCCGCCGAGCACCGCACCGGCGATCGCGTAGAGCTCGTAGAAGTTGCCGAAACTCGACGCCTGCGCCGAGTTCACGTCGAGCACGAACAGGCAGCCGCCGAGCCCGGCCAGCAGCGAGCACACCACATAGGCCAGGATCGTCAGCCGCCCGGTGGCGACGCCGGAGAAGCGCGCCGCCTGCTCGCTGCGCCCGAGCGCGAACAAATGGCGGCCGGCCACCGTGCGAGTCCACAGCACCCAGGTCGCGAGCGCGACCACGGCGAGCACGAGCAACGGCACGGGCAGCCCGAACTCCGCGGTGAGCGGCACCTTGCCGGTCGCGAACCAGCGCAGGCCTTCGGCGGTGTCGCCGAGCCCCATCGTCTGGTCGTCGGTGAACGCGCGCATGAGGCCACGGTAGAGCAACAGTCCGCACAGGGTCACGACGAACGGCTGCAGCCCGACGCCGACGACCAGCAACCCGTGCCAGAGCCCGATCGCACCACACCCGAGCACGACCGCCGGCATCGCCAACCACGGCGACCACTCCAGGTCGCGCAGCAGCCACGGCAGCACGCAGCCGGCGACGCAGACGACCGCTCCGATCGACAGGTCGACGCCACCGGTGACGATCACGAACGCAGCGGCGAGGCTCAACACGCCGTACAGGCCGATGCGCTGCAGCAGGTTCTCGAGGTTGAACGGACTCAGGAAGGTGTAGCTGCCCGACTCCGGGTCGAACGATCCGAGCGTGGTGACCACGCCGACCACGAGCAGCAACACGGCGATGCCGACGACCTTCTTCACGACGCCTCCATCGCCGTCGCGGCCAGCATGATCGCCTGTTCGCCCATGTGCTCGCGCGACAGGTCGGCGGTGAGAGCGCCTTGGCGCAGCACCAGCACGCGGTCGGCCAGCTGCAGCACCTCTTCCAATTCGGAGCTGACGAACACCACGGCGAGGCCCTGCGCCGCCAGTTCGTGCAGGCGCGCGTAGATCTCGGCCCTGGCGCCGACGTCGACGCCGCGCGTCGGTTCGTCGAGCAGCAGCACCTTCGGTTGCGCCGCCAGCCATTTGCCGAGCACCACCTTCTGCTGGTTGCCGCCGGACAGCGTGCCGACCAGCTGCCCCGGTCCCGCGGTCGCGATCTGCAGGTCGGCGATCGACCGCACGGCGAGCTCGCGTTCGTAGCGCCGGTCGAGCCAGCGGCCGCGCCGGTGCAACGTCGGCAGGGACAGGTTCTGGTCCACGGGCATGCCGAGCACCACACCCTGGTGCTTGCGGTCCTCGGGCAGCAGCACGAGGCCGGCGGCGGCCGCATCGGCCGGCCCGTGCCCGGCGAGCGCCCGGCCGCCGACGTCGATCGTCCCCGCCACCGCGCGATCGGCGCCGAACAGCGCGCGCAGCAGTTCGGTGCGCCCGGCCCCGAGCAGGCCGGCGATGCCGACCACTTCGCGTTCGCGCACGGTGAAGTCGACCGCCTGCTGCGGGAACGCGCGCGTGCGGAGGCCGCGCACGCGCAGCACCTCGGCGCCGGGCGCGTGCGGCGTGCGCGCCGCCTTCGCCAGGGCACGCCCCACCATCAGCGCGACGATGCGGTCGTGGGTCGCTTCGGCCGCGGCGAGTTCGCCGCTGTTCTTGCCGTCGCGCAGCCCGACCAGGCGGTCGGCGATCGCGCGCACTTCGCCGAGGCGATGCGTGATGTAGACGATGCCGACGCCGGCGGCCTTCAGGTCGCGCACCACCGCGAACAGGCGCTCGACCTCGCCCTGGGTCAGGCTCGACGTCGGCTCGTCCATGATCAGGACCCGGGCCTCGGCGCGCAGCGCGCGCGCGATCTCGAGCAGCTGCTTCTGGCCGGGGCTCAACGCCGCGACCGGCGTGTGCGGCGCGACGTCGAGGCCCAGGCGCAGCAGCCACGGCCGTGCCGCCGCGGCCATGGCGCGCGCGCGCAGGAACGGCCCGCGCCGCAGTTCGGCGCCGAGGAACAAGGCCCCGGCGACGGTCAGGTTGTCGCACAGTTCGAGTTCCTGGTGGATCAAGGCGATGCCGCGCGCGAGGGATTCGCGCGGCGACCGCAGTTCGACGGGAGAACCGTCGAGTTCGACCGATCCGGCGTCGGGCCGATGCACGCCGGCGAGCACCTTCATCAACGTGCTCTTGCCGGCCCCGTTCTCGCCGACCAGCGCCACCACCTCGCCGGCACGCAGCGTGAACGACACGTCGTGCAGGGCCGGAACTCCGCCGAACGCCTTGTGCACGCCGCGGGCGACCAACAACGGCGGCGACGCCACGTCACTTCTTCCCGGTCTTCTGCTTCACGTCGTCCCAGAACGCGCGCACGTTGTCCTTGGTGATCGCGCGGGCGGGGATGTCGACGAAGCCGTCCTTGGGCAGCAGGGCCTTCTTCGCCGCCTCGTCCGGCGCGGCGAGCAGCTTGTGCAGCAGCTCCATCGAGCGGCGACCGTACTCGTACGGGTTCTGCACCAGCGTGCCGTGCACGTGGCCGTCGACGATCCCCTGCAGCGTCGCCTCGTTCTCGTCGAAGCCGACGATCGCGACCTTGCCCAGCTTGCCGGCCGACTTGACCGCTTCGAGCAGCAGCGGCGGTTCGTACTCGAACAACCCCACCATCGCGGCGACGTCCTGCCAGCGCGCCAGCGCATCCTGCGCCGCGGCCTTGCCCTTCTGCCGGTCGAACTGGTCGGTGAACGTGGCGCGGATCTCGTACTTGCCGGCCTTCAACGCCGCGTCCTGCTTGTCGAAGCGGGACGGATCGCGCGTGCGGTCCAGCAGTTCGTCGATCACGCCCTGACGCCGCCGCCGGGCGTTGTCCTGGTCGAGGTTGCCGACCAGGATCACCACCGGGCCACCGTTCGGCAGCGCCTGCTTGACCAGCTGGCCACAAGCCCGGCCGGCGTCGTAGTTGTCCATGCCGACGTAGCACAGCCGCTTGCTCTTCGGCGCGTCGCTGTCGTGCGTGATCAACACGGCGCGGCTGGCGACCTTGTCGAGCAGCGCAGTCATGTTCTCTGGGTCCTTGGGCGACAACGCGATGCCCTGCACGCCCTTGGCGAGCAGGTCCTCGAGGATGCGCTTCTGCTCCTCGGCGGTGCCGTTCGCCGGCATGCGCACCACGGCCTCGACCGGGAACTCCTTCTTCGCCGCCTCGACGCCGAACGACGCCACCGTCCAGAACTCGGCGACGCAGTTGGTGACGAACGCGAGCCGCGGCTTCTTGACCGGCTCCTGCGCCGACAGCGGGACCACGACGGCGAACGCGACGGCGGCGATCAGCAAGGTGCGACGGTGCATGGGTTGCTCCGGTTCAGCAGACGGTCATGCCGCCGTTCACGGCGATGTCCTGGCCGGTGACGAACGCGGCGGCGTCGCTGGCCAGGAACGCGCAGATGCCACCGACGTCGGCCGGCACCCCCCAGCGGCGCATGGGGATCAGCGCCTTGTAGGCGTCCTTCTGCTCCTTCGGGTCGTTGGCGTGCCGTTCGACCGGGATCCAGCCCGGCGACACGATGTTGACGGTGATCTGCCACGGCGCCAGCTCGGTCGCCATGCTGCGCGTCCAGCCCGCCTGCGCGCCCTTGGCCGCGACGTACGGCGCGAAGTTGGGCACCCCGCGGCGGAACACCTCGCTGCCGATGTTGATGATGCGGCCGAAGCGGCGCTGCTTCATCTGCGGCAGGACCGCGCGCGTCAGCAGGAACGGCGACTTCACGAAGAAGTCGAGCATCTGCTGGTGGAACGCCCAGTCGTACAGCTCGAACGGCTTCTGCGGCTGCGCCGGCGTCGCGTTGACGACGACGATGTCGACCGGGCCGAGCTTCTGCTCGATCGCGTGGCACATCTTGGTGACGTGCTTCTCGTTGGTCGCATCGGCGCGCACCAGCAAGCCCTCGTGGCCGCGTGCCTGGAACTCGGCGAACGTCGCCTCGGCCGAGGCCTGGTCGTTGGCGTAGTTCATCGCCACGCGGGCGCCGGCGCGGCCGAGCGCGAACGCGATCGCCTTGCCGAGCCCTTTGCTGCTGCCGGTGACGAGCGCCACGTGCCCGGCGAGCGTGAACGGGCGCGGTTCGCAGTCGATCGGCGCTGGCGCCGTGGACTTTTGCGGAGACGACGAAGGTTTGGACTTCTTCATGCCGAGGTCGGCGCACGCTACCGGGTTGCCGGCTCCACGGCGACCATCTACAAGCCGTCTCTCGTCATGGTGCGCCCCCATTCGTCGCGCGGCACGTTGCACTGGCTCGCCGGGCCACTGCTGGCCGGCGCCGTCACGGCGCAGATCCCGGGCCCCGTCGACGCGGACGAGTTCGAACACCGCCGCGCGTCGCATTGGGCGTGGCAACCGCTGCGCAACGACGCGCCGCCGGCGGCCGGCCATCCCGTGGACGCCTTCGTCGACCGCCGGCTCGCCGCCGCGGGACTGCGCCGCTCGCCGCCGGCGGAACCCCACGTGCAGCTGCGCCGGCTCTGGTTCGACCTCCTGGGCCTGCCGCCGCCGCCCGAGGCGGTGCGCCGCTTCGCGGCCGACCCGAGCGACGCGGCCTGGGCCCGCGAAGTCGACGCGCTGCTGGCCTCGCCGCACCACGGCGAACGTCAGGCGCGGCACTGGCTCGACCTCGTGCGCTACGCCGAGACGCTCGGCCACGAGTTCGACTACGAACTGCCGAACGCGTGGCGCTACCGCGACTACGTCGTCCGCGCCTTCGACGCCGACGTGCCGTTCGACCAGTTCGTCCTAGAGCACATCGCCGGCGACCTGCTGCCGGTCCCGCGCCGCGATGCGAACGGCGGCAACGAGAGCGTGCAGGGCACCGCGCACTTCTGGTTCGTCGAACAGACCCACGCCCCGATCGACGCGGCGCGGGCCGAAGCCGACCGCCTCGACAACCAGGTCGACGTGCTCGGCAAGGCCGTGCTCGGGCTGACGGTCGCGTGCGCGCGCTGCCACGACCACAAGTTCGACGCGATCCGCGCCACCGACTACTACGCGCTGGCCGCGTTCGTGCGCAGCTCGCGCTACGTGCAGGCCCCGATCGCGCCGATCGACTTCGCCGACGCGTCGTACCGCGCGGTCCTCGACCTGCAGCGGCAGCTGCCGGTGGCGTGGGCGCACGCCGCGACCGGCCCTGGCTGGGAAACGTTGCGCAAGGTCCCGCCCGAACAGTGGCTCGGCGACGGCGCCGCCGCGGCCCGCGCCGGCGACATCGTGCTCGCCCACGCCGACGGCCCGCGCACCGCGTGGTTCCGCACCAACGACGGCTTCGGCGCCGAACCCTGGCGCGGTCCGTTCTGCCCCGA
>JAEUHV010000076.1 GCA_016794485.1 Planctomycetota bacterium
GGTGACCGTGGTGCGCACCTTCTGCAGGGTGACTTCGGGCAGCTGGATCGAGATCGGCTGGCCGACACCCAGCGTCGTGGTGAACGTCGGGATCGGCAGCGCCAGCGACATCACGGTGGGGCGGAGCTCCATCGTGATGAACTTCAGGTCGCTGTCGACCACCGGCCGCACGTCGAGCGCGACACCGTCGTGCACGGTGCCGATCACCGGGTTGGCGACTGCGGCCGCCTGCGCGATTTCGACCTCGAAGTCGCGGATGTAGCTGATGTTCCGCAGGTAGTGCATCGACGCGCGGGCGTTGTTGTAGATCAGCAGGCGCGGGGCCTCGATCTGCTCGCTGCGCTCCTGCTTGCTGACCGCGCGCAACACGATCTCGACCTCGGTGTCGTCGAGGAAGGCGTATTGCAGCGACAGGCCGCCGGCGTTGGTCAGGCCACCAGTGCGGCCGCCGAGCGTCTGGTTGTAGAGGTTCTCGACGCGACCCATGATGTCGCCGTCGTTGCCGTCGTCGAGGAAGAAGCCCGGCGTGGTGCCGCTGCCGACGGTGCCCGGAACGGCGGCGTTCTGCTGGTTGCGCGGGCCGAAGTCGTCGAAGCCGGCGTTCTGGCGATCGCCGCTCTTCTCGAGGCCGCGGCCGGCGAGGCCTTGCGACGCCTGGTTGCCGAGGCCGCGCAGGTCGATGCCGACGTCTTCGAGGAAGCTGTCCTCGACCTTCAGGAAGCGCGACTCGACGTCGACCTGGATGCCGACGTGCCGACGCAGCTCCTGGATCAGCTTGGCGACCGCGGTCTGGGTCTCGTGGTCGGCGCGCACGTAGAGCACGCCTTGCTGCATGCTCATCGTGAACGGGCTGCCGTCCCACTTGTCCGACGCGATGGTGGCCTTGATCAGTTCCTGCAGGCGGCCTTCGTCGACCACCGACGGCTGGGTCTCTTCTTCCGGCGTCTCGAACAGCGGCGCGTCGTCACCCGGCACCGGCAGGCGCAGGTTCGGGCCCGGCTTGGCCGGCACGCCGGTGATCAGCTCCTTCACGTTGTAGGGCTGCAGCACGAGGTTGCCGATCGCGTTCGCCGGCGTCACCAGGTGCACGAGGCCGTCCTTCACGCGGAAGGCGACGCCGGTCTTGAGCTGGATCGCCTTCAGGGCGTCCGCGACCGAGCGGCGCGGCAGGCGGAACTCGGTCAGCGTCGTGGAGTCGGCCGCCATGTCCTTCACTTCCTGGGTGATGAAGAACGTGACACCGGTGACCTGGCCGTAGTAGTTGGCCCAGTCCTGCACGGTGGCGCTGGCGAAGTTGTGCTCGAGCACGGTCTCGGTCAGCAGCTTGCCGACGGCCATGTTCTCGGGGGTCTCGAGATCCGACTGCGTGGTGTAGCTGGCCGGGGCGCGGCGGTTCACGTCGCTCCAGCGGGCCATGTCGAACACGACCGTGTCGGTCTGCGGCACCACGCTCTGCTGCAGCTCGAGGAACGTCTTGTTCCACTCGGTGCGCCAGCGCTGGTTGTTGTTGTCCATCGCCGTGTCGTGGCGCGCCCGGTCGGCGAGGTCACGCAGCGTCAGCGCGGTCGGGTTGGTCGGGTCCAGCATCAGGGACTGGTCGACGAGGCCGAGCGTCTTGGCGTAGTCCCCATCCTGGAAGCGCACGTTGGCTTCTTCCAGCAGCGTCGCGACCTTCAGTTCGCGGCTGATCTGCTGGTCGCGCGCGCGGCGCTTGAGGTCGTCCTCCGACATCGTCTTGGCGCGGTCGATCGCCTCGACCTCGGCCTTGTTCTTGGCGACGCGGGCATCGGCCAGCAGCTTCTCGGCTTCCTTGCGCAGCGGGTCGTTCGGCGCCACGAACTGCGAGAAGCGCAGCACCATGGCCGCCTTCTCGAAGTTGTCGATCGCGCGGCCATACTGGCCGAGCTCCATGTTGGCATTGCCCTGGCGCATCTCGGTCTCGACCTGCGAGCGCTCGCGTTCGCGGCGGATGCGGT
>JAEUHV010000251.1 GCA_016794485.1 Planctomycetota bacterium
GGACCCACCCGTTCACGCAGGCGTGCATCACGGTCACCGGCGCCGCGGCGCCGGGGAACGAGAAGCCGAACGGCAGCGTCGACGGGCCGGCCATCGAGTCGTCGCCGAGGGCGACCGGAGCCGCCGCATTGGTCAACAGCTTCGGCGCAACCGGCGTGAACCAGGCCGGCGAACCCGGAGCGACCACGTACCCGGCGGGACCGGCGGGCGTGGCGACGACGACCGTTTCGTTGCCCGCCGTTCCGGCGAGGTCGAACGCGGTGAGCCCAGCGGCGAAGTTCTCGTACCACGAATCCCCGAACGGACCGTAGCAGCCGGTGCCGTAGGTGGTCTTCGTCGCGGCGGGCGGGCACGGCGTGCCCGGCACGTTGCCGACGTTGTAGTAGATGCTGCCGTTGAAGATGCGGTTGGCGATCGGCGCCGACGTGAACAGGGTGGCGGACGTCGCACTCTGGCCGCCCGAGTAGGTGACCTCGGTGGTCGACGCGGTGACGAGGCCCGTGCTGTTCGTGTAGCTGATCGCGAGGTTGACGTGCCGCACGAACAGCCCGTGGCTGCCGACCGGCAGGAACATGCCGCCGTTGCCGAGGCACACCGGCGAAGGCAGGTTCTGGCCGGCCGAGATGCAGCCGCCGGAACCGGCCAGGGTCCAGTTCGCCGGGACCGTCTGGCTGCCGACGTACGTGTTCGGCGTGCTGTAGATCTCGACCGTGCCGACGGTGCCGAGGGCCGAGCTCGAGTTGACGTCGAGGCTCGTGATCGTGATGCCGTTCGGATCGACGACGTTCAGGTCGAAGAAGACGCCGGAGTTGACGCCGAGACCATTGTTGGAGTTGTACGGCAGGCTCAGCGGCGACTGCGCGGTCAGGGCAGCGGTCGTCAAGAAGGCCACGGACAGGAAGCGGCTGCGGATCATCTGGGGTTTGTTCAGGTTGCTTTGCGGGTTGCCAGCCAAACGCGGGCTGTGGTCGTGGACGCCGGAAAGCACTGCCGGCGCCACAACTAGAGGGCGGAATACGATACGTCGTCGCCACCGCAGCCGTCGAGGCCGGGGGAAAGGATCCCTGCCGCCGCCCCACCCCGCCGGGGACCGCACGGTGGCATGGCGTTCCGGGCGCTCCTATCCTGCGGCGCTTCGCATGGACCACGCCACGCTGCGCACGACCCCGCTCGAGAACTTCCCGCCGCCCGCACAGTGGGACCACTGGGAAGAACTCGATGCCAAGGCCTGGCCGCGTCGGGTCACCAAGAGCTTCTCGCTGGTGCCGACGATCTGCTTCAACTGCGAGGCCGCGTGCGGCCTCGTCGCCTACGTCGACAAGCAGGACGGCTCGATCCGCAAGGTCGAAGGCAACCCCTACCACCCGGGTTCGCGCGGCCGCAACTGCGCCAAGGGGCCGGCGACGATCAACCAGATCAACGACACCGAACGCATCCTCTACCCGATGAAGCGGACCGGCCCGCGCGGCAGCACCCGCTTCGAACGCGTGTCGTGGGACGAGGTGCTGCAGACGCTCGGCGCCCGCATCCGGAAGGCGATCGTCGAAGGCCGCAAGACCGAGGTCATGTACCACGTCGGCCGGCCGGGCCACGACGGCTACGTCGAACGCGTGCTGCAGGCCTGGGGTGTCGACGGCCACAACAGCCACACCAATGTCTGCAGCGCGGCTGCGCGCCTGGGCTACACGCTCTGGAGCGGCTACGACCGCCCATCGCCCGACTACGAGAACGCGAAGTTCACGCTGCTGATCAGTTCGCACCTCGAGACCGGCCACTACTTCAACCCGCACGCACAACGCATCATCGACGGCAAGATGAAGGGCGGCAAACTGGCCGTCTGCGACATCCGCTTGTCGAACACGGCGAGCATGGGCGACTACTGGCTGGCGCCGCGGCCGGGCACCGAGCCGCTGATGCTGCTCGGCTTCGCGCACGTGATCCTGCGCGACGGCCTCGTCGCCTGGGACTTCGTGCGCGACTGGGTCGATTGGCGCGCCTACCAGCGTGCCAAGGGCCGCGCCGAAGACTTCGCTGCGTTCCAACGCGACCTCGCCGCCGACTACGCGTTCGCGACGCCGCAGCACGTCGGCGAAGTGTGCGGTCTCGACCCCGCCGTCGTCGACGAGGTCGGCCGCGAGATCGGCAAGGCCGGTTCGGCGTTCGCGTCGCACGTGTGGCGCAACACCGCCGCCGGCAACGAAGGCGGCTGGTCGACCGCGCGCAACCTGCAGTTCGTCGGCGTGCTGGTCGGCGCCGTAGGCACGATCGGCGGCACGGCCGGCTCCGGGACCAACAAGTTCGTGCCGGCCCCGTTCAGCAAGCCACGGCCCCAGGACGTGTGGAGCGAACTGCTCTACCCGCGCGAATGGCCGCTCGCGCACCACGAACTCAGCTACCTGCTGCCGCACCTAGTCAAGACCGGCCGCGGTCGCATCGACACCTACTTCACGCGGGTCTACAACCCGGTCTGGACCAATCCGGACGGCGCGATGTGGATCGAGATGCTGGCCGACGAGAACGCGGTCGGCTGCCACGTCGTGCTGTCGCCGACCTGGAACGAAACCGCGCGCTGGGCCGACTTCGTGCTGCCGATGGGCCACGCCACCGAGCGCCACGACCTGATGTCGCAGGAGACGCACGCGGCGACGTGGATCGGCTTCCGCCAGCCAGTGCACCGCGTGCTCGCCGAACGGCAGGGCAAGCAGGTCACGTGGACCTACGAGGTCAACCCCGGCCAGGTCTGGGAAGAGGACGAGTTCTGGATCGCATTGAGCTGGCAGGTCGATCCGGACGGCTCGCTCGGCATCCGTCAGCACTTCGAGTCGCCGTACCGGCCGGGCCAGCGCGTCACCGTCACCGAGTACTACCAGTGGATCTTCGAGAACTCGGTGCCGGGCCTGCCGGCGGCCGCGGCCAAGGAAGGTCTGTCGCCGCTCGAGTACATGCAGCGGCACGGCTGCTTCCTGGTGCAGGACCAGATCTACAAGACGCACGAAGCCGAACTGAAGGGCGAGTTCACCATCGACGAAGCGCGCGGCCTGGCCCTGAAGGACGGCAAGGTCGCGGGCGTGTTCGCCGGCGGCAAGGCGCGCGTCGGCTTCCCGACCCCGTCGAAGAAGCTCGAACTGTTCGCGCAGACGATGGTCGACTGGGGCTGGCCCGAGTACGCGGCACCGGTCTACGTGAAGAGCCACGTCGACGAAGCGAAGCTCGACCGCAGCAAGGGCGAGATGGTGCTCGTGCCGACGTTCCGGCTGCCGACGCTGATCCACACCCGCAGCGCCAACAGCAAGTGGCTCAGCGAACTGTCGAACACGAACCCGGTGTGGATCCATCCGACCGACGCGCAGCGCCTGGGCCTCGCAATGGGCGACCTGGTGCGCGTGACGACTCGCATCGGTTACTACGTGAACGCGGTGTGGATCACCGAAGGCGTGCGCCCAGGCCTCGTCGCCTGCAGCCACCACCTCGGCCGCTGGGCCGTCGGCGGCGACCAGGTCTCGGGCAACCACTGGCAACTGCACGACGTCGACCTGCGCAAGGTCACCGACACCGCGTACCTGATGCGGCGCACCAAGCCCACCGGCAAGTTCGCGAGCAAGGACAAGGACAGCGACAAGGTCTGGTGGTCGTCGGGCGGCGTGCACCAGAACATGACGTTCCCGGTGCAGCCCGACCCGATCTCCGGCATGCACTGCTGGCACCAGAAGGTCACGGTGACCAAGGCCGAGCCCGGTGACCGCTACGGCGACGTCTACTGCGACACCGCGAAGTCGATGGCGGTGTTCGAGGAATGGTTCGCGCGCACGCGACCTGCCGGCAGGTTCGGCACCGACGGCTTGCGGCGACCGCTGCATCTGAAGCGCGTCTGCCGGCCGACGGACGGCGCGTTCAAGCTGTAGGGGACGCTCGTGGGCGACCGGTCTCGGCCGGAACCACCTGGGGAAAACCCCTAGCCGATGGGATCGCCGCCCGAGCCGATGTTCGGGCATGCTCACCGCCAACCAGGACCAGATCACCAAGGCAGTCGGGGCCCACGGCATGTGGAAGGCGCGGCTGCGTTCCGCCATCGACACCGGCAAGTGCGACCACGACCCCGCCAAGGTCGAGTGCGACAACCTGTGTGACCTCGGCAAGTGGCTGCACGGCACGATCGACCGCGAGCTGAAGGCGATGCCCGACTACCGGCAGGTCGTCGACCAGCACGCGAAGTTCCACAAGGTCGCAGCCAAGGTGCTGCGCCTCGCACTCACCGCTCAGCAGGCGGATGCGAACAAACTGATGGATGGCGAGTTCACGGCGGAATCGACGCGGCTCGTGTCCATGCTCGCGGCCTGGAAGAACAAGTGAGCGCACCTGGCTGACACGGCCGCATTCCAGCCAGGCGCCATTGGCCGCGCGGCCGCCGCAGCGCATGCTTCGAGCATGACGGACACGCTGTTCTCGTCGGCCGGGCTGGACTCGCTGCTGGGTAGGCTCGACGCATTGCGGCCCGACAGCCGTCGCCAATGGGGCAAGATGGACGTGGCGCAGATGCTCGCCCACTGCCAGCAACCGCTGCGGGTGGCACTCGGCGAACTGGCGTTGAAGCGCATGCTCGTCGGCATCCTGTTCGGGCGGCTCGCGAAGAAGAAGTTGCTGGCTCCGGCACCGTGGAAGCCCGGCATGCCGACGGCGCCGCAGTTCAAGATCACCGATGCGCGCGAGTTCGCGAAGGAGAAGGCGGCGTTGCGCGCCCTCGTCGAACGGTTCGGCAAAGGTGGCCCGGGCGCCCTGACCAAGCAACCGCACCCGTTCTTCGGCCCGCTCACCGTCGCCGAGTGGCAGGCGCTGCAGTGGCGCCACCTCGACCATCACCTGCGCCAGTTCGGCTGCTGACGCGCGCCAGGTTCGTTTGAAGTACGGGGCGGCCGAACGCCGATGTCACCGGGGACTCAGGAGAGGTCCCCCATGGCCGAGCCCGCCCGTTTTCCCCTGCCGACGCCCGAGATCCACGTCTGGGTCGCGTACCTGACCGCGCGCTGCAACTTCGCCTGCGACTACTGCATCCAGAAGCCGCAGATGGTGCCGGGCCAGCGCCGCAAGCCGTGGGGCAAGTACACCGAACTCACCGGCGCGCAGTGGGTCGATGCCCTGAACGCGTTCCCGGTCCGGCCCGAACATCCGCTGATCCTCACCGGTGGCGAGCCGTCGCTGCACAAGGACTTCGCGTTCATCGCCAGCCGCCTCGACGGCTACGCGCTCGACATGACGTCGAACCTGACGTTCGACATCGATGCGGTCGCGCGCGAGATGAAGGCGCACGGGAAGCAGTTCGTCACCAGCTTCCACACCTACCACCCGAAGTTCATGGCGCCCGAGAAATGGCTCGACCAGGCCGAACGGTTGCGCGACTCGGGCCTCGTCAAGGCGCCGACGTTCTCGATGGTCAATCTCGAGCGCTTCCCGCACTTCCGTGATGAGGAGCACGTGCGCAACCTGCACCAGCTCGTACAGCTCGCCGACCGCCGTGGCCTGCTCTACCAGTTCAACGAGTTCCGCGGCACCCACATGGGCCTGCCGTACGAACGCACACAGAAGTACGCGATCGAATGCACCAGTGCCTGGGTCAACATCGATCCGGAAGGCAACGTCTTCAACTGCCAGTACCACCTGACCGAACGCAAGCGCTCGTTCGGCAACATCACGGCGATCGAGGCCTGCCGCCCGCTGCCCGCCATGGGCGAGTTCTTCGCCTGCACCGACTTCGGCTACTGCGATCCCTGCCATGAGAACAGCGGCCACGGCGCGTTCCGCGACACGAACGGGCAGGTGTTCCGGCGCACGGCCAACGATGCGCGCGTCTACCTGAAGCTGATGGAGCCGGCCGCGATCCGCACCGTCGCGCAACGCTACTTCGGGCAGGGCAACTACGCCGAGGCGGAGCACGCCTTGCTGGCGGCCATCGGCAAGCAACGCGACGGCGGCAAGGAGGACGGCGAGACCTGGGCCGACCTCGGCGTCACGCTCTACGAATCGGACAAGAAGAAGCAGGGCCTCGCCGCTCTGCTGCACGCGGTCGACCTCGGCATCACCCGCACCGAGATCGTCGCCAGTGCCCTCGCCGTCGCGCGCGAACTCGGCCTCGAGGCGCACGCCAAGGCGACCATCCTGCGCCACGTTCCGGCCCAGATCCTCGGCCCGATCGAGCAGGCGCTGGACGCGGTGCGGCCACTGCAACCGGCACAGTGAAGCGATGGACGTCGCAATCGACTACCAGGGCGGCTGGGGCCTCGGCGACCTCTTGTGCAGCGACCCGTTGGTGCTCGGACTCTGCGAGCAGCACGGTCCGGGCACGCGCGTGTTCCTGAACGGCAACGCCGGCAACGTCGCGCACAACCCGCACGTCGCCGGCCGGGCCGCACCGGGGCAGCGCTTCGACCGCATCGTCGAAGTGAAGCTGTTCACCCACATGGACCCGGTCGCCTATGGCAAGCTCGAGGCGATGCCGAGCCTGATCGACCACATGTGCAGCTACGCCGGCGTGCAGCCGCGCGAACGCAGGCCGAAGCTGTGGCTGGATGCCGCGGACATGGCGGTGCTGCGGCGCGTGCCCCTGCTCGGCAAGCCGCGCGTCGCGATCTGCGCCGACCACGTCGATCCGCTCCGGCACTGGCCGCTCGAACGCTGGTTCACGGTCGCGACGGTGCTGCAGGAGTCGGGCGCCCAGGTGATCGAGATCGGCAGGCAGCACCGGCTCGGCGTCGGCACCGACCTCGTCGGCAAGCTGACGATGCGCGAGACCGCCGCGGTCCTGTCGGCCTGCAACCTGTTCGTCGGCAACAATTCGGGCCCGTTCCACTACGCCCAGGCTGCGGGAGTGCCATGCGTGACGCTGTTCTCGCTGGCCACGCCACAGCGCTTCGTGCATCCCGGCGCAACAGTGCACGTGGTGCAGGCCGGCTCGGTCGACTGCTTGAACTGCATGACCCGCCAGTTCGCCACGATGCAGCGAACGGGCTGCACGGCCACACCGCGTGGCCGCTGCATGACCGAGATCCGCGAAGAACAGGTGCTCGACGCGATCGACCGGGCCCTGCAGGGCGCCGTGCCCGAACTCAGCTCTCCGGCTTCTTCGCTGTGCTGAGGATGTGCAGTTCGGCCATCTGCTCGGGCGTGCCGTAGCTCGGCGCTTCCGCCATGAGGTCGAACGCCGCCGCGGTCTTCGGGAACGCGATCACGTCGCGGATGCCCTCGCGGCCCAGCGCCAGCGTGACGATGCGGTCGACGCCGAGAGCGATGCCACCGTGTGGCGGACCGCCGAACTTGTAGGAGTCGAGCAGGAATCCGAAGTTGGCGCGCTGTTGTTCCGGCGAGATGCCGAGGAACTCGAACACCTTGGCCTGCAGGGCCGGCCGATGGATGCGGATCGAACCCGAGCCGAGTTCCCAGCCGTTCATCACGAAGTCGTAGGCGCGGCTGCGGATCCGGTCGGTGTCGACCGAGAAGTCGGTGATGTCCCAGTTCACCGGTGCCGAGAACGGGTTGTGCGCGAACTGCCAGCGGCCCTTCTCGTCGTTCCACTCGAACATCGGGAAGTTGAGCACCCAGCAGCCGCGGAACACCTTCGGATCGCGCAGGCCGAGCAGGCCGCCGACCTTGAGCCGCAGGTCGCCGAGTGCCTTGTGCACGACCTTCTTCTGGTCGGCGACGAACAGCAGCAGGTCGCCGGGCTTGCCGCCGAGGTGCGCCACCAGCTCCTTGCCCTTGTCGCCCTCGTAGAACTTGGCGATCGAGCCCTCCAAGCCGGACGCCGTGACCTTGGCCCACGCGAGGCCCTTGGCGCCGAGCCCGGTGACGAACGCAGTCAGCTCGTCGATGCCCTTGCGCGAGAACTTCTCGGCCGCCCCTTCGGCGCAGATTCCCTTCACGATGCCGCCGGTCGCGACCGCACCGGCGAACACCTTGAAGTCGCTCTTCTTCGCCAGCTCGGTGCAGTCGACGAGCGTCATGCCGAAGCGGAGGTCCGGCTTGTCGCAGCCGTACTTGTCCATCGCCTCGAAGTAGTCGAACCGCGGGAACGGCTGCGGCACGTCGATGCCGAAGCCCTCCTTCATGCCGTGCACGAACATCGCCTCGACCACGTCGAGCACGTCGTGTTCTTCGACGAACGACATCTCGAGGTCGATCTGCGTGAACTCGGGCTGGCGGTCGGCGCGCAGGTCCTCGTCGCGGAAGCAGCGCGCGATCTGGTAGTAGCGGTCGAGCCCGCCCACCATGCACAGCTGCTTGAAGATCTGCGGGCTCTGCGGCAGCGCGAAGAACTTGCCCGGGTGCACGCGGCTCGGCACCAGGTAGTCGCGGGCGCCTTCCGGCGTGCTCTTGGTCAGGATCGGCGTCTCGATGTCGATGAACCGGTTCTGCTGCAGGAAGTTGCGGATCGCCGTGACGAAGCGGGCGCGCTTCATCAGCGCCTCCTGCAGCGGACGTCGGCGCAGGTCGAGGTAGCGGTACTGCATGCGCAGCTCCTCGTTCGCTTCGGCCTTGTCGTGCACCTCGAACGGCGGCGTATCGGCCTCGCTGAGCACGATCACCTGCAGGGCCAGCAGTTCGATCGCGCCGGTGCTGCGGTTCTTGTTGACCTTGTCGGCGTCGCGAGGGCGGACCTTGCCGCGCACCGACACGACGTCCTCGGCACCGAGGCGGCGCACCGTTTCGAACGTGCCCGCGACCATCCCGTTGGCCTCGCTGTCGACGACGATCTGGGTGACGCCGTAGCGGTCGCGCAGGTCGAGGAACACCAGCTGGCCGTGGTGGCGGTGGTTCTCGATCCAGCCGTTCAGGACCACTTCCTGGTCCTTGTGCGCGAGGTCGAGTTCACCGCACGTGTGGGTCCGCTGCCAGGGAGAGCGCTTCGTCGTCATCAGGGCGAACGTCGTATCCGCTGGCCGCGGGCCATTCCAGCGGGCCGCCCGCCGTCTACTCGCAGCGCACCGATTCGCTCGGACTCTGCCGCAGCGCGCGCAGGGCCGGCACGAGCGACGCGACGATCGCCGTGGCGAAGGCCGCCGCCGGCGCGACCAGGAACCACGTCCACGGCAGCACCAGTGGCGCATCGAGGCGCGCCACCTGGTTCATGCCGAACACGAGCACCGAGCCGAGCGGGATCGCGAGTCCGATCGACAGCAGCGACGCCAGCGCCGCGACCACCGCCCCCTCGAGCAGGAAGCTGCCGCCGAGGGCGGAGCGCGTGATGCCGAGCGCCCGCAGCACGCCGAGTTCCTTCTGTCGGCCGAGCAGGGCGATCGTCATGCCGTTCAGCAGCCCGACGCCGGCGAGCACCATCATCAGCCCGAGCAGCAAGTCGAACAGGCGGAAGTCCTTGTCGACGTCGCGGGTCAGGTAGTCACGGATCGATTGGCCGGTCTTGGCGCGGGCGACGTCGGGCAGCGTGTTCTTCGCCGCGGCGATGATCGCGTCACCGTCGGCTCCGGGCCCCAGGCGCAGCGTGATCCACTCGACGCAGGTGGACGGCACGCAGAAGTCCTGGCGCAACCAGTGTGGGGCGCAGATCGCGAACGCACGTTCGTCCGAGTCGAACCCGGCGCGATCGTCGATCGCCAGCACTTCGTACGACACCGGCACGCCGTTCTTGTCGCGCAAGGCGACCAGGGTGCCGGGCTCCCACTGCTTGGCCTTGGCGAGGCGGCGGCTCGCCACCAGCGTTCGCGCCCGGGTGTCGGCATAACGGGCCGGGAACCGCGGATCGCTCTCCAACGGGCCGCCCACCGCGGCCGCGGCTTCGACGGCGAGGCCGCGCAACAGGAAGCCGCCGCCGCGCTCCTCGCCCTCGAACGCTTCGATGCGTGCGACGCCGG
The DNA here is from genome assembly GCA_016794485.1 of Planctomycetota bacterium. Lineage (GTDB taxonomy): Bacteria > Planctomycetota > UBA1135 > UBA1135 > UBA2386 > UBA2386. Next base: position 9,858 of record JAEUHV010000251.1, read on the forward strand.
GCACCACCGCCATGCGGGCCGCGACGTCGGCCGTGGTCGGCCGACAACGCAGGAACAGGCGGTCGTCGATCGCCGCCTTGCTGAACTGGTGCACGTCCGCGCGCAGCGCCGCGGTGATTCCCTTCAGGCCCAGCAAGGCGAGCAGCACCGCCGACAGGCCGCACACGGCGGCCGCGACGCGGCCCGGCGACCGCGCCAGGACCTTGCCGACGAGCCAGCCGGCCATCGGGAACAGCGGCCGCAACGGCAGCAACAAGCCGCGGCCGAGCCACGACGTGAGGCCCGGCGCCAGCAACAGCACGCTACCGAACAGGCCGAGCATGCCGACCAGCTGGGCCAGCACCATGCGCGTCTCGCTGCCCTCTTCGACCGCGAGCGGCGTCATCGACAGGTAGGCGAGCGGCAGCGCCACGGCGAGCAGCCCGAACATCCACAGGTGCACGCCGCGCAACAGGTCGACGCCGTCGTCCTTGGCCGGGGCCAGGCCGCGCGCCTGCAGGATGTCCAGCGCCGGCACCTGGCGGGCGCGCACCAACGGGAACATCGCGCCGGCCAGGGTGAACAACACGCCGAGACCGCCGGTCCACAGCACCGGGAACAACGGCACCTCGAACGTCGACCACTCCTTGCCGATGCCGAGCGAACTGATCTGGTTCGATTGCAGCCAGCGTGCCAGCAACAGTCCGAGACCGATGCCGAAGGCGCTGCCGAGCACGCCGAGCAGCAGCGCGTCGAACAGGAAGATGCGCGTGATCGCGCCGGTGCCGGTGCCGAGGCAGCGCAGCAGGCCGAGCTGCTTCACCCGCGCGACCAGCGAGTGCGACAGCGTCTGGAACACGACGTACATGCCGAGCAGCAGAGCCAGGCCGCCGAGCACCTTCAGACCGTTGCGGAACGCGCGTTCGTCGGCACCTTCGCCGATCATCGCCCCGCGGGCGTCCTGCACCGTGTAGTCGCCGAGCAGGTCGCCGCGCAGGCGGTCGAGGTCGGTGCCGGGCGCACGCAACAGGTGGAACAGATTGCCGCCGAGCGGCCGCAGGCGGCTGCAGAGGTCGAGGTCGCACACCGCCATCAGCCCGCCACCGCGTTTGCCGAGCCGCGTCGGTTCGAGCACGCCGACGACGGTGACCTCGGTGCGGAACGGTTCGGCCCCGGGCGCACTGTCGACCGGCACGAGCCGGCCGTCGCGGCACTCGACCCGTTGCAGGGCCGGCGGTTCGCCGAGGGCGAGCTTCTGGCCGGCGGTGACGCCGAGCAGGCGCGCGGCCTCGCCGCCGAGCAGGATGCCGCGGTTGCCCGGGTCGAGGTCCTGCACCTGCAGATCGCGGCCCGAGTGCACCACGTAGTGGGCGAACGCCCCCGCCGGCACCGGGGCCAGCCCGAACACCGACAGTTGCAGCGGTTCCTTGCCCGCCTGCGCCACGCCCACGGCCTCGCGCCAGGTGGCGACGTCCTGCACACCCGGAACGGCCCGCAACGCCGCGACCACGGCCGTGGGCTGTGCGTTCGCGTCCTTGGGCAGGACTTCGAGATCGACGAGGCCCCGCTGCGGATCCTGGGCCAGGAGCCGGCTCTGGATCGTGTTGTGGTCCATCACGTAGATGGCCACCACGATCGCCGTGCCGAGTCCGATGCCGACCAGGGTCAGCAGGACCCGCAGGGAACTAGATGCCCAGTTCCTGAAGACGAGAAAAGACGTCAGCGACACGGAACGGGCCTCCGGTGAGCTCTGCGTTGGCGCGCAGGGCGCCGTCGTGCAGGAACAGGACGCGATCGGCCGCGGCGGCGTCGCGAGGATTGTGCGTGACCAGCAGGATCGTCGCCGACAGCCGGGTCACGACCTGGCGCAGCAGCGCGATCACCTCTTCTCCGGCCTTGCTGGACAGGTTGCCGGTCGGTTCGTCGGCGAGCACCAAGGGTGGCTGGGTCGACAGCGCGCGGGCGATCGACACCCGCTGCATCTCGCCACCGGACAGGGCCTGGGGCAGACGGTCCTTCAGACCTTGCACGCCGAGCAACTGCAACAGGCTGTCGATGCGGGCCTGATGCCGGCGCGGGTTGTCGCCGAGGATGCGCAACGGCAGGGTGACGTTCTCGAGGACGGTCAGGTCGGGCAGCAGATTGAAGAACTGGAAGATGAAGCCGATGCGCTTCCTGCGGATCGCGGCGCGGTGCTCCTCGTCGCCGGCGGCGAGGTCGTCGCCGTTGAGCAGGATCTGGCCTGCGGACGGCTTGTCGAGACCGGCGAGCATGTGCAGCAAGGTCGACTTGCCGGAGCCCGACGGCCCCATCACCGCGACGAACTCGGCCGGGCGCAGTCCGAACGACACGTCTCGCACGACCGGGTGCTGCTTGCCGTCGACGGTGCGGAAGCGGAACACGCCGCGCGCCTGCAGCACGGGCACGGTCGCGGACGGAGGCGGGACGGTGGTCATCAGGGGCGAGTGGGGTCGGCGCAGCGAGACCGACCCGCGGCGAGGTGCCTACTTTGCCATGCCAAGTGAACGCCGTCAAGCGGGCGTTCCCGCGCCAAGTGCGTTCGCGTAGCTTCGCGTCCCATCGCCATGCCCGTAGATCTGCTCGCGACCACCGCCGCAGCCCTCGCCGCCCACGCCAACGGTTGGTTCGGCGTCGAGAAGGGAGCCGGCGTCGCGGCAAAGGTCCACCGTGCGGCCGTCCTGACGGGCGAGTTCGATCCCGAGGCCATGGGCCTCGGCCACGCGGCCAGCGCCCGCTGGCGCAGCGAAGCCACCCTCGCCCTGCCTCAGGTGACCGCCGAACGGCGTGAGCCCGCGGACCACGGCGACGTGGTGAAGCGCCTGCTGCAGTTCGCCGACGGCGCGGCCGTCGAGAGCGTGGCGCTGCCGATGGGGCACGGCCGTCTCAGCCTGTGCGTGTCGACGCAGGTCGGCTGCGCGCGCGCGTGCACGTTCTGCGAAACCGGCCGGCTCGGCCTGGTCCGCAACCTCACCGCGGGCGAGATCACCGCCCAGGTGACGCTGCAGTGCCGCGAACGCCGGCCCGATTCGATCGTGTTCATGGGCATGGGCGAACCGCTCGACAACCTGCCCGGACTGCTCGAAGCACTCGCGGTGCTGACCGACCGCAACGGCCTCGGCTATGCACAGGAACGGCTCACGATCTGCACCGTCGGCCACGTACCCGGCATCGCGGCGTTGCGCGCGCTCGGGTGGAAGCGGCTCGGCCTGGCCCTGAGCCTGAATTCCGCCGACGAAGCGCGCCGCGCCGAACTGATGCCAAACTCGGTGCGCTACCCGCTGGCCGAGATCCAGGCGGCGTTGGTCGCGTTCCGCCAGCGCAAGAACCTGGCGCTCGGCGTGCACTGGTGCCTGCTGCCGGGAGTGAACGACGGCGAACGCGACGCCGCGCAGCTCGCCGAGTTCGTGCGACCGCTGGGTCGCACATTCGTGCACGTGATCCCCTACAACCCGGGCACCGCCCCGATCGCGCGGGCCCCCAGCGAGGACGAGATCGTGCAGTGGGTCGCGCGCCTGCGCGCGCACGGCCTCGCCGTGCGCCGGCGCATCACCAAGGGGCGCTCGGTCATGGCGGCGTGCGGGCAACTCGGCGCTGCCCGCCCACCGGGCGTCACTTCTTGACTTCGACCAGCTCGACCAGGAACACCAGCGTCGCGTTGGCCGGGATCTTCGGCGGCGAGCCGCGCGTGCCGTAGGCGAGGTCGCCCGGGATCGAGAACAGGAAGCGGCCACCCGGCTTCATCAGCTGCACACCTTCGGTCCAGCCGCGGATCACCCGGTTGAGCGGGAACGTCGCCGGCTCGCCGCGCGCGTGCGAGCTGTCGAACATGGTGCCGTCGGTGAGCCAGCCCGAGTAGTGCACGACACACGTGTCGGTGGCCTTCGGCGACTCGCCTTCCCCTTGCGCCAGCACCTCGTACTCGAGGCCGCTCTGCGTCTTCACCGTCTTCTGCGGGTCGAGCTTGCGGAACTCGGGCAGCTTGTTGATGGCGGTCAGCTCGAGCTCCCACACCGTGTCGCAGCCCGCGTTCGGGAACAGGCTCTGCGGCACTTCGGCGCGCAACACGCTGCCGAGCTTGCACAGCTTCGCCAGATCGCCGAGGAACGGCAGCGGCAGCGTCGAAGTCGTGCCACTGAGCCGGAAGCCGCGCTGGCGTTCCGAGCAATCGAGCAGCTCGCCGCCCTGTTTCCAGATCGCGAAGCGCAGCGCGACGCCGTCCTTCTCGCCCGGGCCGTCACCCTTGCCGGCAACCACTTCCTCCCACTTGATCTTGTTCTCCAGCGTCTTCTGCTTGTCCGGGGTCGCCGGGCGCAGCTTCGGCATGCTGGTGATCCGCAGCAGTTCGACGTCGAACACGAGCGTCGCATTGCCCGGGATCTTCGGCGGCGAGCCCTGCTCGCCGTAGGCGAGGTTGCCCGGGATCACCAACTTGGCCCGCGACCCGACCGTCATCAGCTGCAGTCCTTCGGTCCAGCCCTTGATGACCTGGTTGACGCCGAACTCGGTCGGCTCGCCGCGGTCGCGCGAGCTGTCGAACTTGGTGCCGTCGGTCAGCCAGCCGGTGTAGTGCACCTGGACGAGATCGTCGGGCCCAGGCGTGGGACCCTCGGGCCCCTGCTTCAGGAAACCGTACTCGAGACCACTCGCGGTCTTCTTCATGTCCTTGCACTCGGGAATGTCGCTCACGTTGCCCTTGCCCGGTGCGGGGTCTTGGGCGGCAACGACGGCGAGCGGAAACACAAGGGCCAACACGAGGCCCTGGCCGAGGGCGTGGAATGCGTTCATGCGGGTTCTGTGCAGCGGCGGAAAGGTCGGCAATCTAGGGGCTTGCCGACCGGTTCTCCAGGATGCGGTGGGGAGCGGAAGACTGCGGTCACTTCGTCGGCAGGACCACGCCCGGCTGGTAGACCGTGGCCCGGCAGTGCGTCTGCGGCACGAACTGGGGACCGCAGTCCATCAGGTTCTCCGAGGCGCCGACCAGCAGCCAACCGTGCGGCAACAGGGTTCCGGCGATGCGCTGCACAATGTCACGCCGCGTCGCCGGCTCGAAGTAGATCAACACGTTGCGCAGGAACACGATGTCGAACGGCCCGAGGCCGAACAGCGGCGACAGCAGGTTCAGCGTCCGGAACTGCACCAGTTTGCGGATCGGTTCGACCACGCGATGGCCGCCCGGCACCTTGTCGAAGTACTTCGTCACCAGCTGGGGCCGCGACGTCCGCACCATGTCGTGGTCGGGGAAGACCGCCTTCTCGGCGGTCTCGATGGTTCCCTTGCTGATGTCCGTGGCGAGGATCTGGATGTCCCAGCCGCGCAGGTCGCCGAGCAGTTCGTGCAGCACCATGCCGATGCTGTACGGCTCCTGGCCCGTGCTGCACGCCGCCGACCAGATGCGCAGCTTCTTCGGCTGCCCGAGGCGCTCGCGCGCGTCGAGCACTTCCGGCAGCAGCTTGAACTGCAAGGCCTCGAACGGTGCCCCGTCGCGGAAGAACGTCGTCTCGTGCGTCGTGATCGCGTCGACCACTTGCTGCGTCAGCACCGGCTCGCCGCCGTAGCGGAGCTTGAAGTAGAGCTCGTTGAAGTTCGCGCAACCGGCCTTCTCGGCGATCGGACCGATGCGCGTCTCGATCAGGTAGCCCTTGCTGTCGTCGAGGCTGACGCCGGCGAGTTGCAGCACCAGTTGCCGCATCAGCGGCATCTCTCCGGGTCTCAGTTGCATGCGGCACCTCGTACGACCTGGACGATCGCGTCGGCCATGTGTTCGAGCGGCATGGCGGTGGCGATGCCCGCTTCGATCGGGCCGCGCGGCATGCCCCACACCGTTGCCGTCGCCTGGTCTTGGGCGAGGATCCGGCCACCGGCGGCATGGATCACCCGGGAGCCGATCCATCCGTCCTCGCCCATGCCGGTGAGCACGACGCCGAGCACCGACCTGCCGTAGATCTCGGCGAGCGAACGGAACAGGTAGTCGACCGACGGCCGGCACGAACACTGCGGCGGGTCGTCGGTCAGCCGCACGAACTCGCCGAGTTCGGTCCGTACGACCTTCATGTGGTGGCCGCCGGGAGCGATCAGGATGCGGCCGCGTTCGATCCGATCGCCGTCACTGGCTTCGGCAACTCGCAGCTTGCACGCGCGGTCCAGGGACTCCGCCAGGCTCTTGGTGAACTTCGGCGGCATGTGCTGCACGAGCAGGATCGGCAGCGGAAAGTCCGCCGGCAATCTGGGCAGCAGTTCGCCGAGGGCCTTCGGCCCACCGGTGCTGACGCCGATGCCCACGACCTGGATCCGGCCTGGCTGCCGTGGCAACACCGACGGCGGCGGCGCCTGGGTCGGCGCCAGCGGCGAAGCCGACGCGGCAGGCGGCGCAACCGGGGTCGGCGAAGCCGGGCTCCCCGCGGCCAGGATCGCCGCCACTGCCTGACCTGCCGGTCCGCGCACGGCACCGCCGTCGGCAGGCGCTGCGGGCCGGGTCGGGCGGCCGAGACGGAGGATCGGAGCCAGCACGTCGTGGCCGAGCCGCTCCATCGCGGCGTCGTTGGGGCCGGTCGGACGAGCGACCACTTCGTTGGCGCCGGCCTGGGTCAGGCGTTGCACGAGGTCCGGTGCTGCACCCGTGGGTGCCAACACCACGCGCCGCGTGTCGGCATGGGACTGCTGCAGGTGCTGCAGCAACTCCAAGCCGTCGATGGCGGTCTCGTCGACGCCGAGCAGGACGCAATCGGGCCGGTAGCTGGCGACCTTGGGGATCGCCGTGCGCCCGCTGATCGCCGCGCCGATGACCTCGATGCCGGCGTGCAGGCCCAGCAGACGCGACAGTCCCTGGCGGACATGCACGTCCGCCTCGACCACGAGCACCCGGATCCTGCCCAGTGACGTCACTTGGCGACCACCATGCCGGAGTCGTTGCTCATCTGGAGGATCGCGCTGGTGTCGACGATCAAGAGCAGCTCCCCGTGCATCTGCACGAGGCCGCGGAACCAGCGGCGCTGCTCGGGTGCGATGTGGTTCGGCAGGGGTTCGATCGCGCTCGCCTCGAACTCGACCACGTCGCCCACTTCGTCGACCACCAGGCCACAGACCTCGTCGCCGATCTCGGTGACGACGGTGCGCGCCTTCGGCGGGGTCGCGGTGGATTGGCCGCGCACGAGGATGCCGAGGTCGAGCACGGTGACGAGGCTGCCGCGCAGGTTGATGACACCGCGCAGCCACGGCTCCATCAACGGCACGAACGTCGGCTCCACCAGGCGGTTGATCTCCTGGATCTGGCCGAGGCCGATGCCGACGAGCATTCCGCCGATGCGGCAGCAGACGTGTTTGTTGTCGTGGGCCGAACTCATGCAGTCACTCCAGCGTGTTGGCGAACGGCCGCGATCAGGGCCGAATCGTCGAGCTTGACCAGGTAGGCCGAAACCCCGGCGGCCAGCCCCTCCGCCTCGTGTTCCTTGCTGCTGAGGGAGGTCAGGGCGACGACCGGCAGGGAACGCAGGCGCTCCTCGCGACGGATCCGGCGCGTGAGTTCGATGCCGTCGCAGTTCGGCATCTGGATGTCGCTCACGACGATGTCGAACCTGGCGCCGTCCTTCTGCAGTTCCTGCCAGGCGAGTTCGCCATCGGCGGCCGGAGTCACGTCGAAGCCGGCCCCGCGCAGCACCCGGGTCACGTGCTCGCGGAAGAACTTGGTGTCCTCGGCGAACAGGACTCGGGCGGGTCCCTTCGGGGCCGCCGTCGCCGGAACGGCAGCCGTCGGCGGAGCATCGACGAACAACTGCGGCAGCGCCTTCTTCGCCATCGCGGTCGGATCCAGGAGGCGCACCGTGCGTTCCTTCAGCTGGAAACTGCCGAGCACGCCGGGTTCGGCGAGGGTGCGGTCGTCGATCCGGACCGTCATCGCCTGGATGTCCTCGATCGTCGGCGCCACGACGCCGAACTGCTGGCGGTCGAGCCGCAACACCAGCACGGAGACTCGTGCCGTCGGTTCGACCGGTCGCGCGCGCACGACACTCTCGAGGCGCACGATCGGCAGCACACGCTCACCCTCGGCGTAGATCGCCTGGCCGCCGACTTCCTGGATCTCGGTACCGGCGACCCGCTGGATGCGTTCGACGAGACCGAGCGGCACCGCGAAGGTCTCGCCGGGATGGTTGCGGAACAGCACCAGGTCGGCGGTCTCCTGGTCCTTGGTCTCTGCGACTTCGGCCACTTCGGGGGCAGCGCTGGCGACGCCGACGTGCCCGGCCTCGGCCAGTCCGCTCGCGTCCAGGATCATCGCCACGCGCCCGTCGCCGAGGATCGTGGCGCCGGCGTACTCGATGCGCTTCTTGAGGTGGCGACCGAGCGGCTTGACCACGATCTCCTCGGCATCCGGCGGTGCGTCGACGACGAGGCCATAGCGGAGGTTCGCCGCTTCGACCACGATGATGGTCGAGTCTTCGCCGGGAGCAGCCTGCGGTTCCCCGAGGATCGTGCGCAGGCGCAGCAGCGGCAGCACGTGCCCCCGCAGCCGCAGCACCTCGCGGCCGTTCATCGCGACGATGCGGGCAGCCCCTTCGCCGCCGCGCACACGCACCAGTTCGGCGACATTGGCTTGGGCCAGCACGTAGCGCCGTGCCCCGCACGAGACCACCATCGCCGGCAGGATCGCCAGGGTCAGGGGGATCGTGATCGCGATCGTCGTGCCCTTGCCGACCACGCTGTCGACGTCGACGTGGCCCCCGAGGCGTTCGATGTTGGAGCGAACGACGTCCATGCCGACCCCGCGGCCGCTGACGTCGGTGACCTTCTCCGCCGTCGAGAAGCCCGGCGCGAAGATCAGGTGGACGGCTTCCCGATCCGACATGGACTGGGCCTGTTCGGGCGTGATCAGGCCCTTCTCGAGCGCCTTCTTCTTCAGGCGGACCGGGTCGATGCCACGGCCGTCGTCGGAGATCTCGATGCGCACGTTGCCGCCCTGCTGCGCGGCGCCGAGGCGCACGACACCTTCCTTCTGCTTGCCGGCCTGGCGACGTTGCTCGGGCATTTCCATGCCGTGGTCCACCGAATTGCGCACCAGGTGCGTGAGCGGATCGCTGAGTGCCTCGAGGATCGAACGGTCGAGGTCGACGTCCTTGCCCTCGATGTCGAGCCGACAGCGTTTGCCGAGCTTGCTGGCGAGGTCGCGCACGACCCGCGGGAACCGCTGGAACAGCGTGCCGATCGGCTGCATGCGCGTCTGCATGACCGCTTCCTGCACTTCGCTGACGACCTGGCTCAGGCGTGCCGAAGCGACCGCGAGGCCTTTCTCGTTCCCGCTCGAACGGGCCTGCAGCAGCTGGTTGCGGCCGAGCACGAGCTCGCCACTGAGGTTCATCAACCGATCGAGCAGATGCACCGACACCCGGATCGAGTCGGCGTGCGTGTCGGCGCTGGCGCCGACCGCGACATCCCGCTTGGCCGGCTCGGGCTTGGGCTTGTCCGTTGCACTGTTCGCCGGCACCGGTTCCGGCCTGTCCACGGCGCGCGGCTCGGCGCCGGGCTCGTGCTCCACGGGGGTGGTCGCCGCGGGCATCGGCTGCGGTTGGGCCGCCTGCGCGAGGTCGGGTGCGCCCGACCCCTTGCGCGCCTGCAACACCACGATCTCGTCGGCTTCGAGGTGCAGCTGGGTGCGCACCGTCTCCGGCGGGTTGGCGGTGACGAGCTGGACGACCACGGGGTCGCGGCTCGGTTCCCCCTGGGCGCGCGCACACAGGTCGGTGCCACCCTGGGCGACACGGCCGAGTCGGCCGACGATCTCGACGATGGCCGCGGCCGGGCAACACGCCGCCAAGGCGATGCGCGGCAACACCAACGACAGCTGCAGGAGCCACTCGTCGCTACCGACTTCGACTGCGGCTGCCTTGGGCCTTGGCGCGAGCCCAGGATCCAGGAAGCGCTGCAGGCTGCCGATCTGGTCGTCGATCGCCATGCCGTTGCTGTCCGCGACGTGCTCGATGAGGTCGCGCAGGCGATCGGTGGCGCCGAGCAGTACGTCGGCGAGCTCGGGCGACATGCCGAGCCGTTCCTTGCGCACGAGGTCGAGCACGCTCTCCAGCGAGTGCGCCAGCTTGTTGATGTTGTCGAAGCCGAGGAAGCCGGCGACGCCCTTCACCGAGTGGACGCCGCGAAACACGCGATTGATCGTCTCGCTGGCGGCCGAGGGCTTCGCCTCGAGGCTGAGCAGGTCGGCCTCGACACTGCCGAGGTGTTCGCGCGACTCCGTGACGAAGTCGTGCACCAGTTCCTGAAGACCCGGGTCGTCGGTCATGCGTCCTCTCCCTGCGCGGGCCAGCCGGCGCGGCTGCGCTGGCATTGCCGCCGTTGCGGGCCCCGACCGTGTATCGCGCACGGGCCGCAGCCGACCTTAGGCGCGTCTGACCAACCTCGAAGGGGCGCGCTGTCGGGGATTTCGACAGCGGAACGGCGCCCATGCGGTCGACTCGTCCCGTGTGGCAAACGCCGCCGGGTGGGTCACGCCGGATCTCGCGACCGGGGCGCGATCAGCCGAGCGTGCCGCTGCCGGAACCACGGCGGGCCAGCATCTCGCGGGCGAGCGCCTTGCGCAGCGATGCTTCGGCCTTGAGGAACTCGGCGGACAGCCGGTCGAGTCCGGCCATCTTCTCGCGGGCCTTGGCTTCCGCGGCCTTGACGCGTTCGAGGTCGATCTCGTGCGCGAACTCACCCGCTTCGCACACCAGGGTCAGCACGTTGTGCTGCACCTGGGCGAAGCCGTCGCTGACGAACAACTCACTCGACTTGCCGTCGAGTTCGGTGATCGTCGCGGTGCCGGTGTTCGAAATCGCCGTCATCAGCGGCGCGTGCTGCGGCAGGATCCCGTAGCTGCCGTCGACGCCCTGGAACGAGACGCCGGCGACCTTGCGATCGACGATCGTGCGGTCCGGAGTGACGATGCGGAGGTGCAGTTCGGCGGCCATGGGTTACCTGCGTCGTTGGCGTCTGTTGTCCGGTCCGATCACTTGTTGCCGCGTGCGACGGCTTCCTCGATCGAGCCGACCATGTAGAAGGCCGACTCGGGCAGGCCGTCGTGCTTGCCTTCGAGGATCTCCTTGAAGGAACGCACGGTGTCTTCGCGCTTGACGAACTTGCCCGGCGTGCCGGTGAACGCCTCGGCGACGAAGAACGGCTGCGACAGGAAGCGCTGGATGCGGCGCGCGCGCGAAACGACCAGCTTGTCCTCTTCGGACAGTTCCTCGACGCCGAGGATCGCGATGATGTCGCGCAGGTCCTGGTAGCGCTGCAGCGTGCGCTGCACGTCGCGGGCGACCTTGTAGTGCTCCTCGCCGACGATGGCCGGGCTGAGCATCTTGGAGGTCGACTTCAGCGGATCGACGGCCGGGTAGATGCCGAGTTCGGCGATCTGGCGCTCGAGGATGATCGTGCTGTCCAGGTGCGCGAACGTCGCGACGGGGGCCGGGTCGGTGATGTCGTCGGCAGGCACGTAGACGGCCTGCATCGAGGTGACCGAACCCTTCTTGGTCGACGTGATGCGTTCCTGCAGCGCGCCCATTTCCGACGCCATCGTCGGCTGGTAACCGACGGCGCTCGGCAGGCGGCCCAGCAGTGCCGACACTTCCGAACCGGCCTGCACGAACCGGAACACGTTGTCGACGAACAGGAGCACGTCCTTGCCTTCCTGGTCGCGGAAGTACTCGGCCATCGTCAGGCCGGTCAGCGCGACGCGCAGGCGGGCGCCGGGCGGCTCGTTCATCTGGCCGAACACGAGCACGGCGTTGTCGAGCACGCTGGCCTTATGGCCCTTCGCGTCGGTGTATTCGGCCTCGGCCATTTCCAGCCACAGGTCGTTGCCTTCGCGGGTGCGCTCGCCGACGCCGCAGAACACCGAGAAGCCGCCCTTCTCGACCGCGGTGATGCGGATCAGCTCCTGGATGAGCACCGTCTTGCCGACGCCTGCACCACCGAAGAGGCCGATCTTGCCGCCCTTGGCGAACGGGCACAGCAGGTCGACGACCTTGATGCCGGTCTCGAACACTTCGTTGATCGGCTGCTGCTCCTCGAACTTCGGCGCCGGACGGTGGATCGGCAGCGTCGCCTTCGCGGCGACCGGGGCCATCGGCTTGCCGGTGCGCGGGTGCGGCACGTTGACTTCGAGGGCTCTGCCGAGCACGTCGAACAGACGGCCACGGGTCGCATCACCGACCGGCACCGAGATCGGGGCGCCGGTGTCGGTCGCCGGCATGCCGCGGCTCATGCCGTCCGTGGACGACATCGACACGCAGCGCACCGACGAGTTGCCGAGCTGCTGCGCGACTTCGAGCACGAGGTCGATGCCGCGCTGCTTGTCGACGACGGTGATGGCGCTGTAGAGGTTCGGCACGTGGCCCTCGGGGAACTGCACGTCCACCACGGGGCCGAACACTTGCAGGATCTTGCCTTGCACTTGGCTTGCGGTCGTCACTTCGGTCGTCCTCGGAATGAATGCGATCTCGGAATGCGGATGGTTCGGCCGTCTCAGCTGACGGCACTGGCGCCGCCGACGATGTCGAGCAGCTCCTTGGTGATGTTCTCCTGACGGGCGCGGTTGTAGACCTTCTTGAGGCCCTTCTGCATGCGCACGGCGGCGTCGGTGGCACCCTTCATCGCCATGCGGCGACTGGCGTGTTCGCTGGTCAGCGACTGCAGCATCGCGTCGAACACGACGGTCTCCAGGTAGCGCGGCATGAGCCGGTTGAACACCGTGGTCGCGTCCGGCTCGATCAGGAAGTCGAGTTCGAACGACTTCTGCGGCTGCTTCGCCTCACCGACCGCGATCGTGCGGATCGGCAGGAACGGCGCGTCGGTCGGCACGAACTTGATCATCGACTGGAAGCGCGTGTAGTAGAGGCGCACCTCGTCGACGACCCCGGTGGTGAACGCGTCGACCAGCGCCTGGCCGACCAGCTTGGCCGCGGTGAAGTCGGCCTTGTCGAGCGGCGGCTCGACGAAGAAGCGCTCGACGGTGAAGCCACGGCGCGTCAACCAGGCGTAGGCCTTGCGGCCGTAGACCCAGAACTTCACCTTCTTGCCCTCGGCCTGCAGCGCATCGGCGACCTTCTTCAGGCCGAACAGCAGGTTGCTGTTGTAGCTGCCGCAAAGGCCGCGGTCGGAGGCGACCACGAAGAAGCCCACCGTCTGCACGTCCCGGGTCCGGAACAGCGGCACGTCGCCTTCGCCGCCGACCTTGCCGGCCAGCGCTTCGATCATGTGCCGGATCTCGTCGACGTACGGGTGGAAGCTCTGCGCCTTCGCCTGCACCTTGCGCAGCTTCATCGACGCGACCATTTCCATCGCGCGGGTGATCTGCGCGATGCTGGCCACCGACTTGATGCGGCCGCGGAGTTCCTTGAGGTTCGCCATAGGTCAGCTGAGGGAGAAGGGTCGCTCGTCGAGCGCGCGGCCGAGGCCGAGCGCCTGCCTCGTCACGCCAGGAACTCGCCCTTGAACTTGGCGCCGATCTCGTCGCACTTCTTCTGGATCGCGTCGGTCCACTTCTTCTCGGTGCGCAACGAGTTCAGCAGGTCGCCGTGCGATGCCCGCACGAACGCGAGGTACTTCTTCTCGAAGTCCTGCACGCGGTTCAGCGGCACGGTGTCGAGCAGGCCGGACGATCCGGCGTAGAGGATCACGACCTGCTCCTCGACCGGCATCGGCTGG
>JAEUHV010000101.1 GCA_016794485.1 Planctomycetota bacterium
CGCGCGTGGCGCCGAGCGCGTAGGCCGCTTCGCGCAGACTGCGCGGCACCGCGTAGAGCACGTCCTCCGACAGGCTCGCCACCAGCGGCAGGATCATGAACCCCATCACGACGCCGGCCGAGATGCCGTTCCAGAACCCGATCGAGGGGAAGAACTCCTGCAGCCACGGCGTGATCGTGCGCAGTGCGAAGAAGCCGTAGACGACCGTGGGGATGCCGCCCAGCACCTCGAGCACGGGCTTCAACACCTTGCGCAGCCGCGGCGAGCAGTATTCGCTGAGGAACACCGCGGCCATCACGCCGAGCGGCACCGCCACCAGCAGCGAGATCAGGGTGATCACGGCGGTGTCGGCGATCAGTGCGAACGTGCCGTATTCCTCCGGCACGGTGATCGGGGCCCAGCGCACCGAGGTCAGGAACTCGACGAGCCCGACCTTCTCGAAGAACGGCACGCTGCCGGCGAAGAACGTCCACGCGGTGAGTCCGGCGATCACGACCGCCATCAGGCCGCAACCGAGCAGCACGTGCCGCACCGCCGCCTCGAAGAGGCGGCGGCTGCGGGGTGCCTCGAGCGAGGGGATCCGCGGCAAAGCGCTCAAGTGGACCTGCACGGTTGGATTGGGTGCGTTCCCGCGGAGTCGACGATCACTTCTTGCCGCTGGCTTCCGACGGGGTCGCCGCCGCCTTGGCGTGCGCCGTGTACTTCTCGGCGATCAGCGCCGGCGTGAGCTTGCCGAACTCGCCGCCGAACGCGCTGCCCGGGATCATGCCGGAGAAGATCGCGCGCGACGCATCGCGCAGCCGACGCTGGGCGGTGACGTAGCCGACGTCGAGCACGAACTCGCGGTTGCCGATGTGCTTCTCGTCGAGGTAGAAGTTCAGCAGGTCCTTCACCTCGGCACGCGCCGCCGACTTCTTGTTCACGTAGACGAACAGCGGGCGCGTCAGCGGCTGGTAGGCGTTGCTGCCGATGGTGTCGACGTCCGGCAGCACGCCGGCTGGATCGCCCTCGCCGTTGGCGATCGGCTTCTTGCCGTTCTTGGCGCGCTTCTCGTTGACCTGCGCCAGGATGTCGGCGGGAGCGTCGACGCAGGTGCGGCGCGGGTCGATCGCGATCGGCTGCACGCGTTCCTGGTTGTGCAGGTAGAACGCGTAGCCGAAGTAGGTCAAGGCGTGCACGTTCTTGCTGGTCTGCTCGGCGAGGACCTGGTCTTCCTCGGTCGCGAAGTAGTCGGCGCGGGTGTCGCCGGCCTTGTGGTTCACGACCTCGGTGAGGAAGTCGAACGTGCCCGACGTCGACGCGGCGCCCGACAGCACGATCTTGGCGTCGGCGAAGCGGCTGCCGAGATGCTTCCAGCTGGTGACCACGCCTTCGGCTTCGCGGCTCCACAGCAGCTCGAGCTCGCCCATGGTCAGCACGGGCTTGTCCTTGCCGAAGATCTCGGTGTTCTTGGCCACCGCGATGGTGAGGCCGTCGAACGCGACCAGGCATTCCAGGTACTCGATGCCGGCCTTCGCGGCCTTCTCGATCTCTTCCTTCTTGATCGCGCGCGACGCGTTCGAGATGTCGGTTTCGCCGACGAGGAACCGCCGGAAGCCGCCGCTGGTGCCGCTGACACCGACCGAGACGCGCACGTCGGGGTGGGTCTTCACGAACTCGGCGGTGACGGCCGAGGTGATCGGTTCGACCGTGCTCGAGCCATCGGCGGTGATCGCCTTGTCCTGGGCGACACAGGTTTCGGCGAAGGTGAACACCGTCGCGGCGGCGACGGACAGGAACGTGCAGTTCATCGGGGAGTCTCCGGGGCTTCGGTCGCTTCGGCCCGCAAGTGCAGGTGAAGTGCCAGCGAAGCTAGAAGCTGCGATGAAGGCGCAGTGGCGGCTTCGATGAAGCTGCGGTGAAGACTCGCGGCGCGGCGGGCGCGCGGCCGATCAACGGCCGGCGGCGTGCGAACTCGGCGGCGTCGCCTGCAGGATGCCGCAGCGGCGCCCGGCCTCGGCGAACCGTTCCAGCACCAGGTCGATCTGGGCGTCGGTGTGGCTGGCGATGAACGAGGTGCGGATCAGGTCCTGGCCCGGCGGCACCGCCGGCTGGGTCACCGCGTTGGTGAACAAGCCGCATTCGAACAGCGTGCGCCACAGGCGCAGCATGCGTTCCTGGTCGCCGACGACGACCGGGACGATCGGGCTCGCCAGGGTGCCCGCGGTCTGGAATCCCATCGCCGCGAGACCTTTGCGGACGCGGTCGGCGAGCTGCAGCACACGCGTGCGCATCTCCGGCTTCTGCTCGATCAGGTCCAGCGCGGCGAGCGCCGCCGCGGCCGAGGCCGGGGTGATCGACGCCGAGAAGATCAGCGCCCGGGCCGTATGACGCATGTAGTGGATCACGTTGGCCGGGCCAGCGATGAAGCCGCCAAGGCTGGCGAAGCTCTTGCTGAACGTGCCCATCACCAGGTCGGGGTGGATGCCGCAGTGCTCGGCCGCGCCACGGCCCAGCTTGCCGAGTACGCCGACGGCGTGGGCTTCGTCGACCATCAAGCGGGCGCCGTAACGATCCGCCAGGGCCCGGATCTCCTTGAGCGGGGCCAGGTCGCCCATCATCGAATACAGGCCGTCGACCACGACCAGCATGCCCTTCTGCTGGGCCTTGCCATGCTGCAGGTGCTGCTCGAGGTCGGCCACGTCGCTGTGCTTCCACTTGCGCACGTTCGCGAACGACAGCCGGCAGCCGTCGATGATCGAAGCGTGGTTCTCGCGGTCGCAGAGGATGAGGTCGTCCTTGCCGCAGATCGCCGAGATCGCGCCGAGGTTGGTCTGGAAGCCGGTCGAGAAGCACAGGGCCGCTTCCTGGCCCATGAACAGGGCGAGGCGCCGCTCCAGTTCTTCATGCAGCTCGAGGGTTCCGTTCAGGAACCGTGAACCGGAGCACGATGTGCCGTACTGGGCGATCGCCTGCTGCGCAGCTTCGCGGACCTTGGGGTGGTGCGTCAGCCCCAGGTAGTTGTTGCTGCCGATCATGATCAGCCGTTTGCCGGCGATCTCGCACTCCGTTCCTTCGCTCCCGTGCAACGGGATGAAGTAGGGGTACATGCCCATCGCCTGCAGTTCGCGGGCGCGGCCGAATCCTTCACACTTCTGGAAGATGTCCAAGGCTGGGGGGCGAGATGGTAGATTCCGCCCTGACCCTGACAAAACCCTTTTCCCCGCTTGGCGCAGACAGAATTGCCCGAAGTCCCCGACGGGGTCCTGCTGGTCACCGGTGCATCCGGGTTCCTGGGGGGGCGCTGCGTGCGCGAATTGTTGCGCGTCGGGGTGCCGCCGTCGCGCCTGCGTTGCCTCGTGCGCGACCCGGGGCGAGCCGTGCGCGCCGGCCTGCCGGCGGCGAGTTGCGTGGCCGGTGACCTCGCCGCGTCCGACGAGGGGCCGCTCGTGGCCGCCGCCGCCGGCGTCACGGCGGTGCTGCACTTCGCCGGCAGCTTGAAGGGAATCCGGGCCGCCGATTTCGACGCCGTCAACGTCGCCGGCACACAGCGCCTCGTCCGGGCGGTGCAGGCCGGTGCGCCGGGGGCGCACTTCGTCCTGGTGTCGTCGTTGGCTGCCGCCGGCCCGAGCTGCGACGGCGCCACTTCGGCACTGCCGGCCGAACGCACGAGGCCGGTGTCGATGTACGGCGCCAGCAAGCGCCGCGGCGAACTCGAGGTGGTGGGCAGCGGGCTTTTGCACACGATCCTGCGGCCGCCGATCGTCTACGGGCCTGGCGACGCGGCGACGCGGCTCTTGTTCAAGCAGTCCACCGCGCCCCTCGTGTTCGTGCCGCGCCGGGCGGCACCGGTGTCCGTCATCCACGCCGACGACGTGGTCGCCGCCGTGCTGCGGGCGCTCGCGGCTTCCCCGCGTGGTCTGGTGCTACCGCTCGATGGCCCCGAACGCAGCGACATGCACGCGCTGTCGGTCGCGATCGCCGACGCATGCGGCCGGCGCGCTCGGCTCGTGCGGGTACCGCTCGGCCTCGTCGCCGTGGCCGCGCATGCGGCCGACCTGTGGGCGCGCTTGTGGAACCGGCCGGGCTACTTCAGCCGCGACAAGCTGCGCGAAGTCGCCGCCGTCGGGTGGGTGTGCGATCCGCAGCCGGCGGCCGAGGCCCTCGGCTTCCGCGCGTCGATCGGGCTCGCCACGGGTCTTGCCGAGGTTGCCGCCGCCGAAGGGTTTCGGTCGCCACGGCCCTGACCGCTGCCCCGCCAGGGCCCGAGCATCTTCGGAGGCGCTCAGCCGCCAGCACCGCTGCGGTGCTGGCCGGCTGCTGCGCCGGACCATCTATTTGAGCAGCTGCATCAGCAGCGCCTTCTGCACGTGGGCGC
>JAEUHV010000138.1 GCA_016794485.1 Planctomycetota bacterium
TGCGCGTGCGGCGTGGCGAGCAGGAGGTCGACGCGCGCATCGTTCCGGTTGCCGACGCCACACCCGAACCGGCCCGCCTCGGCGTCCGCCTGTTGCCGCGGGCCGTGCGCGGCCTGCGCGCCGACGAACCCTTCGTGCAGCGCCTTGGCCTCCGGCGCGGCGACGTCGTGCTGGCCGTCGACGACGTGCCGTTCCTCGGCGGAAGCCTGGATGTCGCCCGCACCGGCCCGGCGAACCTGCGGGTCCAGGTGCGACGGGGCGGCCAGGCCGTGCTGCTCGAACAGGCGGCCAGCCCGGCCGAGCGCGCCGCGTTCTCCGACCATGTCGCACTGCAGCCCGACGACAGCATGCTGCTGCTGCCGGCGCCGGACAGTGCCGCCTTCGCAGCCGGCATGCGGGCCGGGGATCGGATCGTCGCCGTCGACGACCAACCGGTTCGGACCTTCGACGACCTGCGCGAAATCGTCGAAGGCAGCGCCGACAAACCACTCGCGATCCAGGTGGCCCGCGCCGACGACCGCAGCGTCACGCTGGAACCGGCGACCGGCGAACTGGCCCTGTCGACGACGACGCGGCTCGCCATCACGCCGCTGCAGACGCCGCGATTCGACGCCGGCTTCGTGCCGCAGTCGAAGCTGCGCACCGAGATGATGCGTGCCGAGTCGTTCGGCCAGGCGCTGGCCATCGGCGCCAACCTGTCCGTCGACATGATCAAGCAGCTGTACGTGACCGTGAAGCGCATGGTCACGGGGGACGTCGGCGCGAAGAACCTCGGCGGCATCATCCGGATCAGCCAGGTCAGCTACCAAGCGGCCCAACGCGGCCTGAGCTGGTTCCTGTACCTGTTGGCGATGCTGAGCCTGAACCTGGCCTTCGTGAACCTGCTGCCGATTCCGGTGCTCGACGGCGGCCATCTGATGTTCCTGCTGATCGAGAAGGTGAAGGGCTCGCCGGTGAGCGCCCGGGTGTTCGGCTACAGCCAGGTCGTTGGCCTCGTGTTCGTGCTGATGCTGCTGTTGTTCGTCACCTACAACGACATCCTGCAGTTGCTGTGAACCTCCCGCGCGGCTAGGACTCGGTCCGTGCCGTCCCTGCTGTCGATCCTGCGCCTCGTCCGCGTGGGCACCGTGTTCTCCCCCGCCGCCGACGTCGTCGCTTCGGCGGCCCTGGCGGGGTTGCCGTGTGACGGACTGGTGGTTCGGGCGGCCCTGGCCAGCGCCAGTCTCTACGCCGCCGGCATGGTGTGGAACGACATCGCCGACCGCCACGTCGACGCGCGGCAGCGGCCGGAGCGCCCGCTGCCGTCGGGCCAGGTCGGCCTCGGCTTCGCGGTGGCACTCGGCACCGCCATGCTCGCGTTGGCATTGCTGCTGTCGCCGTGCCGATTGCACCATGCCGGACTCGCGGCCCTGGTGCTCGCGTACGACTTCCTGAGCAAGCGCCTGGTCGTGCTGGCGGTGCTGGGCATGGGGCTGCTGCGCGCCGGCAACCTGCTCACCGCAGCGTCCATCGGTGCCACCGCGAGCGCCGACCACGCCGGGCACGTGCTCGTTGCGGCGATCGGCTACGGGCTCTACATCGTCGCGGTCACGGTGCTGGGCATCGCCGAAGACCAGCAGAGGCCCGCCCGCAGCGTCGTCGTACTCGCCCAGCTCGTACCGCCCGTCGTGGTCGCGGGCGTGTTGCTGCACGTGCAAGGAGGCTGGTGGCCGGCACCGGCGCTGGCGGTGCTGCCGCTCGCACTGTTCGTCCGTCGGGTTGCGATCGTGCGCGACTGGTCGCGCGGCGCGATCCGGGCTTCGATGACGTGGCTCCTGCTCGGCACGATGCTCTACACCGCAGCATTGACGCTGGCGGCAGGCGAAGCGTGGCTGGCCGCGGGCATCGCTGCGGCGATCGTCCCGGCGCGGTGGATCGCGCGGGCGATCGCGTTGACCTGAACGGCAGGTCAGTTCGAAACGCCCATCGCCGCCAGTCGGGCCTGCCAGGCCGCGAGCGCTTCGTCGCGATTCATCACGCCCTGGCGGACCAGCGCCTTCAACGCGTTCTTGAAGCGTTCGAGGTCCGCGTCGGCAGCGCCTGCGGGCGCGCTGGCCGGAGCCGGCGGGTTGGCCGGAGCGGCCACAGCCTTGCCGGCCGCAACGGGCGCGCTCGGTGCGACGGACGCCGCCTTCGACGAAGCGGGTGCTGGCGCCGGGGCTGCCGTCGTGCGCTCCATCGGTGCCACAGCGGGCAGTGCAGCCGCCGTCCCGTTGCCGGCTTCGTCGTCGACCGTGGCCACGAGGTGTTGGTCGATCGGCACGCTGCCGCTGTCCGCGGCGACGGCGCCCATCGCGGCGCGGAACTCGCGCTGCACTTCGTCGACCGGCACCGCGAACGGGTCCTGGCCGATGTGCTTGTCGCCGACGTCCGCGGTGCCCGCCCAGCGGAACTCGTCGAGCGGCTGCCCGACGAGGTTGCCGACCTTCGGCTCCATCTGCGTTTCGGCGATCGGCCCACGCTTCTGGTGCAGCACGTTCAACACGAACGTGTTCATGCGGGCCAGCGACTCGAACAAGAACGCCTCCATCTCCTGTTCGACGCGAGCGCCGGTCTCCAGCTGCACGTCCTTGGCGACGCGGTCGACGATCGCTGCGGCCTGCCGCGTCGCCGCGGCGAAGAAGTCGTGCACCTCGCGCGTGAGCTGCTGTTCGCGCACCTCGCGTTCCTCGACCTGTTCGAGTTCGCGCAGCGCCGAGTTGTCGTACAGCACGGTGGCCGACTTCTCGCCGGTCCTGGCCTGCATCCGCTTGCGCTGCTTGCGGAAGTCGTCGAAGCCTTGGTCGCTCAGGTTGCGCAGGGTCATGGTCTCCTCGTGGGCTGGGCCATCCGCCCTAGGCCACGAGGGCGCTATCGGGCCTCGGGACCGAGGTCTTGACGACGGGCTGTGGCCAGATCCCGCAACAGGACCAAGGCGGTCGCCCGGTCCGGTGCCACGGGCAGTTCGTCGAGTTGCGCCTCCAGGGCCGCGAGCAGGGCCCCCACGGCTGGACCGCTGGCCACGCCGAGTGCGAGCACGTCCTTGCCGTCCACGAGGCGCGGGCGTTCAGGTGGCAGCGCCGCCAACGCTGCGGCCGCGAACTCGTAGCGGTCGAGCTTGCCGTGGCTGCCGAGGCAATCGGCCCGATGGAACGCGAGGTGCTTGGCGAATCGCGGCGAACGCAACCAACGTTCCAGGCGGCGCGGTCGCATGTCGCGCACCGTGGCGAAGCGGATGTGGTCGGCGCAGATGTCCACCACCGCGGCGCGCACGTCGTTCGGCGCACGGAGCCGCAGCAACACGGCATCGGCCATCTTCGCCGACAACACGTCGTGGCCGTCGAACCGGATCCGGTCGGCGGCGCGCACGAACGTCGGCGGTTTGCCGATGTCGTGCAGCACGGCGCTCCATGCGAGCACGGGATCGCCGGCAGGCACGTGGTCGAGCACCAGCGCCACGTGCGTCAACACGCAACCCTCCGGGTGGTATTCGGGCGGCTGCGGCACGCCGTCCATCGCCGCAACCTCGGGCAGCAGCGCCGCCGCGAGGCCGAGGTCGACGAACGCGCGCAAGCCGGAGCCGCGTCCTGGCCCGGTGAACAAACCGGTCAGCTCGTCGTAGACCCGTTCCACCGCGACCCCACGCACCTCCGGTGCCGCCGCCCGCGCCGCAACCGCGGTCGCCGCATCGACGGCGAGACCACAACGGGCGTGGAACCGCAGCAGGCGCAGCAGACGCAGCGGATCCTCGCGGAACCGTTCGGCGGGATCACCGATCGCGACCAGCGTGCGCCGGCGCAGATCGGTCAGTCCGGCCACCGGATCGACGACTTCGCCGGTCGCCAGGTCGCCGTAGAGCGCGTTCACGGTGAAGTCGCGGCGCTGGGCGTCCACCGCCAGGTCGTGCACGAACTCGATGCGGTCGGGTCGGCGCTGGTCGTGGTAGCCGGCTTCCCGGCGCAGCGTGGTGATCGACACCTCGGGCGGTCCCGCGAGGCGGCACACACCGAACCGCTCGTCGCGCCGGTCGACCTCGGGCAAGGCCGCCGCGATCTGTTCGGGCCGCAAATCGGTGGCGACGTCGTAGTCGCGCGGCGCCTGGCCGAGCAGCTGGTCGCGCACCGTGCCGCCGCACGTCCACGCGCGCCCGCCGGCGGCGCGGATCCGGTCGCCGACGGAGCGCAACAGCGGCGGCAACGCAGCGAGGTCGATCCTGGCACACGGCATGGCGGGGCACGATACTGCGGCGATGCTCGTGTCGCGGCCCTCCTGGTGGGCCAATCCGTCGACCTGGTACGGCCTGTTCGGCGTCCTGCTGATCGCAGCGACGCTGTGGCTGCCGTGGGCCTCGGCGGCCCGTTCGGTCCGCATCGAAGGCCGCGCCGCAAGGATCGCCGAGTTGATGCTGGCCACGGTGCAGCCACTGCCGCTGCCACAGACCGCGGCCGAACTCGACCATCTGCAGGCGCGGCTGGACCTGGTGCTGCACGCCGACGGTGTGTTCGTCGGCGACCTCGTGCAGCAGCCCGACCCGCCTCCTGGCGTCGTGGCGTGGTTCGCCAACAAGCACTACGCGTTCCAGATCGCGGTGTCGCCGCCCGACGCGCGCGAGACGCCGGGCCGTGGCAGCGAGCCGGCCTATGAAGTGCTGGCGTGGCCGCTCGAACCGACGGGGCCGGCCCACAGTGCCTGGTTGTTCGCCGAGAATGCGCCGAAGGCCTACACCAGGAACCTCGCGGCCGACTACCACGGGTTCGGCTCCGAGCGGCCGCTGCCCGGCGCCGCGCAGCGGCTGGCCCAGGGC
>JAEUHV010000213.1 GCA_016794485.1 Planctomycetota bacterium
TTTCGGCCCACCACCTTCGAAGAGCGTCGTTTGGACATCCGGCTGTGCTTGGCCAGCCGGAGCGCGCAAGCGCTCGAGAGTTGGCACTCGGCGCTGGGGGACCAGATCCAGGTGCGAGTTCCCGCCGCCTGCCGTAGTGCGGGCCTCGGCGCAGAACCCGCTCCTGAGGGTGGGGCATGACGATCGCTGTGCGCGACCTGACGATCCGCTACGGCGACCACGTCGCCGTGGAGAACCTGAGCCTGCAGTTCGGCGAAGGGGCCGTCGGCCTGCTCGGTCGAAACGGCGCTGGCAAGAGTTCGGTCCTGAAAGCCCTGCTTGGCCTCGTGCGCCCGACCCAGGGGACGATCCAGTTTGCGGGCCTTCCGGCCGACGCCAGTGCCGCGGATGTTCGCTCGCATGTGGGCTACATGCCCGAGCGCGATGCCTGGTTGCCCGAAGTTTCTGGGTTCGACATGGTGGCGACCCTCGGGATGTTGAGCGGCATGCCTCGGCGAGACGCGTGGCGCCGAGCTCACGAAGTGCTCTTTCTGGTGGGGCTCGAAGAACAGCGATACCGCCTGGTTTCAGGCTACAGCACCGGAATGCGGCAGAAGGCCAAGCTGGCAGCGGCGCTGGTGCACGATCCGGATGTCTTGTTGCTCGACGAGCCGACGAACGGATTGGACCCGGGCGGCCGCCTGGAAATGCTGCGCCTGGTCCGCCAGATCGCGGCGGAGTTCGGCAAGTCGATTGTGTTCTCGACGCACATCCTGCCCGACGTCGAATCGGTCTGTGGCGCCGCGGTCGTCTTGGAACGGGGGCGTGTGGTCGCGTCGGGACCATTGGCCCAACTGACGCGCGGCGGCCAGCGGCAGCATCGCCTGACGATCGAACCGGCTTCGCCGGAGCGCGACCAGGTCGTATTCGCGGCCTTGGCGCGACTGGGCACTGCGACGGCATTGGGGCAGGGGCGATTCGACCTCTCCCTGGGGGCTGGAGTCACCCACGCCGAGGTTTTCGCAGCGGTAGCCGCCGCGGGAACCGCGGTACGTGGTTTCTCGCCGCACCGGCAGTCACTCGAGGACGTGTTCCTCAGCGTCGTCGGCGGTCCCGCGGACCAAGGTCGGGGAACCACCTGATGACTTCGCGACTGAATTACCGTCGAGCCGAGTTCCGACCGGTGCCGCCGCTGCTGCGCGCATGGCCGTTGGCGCGGCTCGAAGCAGTTGGCCTGTTTCGCACGCGTTGGGGCATCGCGTTGTTCTTCGTCTGCCTGCTTCCAGGACTCATCCGTCTTGCGATGCTCCTGCTCGTTTTCGGCGTGATCCAATTCGGCCCGCTTTCGCTGCGCAACCGCCTGGCGACTCCCGCTGCGCGTGAGGTCGCCGCCCTCGACCCGTTTCGCGTCGAGTTCTACGTCGAGCCGGTGTTGCAGGTGATGCCGGGGATGGTCTTCGCGCTGTTGCTGACGACCTTGGTGGCGGCCCGAACGGTGGCCAAGGACCGGGCCACGAACGCACTCGAACTCTACTGGACGCGCGGGATCACGCCGATCGGCTACCTCGTCGCGAAGTGGGTCGGCGCCACCTTGTTGGTCGCGACGATCACCGTCGCCGTGCCATTGGCCCTGTGGGTGACCGCGGTGCTGCTCGCCGACGATTGGACGCTGTTGACCACCTCGGCGTGGCCGATGCTCCGCGCGCTCGCGGCGCTCGGCCTGTTCACCGGGGTGTGGACGGCGATCGCTGTGCTGGCGTCGCTCGGCTGCCGCCAACCGAACACGGCCATGGTCGTGTTCTGCATGCTGGTCGTCGGGAGTGCTGCAATCGGGTTCGTGGCCAGTCGGGTGCTGCGAACGCCCGAACTGCACGGCAGCCTTTCGCTATGGCACGCAGGGGGCGTGGTCGCGCGCGCCATGGCCGGATTGCCGCAGCGCGGAGTTTCCGTCGGCGGGTCGATCGCCCTTCTCGGTGGCTTGGTGGCAGGGTTGGCTTGGCGAGCCAGGGCGCGACTGCGGGTCGCAGCGGTGCTGTCGTGACCGGGGCCGCGCCGCCGCTGCTCGAATTCGAGAAGACCACGAAATGGTACGGCTCCATTGCCGCCCTGCTCGAGGTCACGTTCCGGGTCGGAACCGAAGTCGTCGGGCTGGTCGGTCGCAACGGCGTCGGCAAGTCGACCTTGATGAAGCTGGCGGCTGGGCTGCTGCGGCCCAGCCAAGGCAAGGTGCAGATCGAGGGGCGTCCGGCCCATGCGCGGGCGGCACGTGCCCGGATGGGTTTCTGCCCCGACGTCGAAACGCTGTACGAAGAACTGAGCGGTGCGGCGTTCGTCGCCTGGATGTTGCGCTACCACGGGCTCGATGCGCGCGCCGCCCGGGCCAGGGCCCAGGAAGTCCTCGACGAACTCGGCCTCGGCGACGCCATGCACCGATGCATCGGCGAGTACAGCAAGGGCATGCGCCAGCGCGTCCGGCTGGCGCAGGCCTTGGCGCATCGGCCGAGCCTCGTGTTGCTCGACGAACCCATGACCGGCCTCGATCCGGTCGCGCGCGCGGAACTCTCCGCCACGATCCGGACGTTGCCGGGCCGGGGTGTGGGCGTGCTCGTGTCGAGTCACGTCTTGCACGAGCTCGAGGCCGTCGTCGATCGCACCGTCCTGGTGCACCAGGGGCGCATCGTCGCCCAGGGCTCGGTCGCGGAGCTGCGGGCCCAGCTGCCGGACCGGCCAAGCCATGTGCGCCTCGTCGTCGGCGAACCGCGTCGCCTCGCCGCGGAACTCGCCACCTGGGCCGAAGTCGTCGAGGTGCGGTTCGTGGGTACGGACGCGATCGAAGTCGCCACCAGCGGTACGGCGCAGTTCCTGCCTGCATTGACCCGGTTGCTCGCGCGCTGGCCGGACGTTCGCGAGGTGGTTCCCATGCGCGACGACCTGGCCACCTTGTTCGGGGAGTTCCTGGGATGACGCCGCCCCTGCCTGGATCCGGCTTTTTCGGCACCATCGCCATCTCCGCCCGGCAAGCGGCCGTGCGGGTTGGGCGGGGGCGCCTGCCGTGGGTGATCGCTGCCGGTCTCGCCGTGCTCGGACTCGGCACGCTTCTGCTCGGTGCGCGCGTGCCTGAAAGTGCGAACGGGGCCAACCTGGTTTGCGTACTCGCGTGGTGGATCGTCGGGGGCGTGGTGGTTCCGTGGTTCGTGTCGTGGTTTGGCATCCAGGTCGTGCACGGCGCGCTCGAGGACCGGACGTTCCAGTACCTCTTCCTGCGCCCGGTCGGCAAGGTGCCTTTGTTGCTCGGCCGCTTCGTGGCGACGGCGGTGATCGGCGCGACGGTTGCCGCGCTCGCCGTGGCCGTCATCCACGGGGCGATGGCGGTGCATGGGGAGATCTGGCCCGACGGCGTGCACACGGGGCCGCTGCGTGTCTTCGCCGGCGCCATGGCCCTGGGCAGCATCGCGTACGCAGCCGCCGCGATGGTGTTCGCCACCGTGTTCCGGCGCCCGTTGCTCTGGGCGACCTTCTTCGTCGTCGGCCTGCAGCAGTTGACCGCAAACCTGCCGGTGTCCGCCGGACTGCGTCAGCTGACCATCAC
>JAEUHV010000249.1 GCA_016794485.1 Planctomycetota bacterium
AACTTCGACCCGGCCGGCAGTGCGGAACGGCCGCGACTCGCGGTGGTCGACGGCGGCGTCTATGCCACGTGGACCGAACGCAATCCTGGCACCAGCCGCTACCAGGTGCGGGTCGCCCGATGGAACGGCAGCACCACGAGCCCGGCTTGGACGTTCGTCGATGGCAACCAGGCCAATGGGCTGAACCGCGATCCGGCCCAGGATGCAGATGCGCCGGTCCTTGCCGAGGTTCTCGACAACCTCTACCTGGCGTTCTACGAAGCCGACGGCTTCGGAATCTGGCAGATCCGGGTGCGCCGGTTCGCGGTCGGCACGTCGACCTGGACCTGGCTCGACGGTGGAGGCGCCACCGGCCGCAACTTCAACCCGGCGGAACCCGCCTGGCAGCCTGAGGTCTGCGGGCAGTCGGCTGCGCTGGTTCTCACCTGGACCGAGTACTCGGGCGGCGTCCAGCATGTGCGCCTCGCCGCCTACGACGTGTTCGACTCCGAGTGGACCTGGTTGGACGGCGGCACCAGCAACGGCCTCAATGTCGACCCGACGCGCGACGCCTACGCGAGCACCGTGTGTGGATATCAGCAGTCGTACTCTCGGGTCATGGTGGCCTGGGTCGAAGTGAACGGGCAAGGAGTCGCCACGGTTCGCGCCAGCAGCGGGACCTCGGCGGGGTCGTTCTACAGCATCACGCCGACGACGAGCCTCAACTTCGACGACACGCGCCCAGCCTCGAGTCCGCACCTGGTGGCGCTCGGTGCGCGGCCGTACCTGGCCTTCGGCGAGACGATCGCCAACCGCAAACAGCTGCGCGTCGCCGCGCTCGGCTCGTCGACCAACGAGTTCCCTGGCAACGCGACTTCCCCGCTCAACCAGGACAGTGCCCTCGATGCGCGGGCTGGTCGTCTCTACTCCAGCGGCTACCAGGTCTTCGCGGTCTGGGCCGAAGAGAACAGCAGCGGCGTCTACCAGATCCGGATCGCCAAGACGCAGTGAACTGACGCCGAGTGGCGGCGACGCCGCTACGCTTGTCGCCCGCCATGAACTCGTCGGGCTCTTTCGCCGCGCCAATCCTCGTCGTGTCGTTGTTTGCGGCCGTGCTGCCGCGAGTGTCGATCGCCCAGGCGGCTTCCCATCCGGCACCCACGGCGTGGCGATTGCCGCTGCGTGGGGCGGCCGAGTACGAACGCACCTGCGATGCGAAGAGCGGGGTTGCCGACACGATGGCGGCGGCGCGGCAGGTCGAAGCGAAGGACAAGGTCCCCGACGGTCTGTTGCCGCACCTCGTGCCGACGCCGTGGTTGTGCCAGGGTGAGCTGACCGCCGACCAGCGTGCGGTCGCCGACGAGCCGCGCGACCTGCGCGACGTGCTGCGCGCGCTGGCGTTCGACCTGCGGCTCGACGGCGACGTCAAGCTGCGCTTCCGCCGCATCGTGCCGTTCGGCGATCTGGTCGTGACCGGCAAGGCGGCACCCGCCGGCACCGACGGCGCGCAGACGTTCACGTTCGCGGTGGCGACCGAGGACCCCGAGGTGCGGCCTGGCGAGGGCAAGGCGGCGCTCGGTCGCTTCATCCGCCCGCTGTGCAAGCACGACGCCGTCGGCACCGTGACGATCGAACGCACGTTCGACGCGGCGCAGGGCGTGGTGACGAAGTTCCGCGGCGAAGTGTCGCTCGCGTACGAAGAAAAGAAGGGCAGCTGCCGTCGACTGCTCGTCAGCGATGCCTGGACGTTGAAGGCCGTGCACCAGAACCAGGACGCCGATTTCCGTGGTGACGTGCGCAAGGCGATCGAAAGCGGTGCCGGCTGGCTGCAGCGGGAGTTCAAGGACCTCGGCCGCAAGCACCTGCAGGACCAGGCCGACGGCGAACGCACCTACGGTTCGGGGCGGATCGCCCTCGGCCTGCTGACCTTGCTGCACGCCGAGGTGCCGCACGACGATCCGGTGGTGGTGGCGGCGTTCGACGAACTGCGGCGGCGCGAACTGGTCGACAGCTATTCGCTGGGCGTGGCGCTGATGGCGCTCGCCGAGTGGTACACGGCGCCCGGCGAGGCGGACCTGCTGCGTTCGGGCCAGCTGGCGGCCCCGCGCGAACGCAAACTCTCGGAGGCCGACAAGAAGCTCGCCGGCGAGTGGTTGGCGAAGCTGCTGCAGAACATCGACACGCGCAGCAAGCCGGGCTACCGGATGGCCTTCAACTACACGGCCGGCGCGCGGTTCGACAACTCGGTCAACCAATACGGGCTGCTCGGGCTCTACGCGGCGTCGTTGTGCGGCCTCGAGATCTCGCCGACCACGTGGCGCGCGACCGCGGCCTACCAGCTCGACGTCGCGGTGCCGCACGAAGGGCGCACGCTGCCGCTCGAGTTGACGACCTACAAGGAACTGGCGGCGCAGGCGGCTGCCGCCGGCGATGCCGCGACGCGCACGCGCAGCGCGCCCGTGCAGGTGCCGACGCGCGGCTATGCGTACCACACGCCCGACCGGCCGGCCTACGGCTCGATGACGGCGGCCGGCGTTGGTAGTCTCGTGATCTCGCGCTTCGGCCTCTTGCGCAGCGGCCAGAACAAGGCCGACGTGATGCCGAAGATCGACGCCGGCATCCAGTCCGGGTTCGCGTGGCTCGGCGCCGAGTTCTGCGTGCGCAACAACCCGGGCTACATCGATCGTGCCGACGACAACTTCTACTACTACCTCTACGGCCTCGAACGCACCTGCGAGCTGCACGGCGTCGCGTTGATCCACGGGCGCGACTGGTACTACGAGGGCGGGCTGCAGATCCTGTCCCGGCAGCAGAAGAACGGCGCGTTCGCGTCGGAGCATCCGCGCGGGCTGTTGTTCGACGCGACCTGCTTCGCGGTGCTGTTCCTGAAGAAGGCGGCGCTGCCGCCGGTGACCGGCGGATGACCGCGGCGCCGTCGGTTCCGTTCCCGTCGCTGATGCTGGGCAAGGTGACGATCGGCCTGCCCGCGGTGCAGGCGGCGTTGAGCGGCTACAGCGACCTCGCCATGCGCACGGTCGCGCGCGAGCACGGGGCCGGCTACGCGCTGGCCGAGGTCGTCATCGACGAACAGGTGCTGCAGAAGGGCAAGCTGCGGCGACGCATCCTCGCGGTGCCCGAACTCGATCACCCGGTCGGCGGCCAGCTGATGGGCAGCCGGCCCGAGACGTTCGGCCGTGCCGCGCGCGACCTGGTCGATGCCGGCTACGACGTCGTCGACGTCAACTTCGGTTGTCCGGTGGCGAAGGTGCTCGGCCGCCGGCGCGGCGGCTGGCTGCTGCAGGATCCGGACACGGCGTTGGCGATCGTCGACTCGGTGCTGCAGGCGGTCGCGGGCGACGTGCCGGTGACGGTCAAGATGCGGCGCGGCTTCGACGACTCGGCGGACGGCGAACGGCGGTTCTGGACGATCCTCGACGGGGCGATCGCGCGCGGCATCACCGCGGCGACCGTGCATCCGCGCAGCGTCGAACAGAAGTACGTGGGCCCGAGCCGCTGGCCGTTCCTCGCCAAGGTGAAGGCGCACGTCGGCGCGTTCCCGATCCTCGGCAGCGGTGACCTGTTCTCGCCGTTCGACGTGCTGGCGATGCGGCGCGAGACCGGTGTCGACGGCGTCACCGTGGCGCGCGGCTGCATCGGCAACCCGTTCGTGTTCGGCCAGGTCGCAGACCTGCTGGCCGGGCGGCCGGCGCTGCGACCGACGGCGGCGATGGTGCGCGCGGCGCTGCTGCGGCATTGGCAGGTCGCGGTGCCGTTCTACGGCGGCGAACGGCCGGCGCTGCCGCACGTGCGCATGCACGCGATCAAGTACGGGCAGTACCACAGGGAGCCGTTGTGGGCGCGCGACCGGCTGGTCACGATGCGCGGGCCGGAGGTGTTCGTGGCGCTGGTCGAAGAAGTGTTCGCCGATCGCTTCGACGACGGGCGCGCGCGCGAGCTGCGGCCGGAGGACGCCGTGGTGCCGGCCCTGCAGAGCTGCAGCGAGTAGGAGCGACGATGCACGACGATGCCCAGGAAATCGACGCGCGCCTGCAGACCCTGGCCGCCCAGGTGCGGGCGCTGCGTGCGGCGGAACGCGGCGCCGCCGACGTCAGGGAGTCCATCCACAACCTGGTGGCCAGGGAACAGGCGCATCGCCAACGTGCCGAACGTGCCGCTAGAGAACTGCTGCACGCGCGTTCGCTCTGGCCTGGCGCGGTCTGGGCGCGAATCACCGGCAGCGCGCGTGATCGCGTTGCGGCGGCGGAGCGGGTGATCGCCTCGGCGCGGTCGGCGATCGACGAACTCGAGCCGAAGCTCGCCGCCGCCCAGGCGGAGCTCGAACGCCACACGGCCGTCGGGCGCGGTCTCGGACACGTCGTCGAAGCCCATGCCGAACTGCTGCGGGCCAAGGAGCAGGCGGTACTGGCGACCGGTGGCGAAGCGGCCGTTCGCGGCGCCGCCCTTGCCGCCGCCATCGAGGCACAGCGGCGCGAGGTCAAGGCCGTGCGCCGCGTGCTGGAGAACGTGCGCGCCGCCGAGTCGGCGCTGCAGCAGGCGCGCGATCATCTCGGTGCGTCGCAACGGCACGCCAACCTCGACCTGCTCGTCGACAGCATGCTGGTGACCACGGCGAAGCACTCGTCGTTCGATGCCGGTCGCACCGCCTTGGTGCGGGCGCAACAGTCCCTCGCCAACGTTCGCGACGAAGTCGAGATCGACGACGCCGGCATCGCTCGGGTCGACCTCGGCGGCGGGCTGCGCCTCGCCGACTTCCTGCTCGACAGCCTGGTCGTCGAACTGACGACGCGGTCGCACATCGCGCAGGTCGCCGGCTTCGTGCGCGACCTGCTGGCCAAGGTCACGGACGTGGTGAT
Source organism: Planctomycetota bacterium (assembly GCA_016794485.1). Classification (GTDB taxonomy): domain Bacteria; phylum Planctomycetota; class UBA1135; order UBA1135; family UBA2386; genus UBA2386. The sequence goes on from JAEUHV010000249.1 coordinate 4,854, forward strand.
CGGCCTCGAACGGCGGCTGACGCTCGCCGAGGCCGGTCGCGCGGCCGCCGAGGCGGCGCGCATCGAGTGGCTCGAATCGGTGCGGCTGTAGGTCGCGGCGACCATCCTCGGCGCGCAGGACAACTCCGTTCGCGTCGAACTGTTCGCGCGTTGATCAGCCCTCGGGTCGCCACGACCTGACTTGACGGACAGCCGTCCGACGGAATCCGCCTTGGGAACCGGGGCCCAGGGCCGCTGGGGTGGGGGAACCAACGATTCCCATGACCCACCCCATCTCGACGTTCCGTTCCCTTGCCCTTGTCGCGACGGCACTTGTGTCGCAGGCCGCCGCCCAGGTCGTGGCCTACCACGACCTGGGCAGCGCCGCCCACCAGGCCAACTTCGCCAACCTCGAGCCGCAGGGCTACCGCATGATCGCCCTGTCGATCTACGGCACCACCGCGGCCCCGCAGTACGCCGCGGTCTGGGTGCACCGCGCCGGCCCCGGCTACGTCGCCGGCCACGACATGACCGCGGCGCAGTACCAGGTCTTCGCCAACACCAACTGGGCGCTCGGCTACCGCCCGAAGGTGCTGACCGCGATGGGCACGGCGGCCAATCCGCGGTTCGCCTGCAGTTGGGAACTCACCAACGCCGCCGGCTGGACCAGCCACGGCCTGACCGAGGCGCAGTACCAGGCCGAACGCACGCTCGCGCAGGGGCAAGGCCTCGACGTCACCGCGATCGACATCTACGGCACCGGGGCCGATCCACGCTACATCGTCGCGTTCGGGCCGGTCGCGGTCGGCCAGCACGAAGTGATCAGCGGCAGCGTCGCCGACTACCAGGAACACTTCGACGCGCTCGGCGACGGCCACAACCGGCCGGCGATCGTCGCGTTCAACGATGCCAATCGCTTCGTGTCGACGTGGCGCAGCGACGACGTCGGCGACTGGGTCGCGCACCACGACATGACGTCGGCGCAGTACCAGGCCAACTTCAACACCTACATGGGGCAGAACCGCTACCCGATCTCGGTGCAGGCCTCCGGCAGCGGTGCCGGCACGCGCTTCGCCGCGGTGTGGGCGCCGAGCGACCTGCCGCTGCCCGTGGTGTGGAACGCGGTCGGCCCGACCGCGCCGCAGTTCGCGCCGTTCGACACCTGGGTGCAGAACTGGATGACGGCGAACGGCACCCGCGCGGCGCAGTTGGCGATCGTGAAGGACGGCCGCCTCGTGCAAGCG
>JAEUHV010000259.1 GCA_016794485.1 Planctomycetota bacterium
CTTCGGCATGAGCAACTGCCTCAGCTGGCAGATCCAGGGCAACTGAGACGAATCCGCCGCGCCCGAAGCTCAGCTTCGGGCAAGGCGGATGCGCGAAGTCGCTTTGCGAGTCGGCGCGCGTAGCGCGACGAGTCGACGGGGCAAGGCGGAACGCCGCGTGGCTTCAGCGGATCTCGTCGCTGGACTTCTTCTTGCCCTTGGCCTTCTTGGCCTTCTTCACCGGCTTCGCCGCAGGCTCTTCCACGACCACCTCGATCGACTCGGGTGCCACCTCGAGCATCAGGCCTGCGCCCGATTCGGCCGACTTCCGCGCCTTGCCGACGAACTGCTGCAGATCCGCGTCGTCGAGAAGCTGCAGCTGGACGCCGGCCATCGCTTCGCCGGTCGCCTTGCGCACGAGCTCGCCGATCGCATCCTGGTTGCGCGCATCGCCCAGGAATCCACGCACCAGCTTCAGCACGCCGTCGGTCAGGCCCGACTGCTTCAGGTCCGGATCGGCGCGCAGCTCCTTCTCGACCATCGGCATCACGCCGTCCATGGCCGCCTTGACGATGGCCTCGATCGAGCCGTCGATGCTCCTGCCGGAGCCGAGATCGTCCAGCAGCTGGCAGACGTCGTCGTCGAGGCCGAGCTCCTTCAGGCCTTCGTCGGCGAGGATCTCGAGCTTCGCTTCGGCGAGGCCCGAACGCAGCAGCTCGCCGAGTTCGAGCGGCTGCAGGCTCTCGGGCTCGCCGGTCGGCACCAGGGGCTCCAGCGCCGGCTTCGCCTTCCGCTTCGGCTTCTGCTCCGCCGCCTTCGGCTTCTTCGCCGGCTTCTCGGCCTGCTCCTCGGCAGCGAGCAGTTTCTTCAGCAGCGCCGTGCGTTCGGCCCCGGACAGTTCCTCGACCTCCTTGCCGTTGATGCGGATCTCGACCTGCACCGGGTCCGGTTCCTTCGACTGGGCCAGTACCGGCGTGGTGAACAGGCCGAGCGCCAGGGTCGTGAAGGGCAACCACCAGGCGCGCGACGCGCGGCACGGCACGTTCTCGTTCAGGATCATCGTCAACCTCGTTTCGAATGCGGATCCGGCCACCGTGCTCGCAGCGAGCACGGTCGGCGCGGACACCGCGGAGCGGGAAGGGGCCACGGCCTGCACCAGGACCGCGGCGTAGTCGATCGTCGCGTCGGGCACGCTCGCGATGGCCCATGCGTCGGCGGCGAGCTCGGCGTGGTGCCGCAACTCGCGGCGCGCGAGCCAGAACAACGGGTGCCACCACAACGCGACCGCGAGCAGCAATTCCCCATGCGCGAGCCAGTGGTCGCCCCGGCGCAGGTGCGCCAGTTCGTGCACCAGCACCGCCGCGCGGCCCTTGTCGCTGGCGGCGAGCAGACCCGCTGACGACACCACCAGCCGCGAGCGCAGCAATCCGACGACGAACGGCGATCGCGCCGTCGGATCGTCGAGCACGATCGGCATGCGCACACCGAGTTGGCGGGCGAGGCCTTCGACTTCGCGCGCGACCCGCGGCGCCGCCGGCGCGAGCGAACGCAGATGCCGCCGCACGCGCAGAAGCCCACCGGCGATCCGCCACGCCATCACCGCCGAGCCGAGCGCCCACGCGATCGCGGCGAGCAGCCGCCAGTCCACCGGCCTCGCGGGGGCCACCGCCGGCGCAGCCACCACGGGGAGCGTCGCCGCGGCCACCGCGATGGAGTCCGGCGACATCGGCGACGTGAGCGGCAGCACGACCGGCGGCCGCGGGGCCGGCGCCGTGCCGACTTCGACCGACCACAACGGCGGCGTGACCAGCTTGAGCAGCACCACCAGCCACAGCCCGTGCATCACCACCGGCGCCGGCCGCAGCCAGCGGCCGATCGCCACGGCCAGCAGCGCGATCGCGGCGGCAACGACCGTGTTGGCGACGAGCCAGCTCACGCCGGCCCTCCGCCCGCACCGCCCTTCTGCCGTTTCTCGGCGGCGGCGAGCAACTCCCGGAACCGCTCGATCTCCCGCGGCGTGAACTTCGTCTGTTCGACCAGCCGCAGCAGCAGCGGCGCCACCGCACCGTCGAGCAACGTGCTGGCGACGTCGTGCACCTGCCGGCCCGCCAGTTCGTCGCGGCCCACCACCGCGCGGAACACGTGCGCCAGTTCCTTGCGGTCGGCGCGCACCAGGCCCTTGTCGACCAGCCGCGTCACCAGCGTCTGCACCGTGGTGTAGGCCTGTTCGTTGTCGAGCCGGTCGAGCAGCTCGCGCACCGTCGCCGGCCCGCCGTCCCAGAGGGCGCGCAGGACCTGCAGTTCGGCCTCGGGAATCGCGACGGTGGGCTTTGGGCGTGCGGGTGTCATGACGGCGTCGGCGGCAGACGCGTCAGGTGCGCGAACCCTCCTACAAAATGTCGGAGGATGGCCGGGAACGTTTCCCCGTTGGCGCGGCCCGAGGCGTTCAGCGGCCCCGTTCGGCCCGCACGCGCTCCGCCGCGGCGCGGTCGAGGCGATCGAGCAGCTGGGCGATGCGGTCCGGGCGCGTGCACCCCGCGTGCCGACCGATCGCTTCGAGCTGGCGCACCGCGTCGGGCCCGCCGATCGTCGCCACCGCCTGCAGGAGGTCCGCTTCGACGCCGCTCCATTCGCTGCGGAACGCGAGCACGTGTGCGGCGATGGGCGCCACTGCCGACCGTTCGCCCAGTCGCGCCAGTGCCTCGGCGATCGACATGGCGTGGCCGGAATCGGTCTCGTTCGGCAGGCGTGCGAGCAGGAACGCCCGCACCGCCGGGGTGTCGGCGCAGCTCAGCCCGCCGAGCGCCGCCCACATGCCCCACTGCGGCAGTTCGGGCTGGCTGGCGAGCCCGAGCAGGTGGCGTTCGTCGCCCGGCTGCCAGGTCGCGTGCAGCAGTTGCCACGTCGCGACGTGCACGTGGCCCACCTCGATCAGGACACACACTGCACGGAAGCCCTCGCTCTTGCGCGCCCGCAGGCGTTCGAGCGCGTCGGCCGGCGCACCTTCGACGCCGAGCAGCGCCGCGGACGCATCGAGCGCCGCCTGCATCGCCTCCGGCGACACTTCGCGGGCCGCGGCGCGCGGCAGCAGGAACGGCTGCAGCTCACGCGACCTCACGTCCGGCGACCGCTCGGAACGGCGACGCACTTCGCCGCCGCGCCGCTTGCCCGCCGCCTCGTCGGCGGTCGTGAGCACCCTCGCCGTCAGCAGCAAGGCGCCGTTCGCCCGCCCGTCGCGCGGGAAGTTCACCTTCCACTGCAGGAAGCGCTCGCCGTGGTCGTCCTCGATCGCCCAGAGCACGCGCGTGGGCTGCACCTTGCCGCCGATGCGCAACTCGTCGACCACGAAGTCGACGACGTGGCCTTGGATCGGCGTGCGGCCGTACACCCGCATCGCCATCGTCTGGCCCCACCGTGCGGTCGGATCCGAACAGTGCAGGAACACGTCCGACGCCGGACAGCGGGCCTTGATGCGGTACTCGTGTTCGACGAGTTGCACAGTGGTCGACACCGGCTCCTCGGCCGACATCGCGACGAACGGAACACACGCCGGATCGCCGAACACGACGCCGCCCGTCGCGCCTTCGAGCATGATGTCGCGCACGTCGTCGGGGGCAGCGGGCAGCTTCGCCCCGGCGCCGATCGGCTGCGGTTGCAGCCGTTCCTCGCCGAAACCGAGCACGCCCAGCACCGTCTTGTCGTAGTCGCGCCGGCGCGCGTCGCCCAGCGACAGTCCGGTGGCGACCAACGCCGCGAGGTCGGTCTCGAGCTCGGGGCCGGCCGGCCGCGGGCTCAGGTAGGCGGTGTAGCCGAGCACGCCGGTGTCGAGCACCGCGAGGCAGAAGCTCTCGGCCGACGCCACCTCGCGCTGCGCGACGATCCCGCGGCCGTGATCGTCCTCGAACCAGGGGCCGGTCACGCCGGTGTAGCACGCGACGTTGAGCACCACCGAACCGGCGAGGTCGAGGCCGACGAGCTCGGCGAAGGTGGGACCACCGACGATCTCGTGCGGATAGCCATGGCCGGCGAACGTCACCACGTCGCGGCCGTGCAGCTTCGGCAGGTTCGTGCGCCAGAACGGGAGGTCGCGCGTGCGGTCGTCGCCAGCCCCCAGGATCTGCAGCGAATCGAGCCGTCGCTGGCGCAGCAGGAAAGGCACCGACTGCACCGACGACTGCGCGCAGCCGCCCGCGGCGAGAGCGATGCTGGTCGCTTCGTGTGGCTTGCGCTCGATGCCGCGGCGGGCCAGCGCGACTGCGGCCGCGGCATCGCGGCCGGTCACGTAGCCGAACGCGAAGTCGACGAACGGATCGGCGTCGAGGCGGGTCGCCAATTCGAGGAACCGCCGCTGCAAGCCGAACCCGATCTGCTCGGGCCGAAGCACCAGCGCCACGTACCGCGGCGCCGCCGCCACGAGGTCCGGCAGCAGCGGCGCCACGTTCGCCGGGTCGAACCGCAGGACACGCGCGCGATGGTGGCGCGCCAGCACCTGCACCGCGGCGTCGAACGGGTCCTCGGCCGCGAACCCGGCCAGTACGACGTAGTCGCTGCGAACCGGTGCCTCCTGCGCGCGCACGGCGGTGGCCAGCATCAGCAGGGCGGCGAACGACCGAGGCGAAGGCATGACCGGTTGCGACGACCCGCACCCCCATTCCTTCCCGCCGAGCGCCAAGTAAAGCCCGCGCCGGCGTCGACTCTTGCCGGCCATGCGTCTCCTTCCCGTCGTTCTCCTGCTGGGCAACTCCCCCGTCGTGGCCCAGGGCCAGTCGATCCTGTTCTCGTTCGCCAATCCCGCGTCCGGCGTCAACGTGCACGGCACCACGGCGACGTTCGGCGTGCGAGCCGGCGCCATCGGCGGCAGCCACGCCGCGGTCGTGCCGCTCGCGGCCGGGATGAACGAGCCCCAGCTCGCGCCGTCCCTGATCGCCGCGTGCGCCCAGAACCAGATCGGCCTCGCGCCATCGCCATCGGCGAGCAACGTGGCCGAGTTCCTGCTGACCGGCGTCGAAGGCGCGCTGCCGGCGCGCGGCTGCCTGTTCGGCACCGACGACACCGGCATCGCCGGGTTCGTCGGCGAGATCACCGGCGGTGGCACCACGCGGTTCTTCGGTGCGGCGTTCCCCAAGGCCGCGACGTCGGCGGCGACCAATGGCGTGCTCACCATCGAAGTGGTCGGCCGCAGCACGACCGACGGCCACGTGTTCGGCGTGACTTCGCAGCTGCAGATCGCCGCCGGCGAGACGGCGGCAGCGATCAACCTCCGCGTCCGCAACGACCTGATCGCCAAGGGCTGCACGGTGTTCGACCTCGCGATCCCGTCGTTCACGAATGCCTCGGCGACGATCGCCGGCTTCGGCGTCGACCGCTTCGACGGCCTCGCCGGGTCGCAGCTCGGCCACCAGTTCCGCGTCAGCAAGATCGCGGCGTTCCGCAGCGGCGGCGCGCGCGCCGTGCCGGCGGTCATCGGACTCGGTTGGTTTCCGACCGGCGGCTTCGCCGAATACGGCAGCGGCTTCGCGGCGGCAGGCCGGGAACCGTACGTGCGCGGCAGCGGCGACTTCGCACCCGGCGGCTGCTACGACGTGACGCTCGAGTACCACCACCACGAAGTGGGCATGCTGGTCGCGGCGACCGGCCGCGGTGCGCTGGCGCTTCCGGGGGGCGCCACGCTGCTGCTGGATCCGACCACCGTCGTGGCGACGACGCCGTTCGTGACCGGCCCGCACGGCACGGCCAAAGCGACGCAGCAGACGCCGAACGATCCCGCGGTGATCGGCCAGACCGTGCACTGGCAAGGCTTCGCGGTGCATGCCGGCGCCGTCGCCGCGACCAGTGGTCTCTACGTCCGCATCTGGCCCTGACGCCTCCGGCCCGATCGATCCACGCGATCCGCCGGGCGTCCGGTTCCGTCGCGCGCAGGCCTTGCGCATGATGCTGCGATGCGTCGCATCGCCCTGCTCGTCTGCGTGCGTTCGTTGCCAGTTTGCTTCGCCTCCCTGGTGCCGGCCCAGGCGGCGGCGAGCCACTATGCGGTGCCGGCGTTCGTCGACCCGCAACGCCGCCAGCACGTCGAGGCCGTGCTGCCCGAGATCGACCAGCTGTTCACGGCCCTCGCCGAGAAGCAGCACCTGCCAGGCCTGGTCTACGGCGTCGTGCTCGACGGCCAGCTGCTGCACGCCCGCACCCTCGGGCTGGCCAACGTCGAACGCAAACTGCCGGTGGCGCGCGACACGCGGTTCCGTATCGCGTCGATGACGAAGAGCTTCGTCGCGATGGCGGTCCTGCAGCTGCGCGACGAGGGCAAGCTCGCCCTCGACGATCCGGTGCAGAAGCACCTGCCCGAGTTCGCCGCCGTGCGCGCACCGACCGCCGATTCGGGGCCGATCACGATCGCGAACCTGATGACGATGACCACGGGGTTGCCCGAGGACAATCCGTGGGGCGATCGACAGATGGCGATCTCGGGCGAGGCGCTCGAGCAGTTCGTCGGCAGCGGGCTGTCGTTCGCCAATCCACCGGGGCAGACCTTCGAGTACAGCAACCTCGGCTACGTGCTGCTCGGCAAGGTGGTGAGCAAGGTCGCCGGCGTACGCTGCCAGGACCACATCACGGCCCGCATCCTGCGTCCGCTCGGCATGCGCGACACGGTGTGGGAGTACGCCGACGTGCCGGCCGACAAGCTGGCGAACGGCTACCGCTGGGAAGACGGCGCATGGCTCGCCGAGCCGATCCTGCACGACGGCGACGGGGCGGCGATGGGCGGACTGATCACGACGATCGACGACTACGCGCGCTACATCGCCTTCCACCTGTCGGCGTGGCCGAGCCGCGACGACGCGGACCCAGGCCCCGTGCGCCGCGCGACGGTGCGCGAGATGCACCTGCCGCGCGTCTTCTCCGGGGCGTCGCCGAAGGCCGTGCTGCTCGACGGCAAGACGCCGAATCCGTCGGTGAGCTTCTACGGCTACGGGCTCGGCTGGAATCGCGACAGCCGCGGCATCGTCAAGGTCAGCCACTCCGGCGGCCTGCCGGGCTTCGGCAGCATCCATCGGTTCTGCCCCGACCACGGCGTCGGCGTGATCGCGTTCACCAACCTGCGCTACGGCCCGGTCTACGACGCGGCGAACGAGGCGCTCAATCGCCTGCTCGAGCACGCACCGCTGGCGCCCCGCACGGTCGCGACGTCGCCGATCCTGGCCCGTCGCAAGGACCAGGTCGCGGCGATGATCCAAGCCTGGGACGCGAAGCTCGTCGCGGAGATCGCCGCCGACAACTTCCTGCTCGACCGTTCGCTGGCGGACTGGACGACGCTGGCGAAGGCGCAGTTCGCAGCCATCGGCGCCGTGACCGGCATCGGCGAGATCGTGCCGGAGAACCAGCTGCGCGGCACGTTCACGATCGTCGGTGAAAAGGCGCGGATGAACGTGTCGTTCACGCTGACGCCCGAGGCGGTGCCGAAGGTCCAGGAACTGCAACTCGTCGTCGCACGGCCGAAGTAGCCACCTTCCGGCCGTGGCGCCGCAGCTGCGTCGCCACGGCTCGGCGACACTATGCCCGCGGGTTGCCGGCGATCGCCGCCGGCGCGATGCTGGCCGCGTGACCTTCCAGACGACTCGCTGGAGCCTGATCCTGCGCGCGCGCCAACCCGGCGAACGCGGCGAACAGGCGCTCGGCGAACTGCTCGGCGCGTACTGGCAACCGGTCTACGTCTTCTACCGACGACTCGGAGCTTCGCGCGACGACGCCGCCGACCTGACCCAGGGCCTGTTCACCGATCTGCTCGCGCGCGGCGACCTCGCCTCTGCCGAGCCGGGCCGCGGCCGCTTCCGCACGTTCCTGCGCAGCTGCGCCCGCCATTGGTGGAGCAACGAACGCGCCAGAGCCGCGACGCAGAAGCGCGGCGGCGCCGCCCTGCTGCTGCCGCTCGATCCGGACGACGCCGAGGCCTGGCTCGCGACGCAGCCGGTCGACACCATGGACCCCGAGGCCCTGTTCGAACGGCGCTGGGCGTGCACGGTGATCGACCGCGCCATCTGGCAACTCGAACAAGACGAACTGGCCGCCGGCCGCCGCGAGCAGTTCGCGGTGCTGCGCGCGGTGCTCGACGGCAGTCCGCCACGGCAACCCTGGGCTGAACTGGCGCGCAGCCTGGACTCCACGGAAGGCGCGCTGAAAGTCGCCGCGCATCGGTTGAAGGCCCGCTTCCGCGACCTGCTCGCCGCCGAGGTCCGCGAGACGCTGCCGGACGAAGTCGCTGCCGGCGACGAACTGCAGGAACTGCTCACGGCCTTGCACAAGCGGGCGCCGCTGTCCTGACCTCGGGTGGCCGCGGGACCACGCAGCGTTCGCGGCAACCTATCGCGGCTTCGTCGGCTTCGCCGCTTGCCGCGCTTCGACGAGGTCCGCCGCCGCGCGACCGAGCGCGTCGCCGATCCGCAGGTAGCTCTCCGCGTTGCCGAACCAGTGGTGGCCGTGGGTGGTATTCGGTGAATCCTCGGCCTTGCGCAGGAACTGCCGCGTCGGCACGAAGCGGGCGCCGGTCGCGACGTCCGGGTGCGCACAACCGTTCTTCTGCGCGTCGCGCAGCACCTGGTTGTCGATGTTGCCCGTCTCGCCGACGACGAACGGCAGCGCCGGATCGCCGAGTTCGGCGCGCAGATCGCGGATCAGCAGCACCAGGTTCCGTTCGTATTCCGCCGCAGCCTTGTCGTCGCAGCCGTCGTTCCAGCCTTGGAACCAGACGAACCCGTCGAGGCGCGGCGTGTGCCTGGCGAGCGCCGGGAAGTCCGTGCCGATCGCGGCGATCGCGGCGCGGTACTCGCTGATCATCCGCGTGTAGAACGGGCCGGTGTCGCCCGTGGCGCTCGGCGGGCGGAAGTCCTGCATCAGGCTCTTGCCGCCCCACGCCGTCTTGACCAGCAGCACCGGCTCGGAGAACCGCGCCCCCAGCACGTGGCCGATGCCGAGTTCGGGGCCGAAGTGCCGGCGGTCGTCGTAGACCGCGAATCCGACCGACAGCGGCCCGGCCTTCTTCGTGCCGTGCTCCGTCAGGTACGAGACGAACACGTCGTCGCGCGTCGCCCACGTTCCGTCCTTGGCACGCAGGTGCCCCCACTCCTTCGCGTTGGCGGGCGCATCGACGAACTGCGCAAGGTTGCCGCGCCCGCCGTTGTAGTCGCGCGCATCGTCGAGATCGACGGCGCCTTGGCCCTCCATGTTGGACTGGCCCGCGAGCAGGAACACGCGCAGCACCGGGGCGGGAGCCTGGGCAGGCGTGGTGGTCGCGACGGCGAACAGGGCCGCCGGGACGAAGAACGCGGCGAGAGGGCGAATCATGCCGCCAGGATAGTGCGCGGCTCGCGGCCAGAAGGCAGCGACTCCAGCGCACCCCACACTGTTCCTTGCCCGTCGGATCGGCGACAAGACGCCCATGGCACCCCCTGGCCTGTACCCGGCGCTCGAACCGTTCGCCGTCGAGCGCCTAGCCGTCACCGAGCGGCACACGTTGTACTTCGAGCAATGCGGCAACCCACGCGGCATCCCGGTGCTGTTCGTGCACGGTGGCCCGGGAGCCGGCTGCTCGACCACCGACCGCCGATTCTTCGATCCGCAGGCGTTCCGCGTCGTGTTGGTCGACCAGCGTGGTGCTGGCCGCAGTACCCCGCTCGGCGAACTCGCCGACAACACGATCGACGCGCTGGTCGCCGACTTCGAACGCGTGCGCGAGCGCCTCGGCATCGCGCAATGGCACGTGTTCGGCGGTTCATGGGGCAGCACGCTCGGCCTCTACTACGCACAGCGGCATCCCGAACGCGTGCTGTCGCTGTGCCTGCGCGGGATCTGGCTGTTGCGACAGGTAGAGATCGACTGGTGGCTCTACGGCCTTCGGGCGCTGGCGCCCGAACTGTGGCGCGCCTTCGCCGAGCACCTGCCCGAGGGCCAACGCAGCAACCTGCTCGAGGGCTACTGGCGCCTCCTGAACGGCGACGACGAGGTCGCGGCCCGGGCGGCGGCGAAGGCGTGGGCCACCTATGAAGGCGCCGCGTGCACGCTGCTGCCGAACGCCGAGTTCCTGTCGCTGCTGACCAACGACACGACCAGCTGGGCCCTGAGCCGCCTCGAGGCGCACTACCTGCGCAACCAGCGCTTCACCCCCGACGATCGCCTGCTGCGCGACGTCGCGCGCATCCGCCACCTGCCGGCGTTCCTGGTGCACGGCCGCTACGACCTCGTCTGTCCGCTGCTCGGCGCCGACGACCTCCACCGCGCCTGGCCCGAAGCCAGCTACGTGGTCGTCGACGATGCGGGGCACAGTTCGCACGAACCGGGGATCGCGCGCCAGCTGGTCGCGGCGATGGACCGCGTGGCGCGCACGGGCAGTCCGCGGCTGGGCGGCGCGGACGCTCCGGCTCGCGAACACGGACGACTTCGTTAGCCTCTCGCCCTGGTTGCGCCGGTCGATCGCGGACCGCGCAATCCGCCCTCGAGTCCGGACCGCACCATGCCGCCCCCCTGCCGCGAGTTCCTGCATGTCGACGACCTGCACCAGCGAGCAACCCGCGGGATTTCCGGAGATTCGCGGTAACCCCGTGGCCGCTTTCCTTCCTCGGTGGGCATGAACTCCGACGCGCCGCGTTCCCCCGACCCCGCCGCGATGCTCGGCCAGGCCCTGGCCACCGACGGTGCCCCGCCGCCGTGGCCGGCGCCGACGATCGACAGCCTCGCCGCCGCGTTCCCCGACCTCGCCGTGCACGCGCTCGTCGGCCAGGGCGGCATGGCGGCGGTCTACCACGCGACGCAGGTCCGCCTCGGCCGGGCCGTGGCCTTGAAGGTGATGCGCCCCGATCTCGCCAAGGAGCCGCAGTTCGCCGAACGCTTCCTGCGCGAAGCGAAGGCGCTCGCGACGCTGAGCAACCCGCACGTGCTGGCGATCCACGACTTCGGCGAACGCGCGGGCCACTGCTATCTGGTCACCGAGTTCGTCGACGGCGCCAACCTGCGCGAACTGATGCAGCTGGGCCGGCTGTCGCCCGACGAAGTGCTGCGCATCGTGCCGCAGATCTGTGCCGGCTTGCACTTCGCCCACCAGCACGGCGTCGTGCACCGCGACATCAAGCCCGAGAACGTGCTCGTCGACCGCCACGGCCAGGTCAAACTCGCCGACTTCGGCCTCGCCAAGCTCGCCGGCGTGCCCGGACCGGCACTGACCCGCGCGAGTGCGGTGATGGGCACGCCGCACTACATGGCGCCCGAACAGTGGTACGGCAGTGCCGGCGTCGACCACCGGGCCGACATCTACTCGCTCGGTGTCGTGCTCTACGAACTGCTGACCGGCCGCCTGCCGATCGGCACCTACGCGCCGGCGTCGGCGCAGCCGGGCGTGCCGGCCGGAGTCGACCAGGTCGTGCAGCGTTCGCTGCAGCAGGAGCCGGAGCTGCGCTACCAGTCGGCGCGCGACGTGCAGGACGACCTCGAACGGCAGCGCCGCGACGTTCCACCGCCTCTGCCCGAGTCCGGCGCCGGCGCAAGGGGTGCCGCGGGGCCGCACGCGTCGGCGACGCGATTGCTGGTCGCTGGCACGCTGGTGCCGATGCTCGGATTGCCGCTGCTGGCCGTGTTCCTCAACGCCGAACACGAACTGTTCGCATGGCGCATTCGCGAGTGGTTCGCCGACGACGCCAACCGCCGGCTCGCCGACCACATCGTCGAAGCCGTCGGGCGCGGGGAAGCGTGGACCTCGAGCGTGCCGCAGCCCTCGAGCCCGAGTGCGGCCTTCGAACTGCAGCACGGCCTGCCGCTCGTGCTCGGCATCCTCGGTGGCCTCGTGCTGGTGACGGTGACCATGCTGCTCGGGGCCGCAGCGTGGCGCCGCACGCGCCACCTCGGCGCTTCGCGCATCCAGCAGATGCTCGGCGGAATGGTGTTCGCCCTGCTGCCCGTCGGCTCGGCCTGCGTGGGCCTTTGCGCCGCCGCCGACAAGACGCAGAAGGAGTGGCTGCTCGGTGTCGTCGGCGTCGTCCTGGTGGTCGGCGTCGGTGCGTTCCTGCGCTGGCTGTGGCAACTCACCGCTCGCCGTCGGCCCGGCATCGCCGGCCCGCTCGGACGCGGTACTCGCACGTCCCTGTGGCTCGCGGGCCTCGTCACCCTGGGCATCGTCGTCACCGCGGTGGCAGGACCCCGACACGTCACGGAGCGCATGCGCGTGGCGTCGCCGATCGAACCGATCCACCTGCTCGGAAGTTCACGCCAGCAGGTTCTCGACCGGCTCGGCCCGCCGCTCGCGATCACGACCATGCTGAACGGGAATGCCGGCACGTGGATGGTCTGGTCGTACCGCGGCCTCGACGGCCAGGAACGCACCGACGCGCTGCAGTTCGACAACGGCATCGTCTCGACCAGCCAGCACCTCGGCACCCGGCTCGTGCCGTCGCCGCGCCCGGCGAACGGCGCACACGCAGGCATGACGTTCACCGAGTTGCTGGCGGTGCTGGGCCCCGCGACGCAAACCACTTCGGGCGAGAGCGGGATGGGCCTGGAGTTCGCGGACGGCACCACCGCATCGGTCAGCCCCGACGGCATCGTGCTGCACGTCGGCAAGTGACGTGAACGGCGACGATCGTCGTCCGCACCCCGATGAAGCCGCGCCCGAAGCGACCGCGCTCACGCGATGCGGCCGGCCCAGAGTTCGCGCAGGAACGTCGTCACCGGCATCACTTCGATGCCGCTCTCCAGCGTGCGCCGCCGCGGTTCGAGACACACGAGGATGCGGCGCTTCACCTGCGGGTGGTCCTCGGCGAACGCACCGAGCCCGTTCAGGTGCTGGGTGGCCACGTTCGTCGTCGACTTCACTTCGATCGCCACCGCGGCGTCGCCGAGCACGAAGTCGACCTCGATGCCGCTGGCCAGGCGCCAGTAACTCATCCCCCACGGGCGTTCGCGATACTCACGGAACGCGCACAGTTCGTGGTGGATCACGTTCTCCAGCGCCTTGCCGAACAACTCGCCGCCCGGCGCCAACGGGCCGCGCGCCGTCAGGTGGTTCACGACGCCGACGTCGGCGAAGTAGAACTTCGGCGTCAGGATCGTGCGGCGCTTGGGCCGCAGCGAGAACGCCGGCAGGGGCCGCCCGAGCAAGGTGTCTTCCAGGATCCCGTAGTGCGCCTTCACCGTCGGCAGCGACACGCCGCACTCGCGCGCGACGTTGGTGTAGTTGAGCATCTCGGTGTCGCCGATCGCCGCCGCCCGCAAGAACCCGGCGAACGCGGGCAGGTTGCGCACCAGGGCCTCCGCCGCGACCTCCTCCTTCAGGTAGTCGTCGACGTACGCCTGCAGCCGCTTCGCGGGGCGATCGGTCAGGTAGTGCCGCGGCAGCGTGCCGTGGTTTGCCATGCGCACGAGGTCGAACTGGTCACCCAGTTCGGTGGAGACGAGGCCGAACAGTTCGCGGCGCAGCGCGCGCCCGCCCAGCAGGTTCGCATGGCCACGGCGAACCTTGCGCGCGCTCGAACCACACATCGCGAACACGACGCCGCGCTTCTCGATGAGCCAGTGCACCTCGTCGAGCAGGGCCGGCACCTTCTGCACTTCGTCGAGGACGACCAGCGTGCCCGGCTCGGCGTCGCGCAGTTCGTCGCGCAAGCGGCCGGGGTTCTGCAGGTAGCGCAGGTACTCCTCGGTCAGCAACAGGTCGATGGTCCGGGCGTCGGGCCAGGTCGCGGCAAGCAGGCTGCTCTTGCCGACCTGGCGTGGCCCCCACAGGAAGAAACTCTCCTCCGGACGGGCGGGCAGGACCAGGGCACGGGAAACCATCGCCTTAGTTTATCATGCTTAACGAAGGTTGGACTTTAGATTATCACAACCAGCATCTGGCGACTCCGGCTTCCAGGCCGCCGTCCACACGACGACACGCCGTTCAGTACTTGTAGAAGCCCTGGCCCGACTTCTTGCCGAGCTTGCCGTCGGCGACCATGCGCCGCATCAGCTCGGGCGCCTTGAAGCCCGGGTGGTCGAGTTCCTTCGCCAGGTAGTCGGCGATCGCGAGCCGCACGTCCAGGCCGACCAGATCCGTCAGCTTCAGCGGGCCCATCGGGTGGCCGTAGCCGAGCACCATCGCCTTGTCGATGTCCTCCGCCGACGCGACGCCGCTCTCCAGCATGCGGATCGCTTCGAGGCCGAGGCACACGCCGAGCCGCGAACTCGCGAACCCCGGGCTGTCCTGCACCAGGATCGGCTCCTTGCCGAGCTGCTTGGCGTACGCGGTGACCGCGTCGATCGTCGCCGCCGACGTCGCGTCGGTGCGCACCAGCTCGAGCAGCGCCATCAGCGGGACCGGATTGAAGAAGTGCATGCCGATGCAGCGCTGCGGCCCGGCGACGCCGGCGAACACCTTGGTCAGCGACAGCGACGACGTGTTGCTCGCCAGCACGCACTGCGGTGACACCGCGTCGGCGAGCTCGCGGAACAGGCCGTTCTTCAGCTCGAGCTTCTCGGGCACCGCCTCGATCACCAGCGAA
>JAEUHV010000267.1 GCA_016794485.1 Planctomycetota bacterium
CCGTACTCTGCGGACGGTGCGCAGCAGACCGCACAACCTCGCGGCAGAACTGACGCAAACGGTCGACTTCAGCCGCGCATCTGCTCGGCGATCGCCTCGAGCTCTTCCCAACGCGCGTAGAGCTGCGCGATCTTCGGTGGCAGCACCTGCCGCTGCTTCGTCAGCTCGTCAAACCGCGTGCGCCCGGCCGCGGTGTAGACCGCCGGATCCAGCAGCCCCTGGTCGACCGCGGCGAGTTCGCGTTCAGCCGTTTCGATCTTGGCCGGCAGCTCGGCGAGTTCCTGCTGTTCGCGCGTGCTCAGCTTCTTCTGCTTCATCCCGCCGGCCGCTGCCGCCGCGGCCGCCTGCGCCTTCTGCTTCGCCGCCGCCTCGGCCTTGGCCTTCGCCGCGGCGGCAGCTGCCGCTTCGGCCGCCAGCCGTTCGAGCAACAGCGTCAAGTCGCCTTCGTGCACGCGCACGTCGCCGCTGCCGTCGAGGTGCACGATGCGCGTCGCGATGCGGTCGAGGAACCAGCGGTCGTGGCTGACCACGATCGACGCGCCCGGGAACGCGAGCAGCGCATCCTCGAGCGCCCGCAGCGACGCCAGATCGAGGTCGTTGGTCGGTTCGTCGAGCACCAGCACGTTGCCGCCGGCGCACAGCAGCTTGGCGAGCAACACCCGGTTGCGTTCGCCGCCCGACAGCGCGCCGATGCGCGCGAACTTCATCGCGCCGGGAAACAGGAACTGCTCGAGGAACGTCTCGACGCGCTGCGCACGCCCACCGACCACGACGTAGTCGTTGCCGCCCGCCACCTCCTCGAGCACGGTCTTGTCGGGCGCCAGGTCGCTGCGCACCTGATCGATGCCGGCGTACTTCACGGTCGGGCCGATCGCGACCGAGCCCTGGTCGGGCTGCAACTGCCCGAGGCAGAGCTTGAGCAGCGTGGTCTTGCCGACCCCGTTCTTGCCGACGATGCCGAGGCGCTGGCCCGGCCCGAGGTCGAGGTCGAACGGCTTCAGGATCGTGCGGTCGCCGTACTTCTTGCCGAGGCCGCGCAGCCGCAGCACGAAGTCGCCGAGCCGCGGCCCGTCGGGGATGCGGAACTCCAGTTCGCTCGCCTGCGGCGGCGGGGCGGCGGCCACCAGCGCCGCGTGCCGGTCGATGCGCGCCTTGGCCTTGGTCGTGCGCGCCGGCGGACCGCGCTTCACCCATTCGGTCTCGCGCCGCAGCGTGTTCAAGCGCGCGCTCTCCTGGGCCGACTCCGCTTCGAGCCGGTCGGCGCGCTGCACCAGGTAGCTGCGGTATCCGCCGTCGTATTCGAACAACCGACCGCGGTCGAACTCGACGATGCGCGTGCACAACCGGTCGAGGAAGTAGCGGTCGTGCGTGACCAGCACGAGCGGCACCTCGGCATCGAGCAGGAACGACTCGAGCCAGTCGGTGACCTGCGCGTCGAGGTGGTTCGTCGGTTCGTCGAGCAGCAGCAACTCGGGCCCCGACAGGAGCAGCCGCGCCAGCGCGGTGCGACGCTTCTCGCCACCCGACAGCGCACCGCATTTCGCATCGACCCGCGCCATGCCGAGCGCCTGCAGGATCGCGTCGGCGCGGTGGTCGACGTCGTGTCCGCCGAGCTGTTCGAGTTTCGCTTCGAGCCGCTCCTGGTCGCGCAACAGGCGTTCGAGCCGTTCCGGCGGCTGGTCCTGGCCGAGCTGGGTGTGCACCGCGTCGAGGGCGCGCAGAACCTCGTCGCGGCCGGCGATGCCGCGCACGACCACGTCGTGCACGGTCGCGTCGGCGGGCAGGATCGGCTCCTGCGGCAGGTAGCCGAGGCGCAGTTCGCGGCGCACGGTGCGATCGCCCGCGTCGGCCATGAGTTCGCCGGCCAGGATGCGCAGCATCGTCGACTTGCCGCAGCCGTTCGCGCCGAGCAGGCCGATGCGTTCGCCTTCGCCGACGACGAGCGACACGCCTTGCAGCAGGTGCCGGTCACCGATCGTGACGTGCACGTCCTTGAGCGTCAGCAGGGCCATCGGCAGATGCTGGCGGAACGGCGCGCCGGTCGCAAGCGCGCCGATCGATGCTCAGCGCGCCGCTCCGCCGCGCACCGGACCGGCGTCCTGGCCCAGTTCGCGCAGCAGCTGTTGCTGGCGCTCGGTCAACGGCTCGGGCAATCCGAGCCGCACCACCAGGAACAGGTCGCCGCGCGAGCCGTCGGCGCGCGCGAGCCCCTGGCCGCGCAGGCGCAGACGCTGGCCCGGGCGGGTGCCGGCTGGCAGGCGCGCAGTCGCGGTGCCACCGGGAACGGCGACGTCGACCTTGGTGCCGTCGAGCAGTTCCCACGGCGCCACCACCACGTCCGCTTCGATGTCGTCGCCGCGCAGGCGGTAGACGTCGTCGGGCACGAGGCGCAGCGTCAGCAGCAGATCGCCCGGCCCCCCGTCGCCCGCTTCGCCGAGCCCGCGCAACCGAACCACCTGGCCGTCGCGCGCATCCTTCGGCAGCGACAACTCGACGTTCTGTTCGCGCTGCGTGCTGCCGAGTCCGCCGCACGCCGGACACGCACGGCGCCCGAGCCGCCCCTCGCCTTCGCACGTGGCACACGGCACCGCGATGCGCAGCGCGAACGGCTTCTTTCCGCCGAGCAACGCATCGCCGACCGCGACCTCGATCGACGCCTCGGCGTCCTCGCCCCGTTCGCTCGCCGGCGCGCGCCCGCGGCCCGTGCCGGCACCGGCTCCACCGGCACCCGCGAACATGTCGCCGAACATCTGCGAGAAGAAATCGGAGAACCCGCCCCCGGCCCCGCCGCGTCCCTGCCCGCCCGCGCCGCCGAACATGCGTGCGAACTCTTCGGGGCTGACCGTGCGGTAGCCGCCCGGGCCACCTCCGGGCGGCGGCCGGAAGTCCTGGCCATGCTGCCAGTGTTGCCCGAGCGAGTCGTAGCGCTTGCGCTTCTCGGGGTCGCTGAGCACCTCGTTGGCTTCCGAGATCGTCTTGAACTTCGCGGCGACTTCGTCGCGCTTGTGCGGCGGATGGCGGTCGGGATGCCACTCCTTCGCCAGCTTGCGGTACGCGCGCTTGATGTCGTCGGCCGTCGCGGTGCGCGCGACGCCGAGCGTCGTGTAGTAGTCCTGGAACGTGGCCATCGGGCGGCGCAAGACTGCGTCGCCCGGAGCCGATTTTCCAGGGCCCCACAGTGCGGCCCCGCGGCCGTGGCCGCGCCCTCGCACCGGTGCACTGCTGCCGGTCACTTCACGAGACCGACCGAGAGGCGATGCGAGCTGGAGAACTGGCCGGTTGCCGGGTCGAGGGCCCAATCCTGCAGGTGGAGAGTCATCGGCGAGACCGTCTCCGGCAGCGGCAGTTGCCACTGCACGCTGTTGCCCACGGCGAGCGGCAGGTAGCCGAGGTAGTCCGGCCCACCGAACGGCACCAGCAACGCGCAACCCGCGGCGAACAACGGGTCGACGATCGGCACGTTCGCGGGTGCCGTCGCGACCAGCACGACGTGCAGCGAGTTCGGCGGCGCCTGGAGCACACGCGGCCCCGAGAACTCGCAGCCGATCCGCAACAGGTCGCTGGACGGCCCGAGTCCACTCCACAACAGGTTCCAGCTGCTGCACCCGCCCGGTTGGATCGCCGGTGGCAACGGCACGGGGTAGTCGTACCGGCAGGACCACATCTGGGCGGTGCCGGCGTTCAGCAATTGGTAGCAGACCGTCGTCACGCCGAAGTCGTCGTGGTGCAGGATGCCGGCCGTCCCAGGCGTCGGCAGACCGGTGGTGCCGCCTCCGGTCACGACCACATCGGGCGCCTGCAGGGCCTTGCCCTGGTAGCCGACGCGCGTCGTCTCGAGCGAGGCGACCGAGTTGTTGCGCCAGACGATCGCCCAGTGCGAACGCGTGCCGCCGTTGTGGGCAATGCCGGTGACCTCGAGCACCCGGTTGGCGTTGGCGGCCTGCGTCTCGACGGTGAACGCCGCATCGGCAGTCGGCGCCGCAGCCCCGTGCGGCCAGTCGAGACGGCGCGTCAGCACGGCATCGCCCGTCGTGTCGAGGATCTTGCCGATGCTGGCGGTCACCGTGTTGAAGGCGAGGCAGAAGCGACCATTCCGGCCGTCGACGACCGGCCCCAGCTTGTGCGAGTTGCCGGCGAACACCGACGTCCACGGCGCGGCGGAGACGGCGCCGGCCTGGTCGACCAGCGTGGCGACCAGATCCCAGTCGTCGGCCGCGATCGCGTTCTGGAAACCCTGGCAGACGACGAACCGCGAGAACGCCACACCGCCTTCGGCCATCCGGTTCACGGCCGGCCGTTCGTAGTCGAACGCCGCGTCGTCGAAGATCGGGAACGGCGTGGACCAGGTCCCAGGCACCGTCGACGTGTCGAACATGGCCCCCCAGACCGAACTCGTGGCGGAGTTGGCGAACGTCGCGGCGCCGTCGTCGCGCTGAAACACGACCAACGCCTCGTTGCCGAGGCCGTTCTCGGCGATGCCGCTCACCGCCGGCCGCCACGCGTGTGTTCCCGCTCCGAGCAGAAGCGGCACCTGGCTCGACACCGTCGGCGTCGGCGTGCCACCGGCGAAGGTCACGGCCCGCAACTGCATCACCTGCGCCGCGGTGACGAAGCTCTGGTACGTGCACACCCAGCGGTTGGTCGCCGCGACGTGGGCGAGACTCGCATTCGACGCCGACGTCGTGGCCAGGAGGTCGGCAAAGACCTGGGTCGGGGCATTCAGGGTCACCGCCGCAACCACGACGACGACATCGGCATCGGTTGCCGAGAAGTGGCGCGTGTATGCCGCCGCCGCGGTGTAGGTAGGGCTGATCGTCTCGCACGCGGCGTCGACGTCGCCGGCCGCAGTGGCCGACCCGAGGTTGCCACCGAACCCTGACGCCAGCAGCGGATCGACGACGAGGGGGAAGTCCGCGACCGCAAGGTCGGTGGCCGCGAGGCGCAGGGTGATGGCAGAGCCCTCCACCGTCGTGGTCATCGCGAACCGGTCGCCGTCGGCATCGATCGCGACCGCGCGGCCGTAGACGAGGATGGCATCGCCGTTGGCGTCGCGGAACACCACGTCGGCGGCCACGTTCTCGACGGCGTCGGCCGTGAGCATCGTGTCGACCACACCTCGGATGCACAGATCGCCGGCCGCGGCAGGCCGCGCCTGCAGCACGAACGTCTGCTCGAGCCCCGCGGCCAGCACGTCGTAGGCCTCGACGACGGCGCCGTGCGCATATTCGACGCGCCAGTCGCGGGTGGCCAGCACCGGCTCCGCCCCGGTCGTGAGCAGTTCCTGCATCCCCACGCGCACCGAAGTCGTGCGCCAGGCGAACGGCTGGTTGTGCGGGTAATCGGCCCCGAGCTGCGGGTAGAAGGTCATGCCGCCGTCGAAACGCACCTTGTAGGCGTCGCCGGCCGCCCACGTCCCGTAGGACACTTCACCGGCGGCCACCGCCCGGGAGTGCACCGGGACGCACGACGCCCCACCGGCCACCGCCGGAACCTGCACGAGGGACGTTGGAGGAGATACCTGCGCCAACAACGGGGCGCTGGCCAGCAGGACGAGGATGCGGGGAGTCATGGTCCCCCAGTCATCCGGATCGACGGCCCCGCGTTGCAGCGCCCGGTCCGCCCAAGCCGTCAGGTGTCGTAGCGCACGCGATTCGACGCGCCCCACACTTCGCGTCCCGGCGGCGACCAGGTCGCCGACACGTGCTGCAGCCAGAACGTGAACCCAGGCGGCAAGGGCGGCACCAGGAGGCTCCACGTCACCGGCTGCTCGGCACCGAAGGGGCCGGCACTCGCGATCGGCGTACCCGGCAACATCGCAATGACGCTGCCGAACACGTCGCAACTGCCCGTGAACGGCAAGGGCAAGGCGAGCGGCAACACGCCGGGCTGGTCGCCGACGACGTAGGTCGACAGGTTGCCGAGGCCGGTGGCGCGCCATTCGGTCAGGTACGGGGCCTCCGCGGGCATCGGCACCAGCGCGTAGTTCGTGTAGTAGGCAGAGCCCACCGACGCGAGCGAGCCGAGTTCGGGACAGGCCGGCGCGGCGAACTGGATGCCCGGCGCACACGGCCGCACCTTCACCGAAAGCACGTAGACCTGCGGGCTGCCCGGTTGCGGATTGAAGTCCTGGACCCGCACGAACAACGGCCCGTTCGCCGACGACCAGGTGGAGTGGTGACGCCACTTGGTGCCGCAGCACGCGACCGTGAACGTCGCCAGTTCGGGCGAGTTGTCGTTGCCGAGGTCGACGACCATGCCACTGCCGGCCGGCGTGTCGCCCCAGTGTTCGACTTCGACCTCGACCACCGCCTGGACCGGCGCCGACGCAGCCACGACGGTGAGCAGCAGGTCGGCGAAGGTCGCCGCCGACGCCGACGCGGGGGCCACCACCATCGACATCGCGTCGAACCCGACTTCGTCGCCGGCGTTGTGCAGCGAGCAGGTGAACTCGGCGTGGTCATGGCCGACGGGCCCGGCGACCGCGGCCGCAGTGAGCGGTCCAGCCGGCCAGATCGCCGGCAACCCGGCACTGCCGCCGCACACGATCGGTTGCACCGCGACGAGGCTCGCGACCATCGGGCCCTGGGCGAGCCCGACCGCAGTGGCGCCAACCAGTGCAGCGACGAAAGGCAACGAGGTCATGCCATCAGCGTAGCGAGACCGGGCAAGAAGTGACGAGGGCCGAAGTTCGTGCGCGCTCCGCCGCATCCGCGGCGCTACCGTGCCCCCGATGGAACCGACCACGCCGCCGCAGCGCCGCTTCGCCGTCCTGATCGACGCCGACAACGTCAGCGCCTCCGCCCTCGAGGGCCTGATCGCCGAGATCGCCAACTACGGCGTGGCGATCGTGAAGCGCATCTACGGCGACTGGACCCTGCCGAACCTGAAGTCGTGGAAGGAACAACTGCTCGAGCACGCGATCCAGCCGATCCAGCAGTTCCGCTACACGGTCGGCAAGAACGCGACCGACAGCGCCCTCATCATCGACGCGATGGACCTGCTGTTCCGCAGCAAGCTCGACGGCTTCTGCCTCGTCAGCAGCGACTCGGACTTCACGCGCCTGGCCTCGCGCATCCGCGAGGAAGGCCTGATGGTGATCGGCTTCGGCGAACGCAAGACGCCGCGCGCGTTCGTGACCGCCTGCGACCGGTTCGTGTTCACCGACATCCTGCGCGGCGCCGCGCCGGAGCCCGAGAACAAGCCGCGCAAGTCCGCCAGCGAACTCAAGCTCGACCGCAAGCTGGTCGACCTGCTGCGCTGGGCGGTCGAAGCGAGCGAGGACGACGACGGCTGGGCCAACCTCGGCGCGGTCGGCGCGAAGATCATGTCGCAGACGCCGGACTTCGACGCGCGCAGCTACGGCTACGGCAAGCTGAGCACGCTGGTCGAGGCGACCGGGCTGTTCGAGATCGAGCGGGTCACGAGCCAGGGCGGCCGGGTCGACGTGCTGCTGCGCGAGCTGCCGCCGGCAGCGCCCGCACGTCGCCGCTGATCCGCGGCGCACGACGAACACCCAAAGCCACGAGGCATCGTGGCCAAAGGTGGGCGCGGAGAACCCGCCATGGCCATCGCCGCGAAACGCGAAGCCTCGGTTCCCCACGACCTCGCCGTCGGCGCAGCAATCGCCGAACTCGGCGACGTCGCCTAGCTCACCCAGCTCGGAGTCGTCGTCTGGTGAACGACGAACTCAGCCTTTGCGGTAGATGCCGAGCAGGCAGTGTTCGGGATAGGGCAGGCCGAAGCGGTGGCACAACGAACGCAGCCCGAGCTCGAGTTCGTGCAGCGTCCGGAACCGCGCGAACGTCCGGCAGTCGTCGAGCCGCACGAACGCGGCCTCGCGCATGGAGACCTCGGCGAACTGGCGCTGCAGGGCCGCGCGCGAGTTCATCTTGAAGCAGGTCGGGAAGGTGTCCTTCGGCTGCGTCCCCCACAGCCACGACTTCACCACATGCCGCAGCCCCATCGGCGCCAGCCGCGTCAGCAGCGGCATCGGCGACAGGCCGCACACCGTGAACACCACCGCGAGCCCGCCCGGCGCCAAGGCGCGGTCGATCGCGCGCACGCAGGCGATCGGGTCGGCGATGTGCTCGGCGACCATGCGCAGCGTGACCAGGTCGAAGCCGTGCTCGCCGTCGTACTGGTCGAAGCCGAGCGCCACCTTCTCGTGTACCCACGGGTTCTCCTGCAGCGTCGGGTCGGGATCGACCCCGACCAGGCGCGCACAGCGCCGGCTGAGCACTTCGGCGAGGCCACGGTTGTTCGGGAACAGCTCGCGGCCGCAGCCGGCGTCGAGCCAGCGCACGCCCGGAGCGACGAGGCCGGCGACGAGCGCTTCGTACCAGTCGTCGGGCGTGTAGTAGCCGTGGCGCAAACGCAGCGAGGGTCCCCAGCCGAGCTTGCCGGCCGGGCCATAGCGCTGGTGGAACATCTGCCGCAGCGAGGCGTCGTCGGGCAGCCGGAGCAACACGGGCGGAGTCACGCGGGGAACACCTTGTCGACTGCGGTGACCAGTTCGGGCGGCAATTGCGTGTCGATGGCGAGCAGGCTGCCGGCGAGCTGGCGCTCGTCGCGCGCGCCGACCAGCACCGAGGCCACGTTCGGCTGCCGCAACAGGAACGCGAGGGCGACCTGCGTCGCGGTGAGCCCGTGCCGCGCGGCCAGTTCGACCAGCCGCTGGGCGCGCTGCAGGTGGTCTTGCGTGAGGAAGCGGCCGATGAACTGGTTCTGGCGTTCGTCGGTCGCCCGCGATCCCGGCGGCAGCGGCTCACCGGGGCGGTATTTGCCGGTCAGCACGCCCTGCGCCAACGGCGAGTACGCCAGCTGCCCGAGGCCGAGTTGCTGGCACGTGGGCACGACGTCCCGCTCGACGGCGCGGTCGAACAGGTGGTACGGCGGCTGGTTCGAGATCGGCCGATGCAGCCCTTCGCGCGCGCACAACGCGTGCAGTTCGGCGATGCGCGCCGCCGGCCACTGGCTCACCCCCCAATAGAGCACCTGTCCGCGCTGGATCAGGTCGTGCATCGCCATCGCCGTCTCCAGCAAGGGAACGTCGGGATCCGGCCGATGGCACTGGTAGAGGTCGACGTAGTCGAGTTGCAGACGCCGCAGCGACGCCGCGAGCGACTGGTGCACGTGCTTGCGCGACAGCCCGCGGTCGTTGGGGTCGTCGCTCATCGGGAAGAAGCACTTCGTCGCGACCACCAGCCGATGCCGTGGCAGGTCGCGCAGGGCGTGCCCGAGCACCCGTTCGGCCTCGCCCTTCAGGTAGACGTCGGCGGTGTCGAACAGGTTGACGCCGCGCTCGAACGCGGCGTGCACGAGCCGGCGCGTCGCGGGCTCGTCGACGGCGTTGCCGACGGTCAGCCACGACCCGAGACCGACGACCGAGACCTTGAGGCCACTGCTGCCGAGGGGGCGATACAGCACGCGCAGCGTTGTAGCGCCGGACTCGGCTCGGCGAAAGCGAACGGACGCACGCTGGCGAGCGGTGGCGGTTTCCGGGATGCTGCGCCGGTGGCCAGCAAGAAGCGCATCGCACTCATTTCGACGGGCGGCACGATCGAGAAGACCTACGACGAGCTGCAGGGCGTGCTCGACAACCGCACCAGCGTGCTCGACGTGATGCTCGCCGGCCTCCAGCTGCAAGGCGTCGACATCGTGCGCATCCCGCTGATGAACAAGGACAGCCTGCAGATGACGCCGGGTGACCACGACCTGATCGCGCGCACCGCGGGCTCCATGGCGGAGGCGCACGACGGCGTCGTCATCGTGCACGGCACCGACCGGCTCGCGAACAGCGGCGAACGCATCGTCGCCCTGCTCGGCTCGCCGCGTGTGCCGGTGGTCCTCACGGGTGCCATGCGCCCGTACGTGATGCGCAACACCGACGCGTTGCAGAACCTGACCGAGGCGCTGCTGGCGGTGCAGATGGCCGCACCCGGCGTCTACGTGTCGATGCACAACCAGGTGCTGCAGTTCCCCGGCGTGGTGAAGGACAAGGACCGCGGCACGTTCGTGCGCGCCGACGCTTGATGCCGGCCGGCCGCACGACCCGCGCCGCGCTGCGCACCTTGCCGCTCGCACTGACGTTCGCGGTGGCGGCGTGGCCGTTCGTGCTGTGGCTCGTCCACCGCGTCGACGCCGAAGCGGCGGTGCGCACCGAGCAGACCGTCGTGGCGGCGCTGAAGACCGGGGCTTGGCTGCTCGGCGGCCTCTTGCTGGTGGGCCTCGCCGTCCCGCTCGCCCGCGCCTTCCTCCGCCTGCACGGCAGCCGGATCTGGCTCAGCCTGAGCCAGGACATGGCACCGTTGCTGCGGGCCCAGTCGGAGTTGCGCCACTTCGAGAGCGGCGCGCGCCACTTCGAGGTCGGCCGTCTGGCCAGGCTGCGGCGGCGCGACGACCTGGCACTCGTGCACCTGCAGCGGGCCGTAGAACTCGAAGCGGGCGCCGCGAGCCATTGGCACTGGCTCGGGCTCGCGCAGTTCGACCACGGCGACTGGACGGCCGCCGCCGAGTCGTTCCGGCGCGCCGAGGCGCTCGATCCGGGGCATGCGTTCGGCGGTGCGCTGCTGCTGCGAGGCCGCGCCCTGCATCTGCTCGGCGCGCCCGAAGCCCTCGCACTCCTGGCCGAACACGGCCGACGCCACGGTGGCAGCCCGAAGAGCCACGTGTGGCTCGCCGAAGCGTACACCCGCGCGGGCGATGCCGCCGCCGCCCGCACGGCACTCGGCATCGCGGCCGCGCCACCGCGCACGAAGTTGTCCGCCGAGGAGAACTGGTTCCGCGCGATCGCCCGGATGCGCACGTTCGGCCGTGGAGGGCCACGATGAAGGACGTCCTGCGGTCCGCCGACGAGATCCCGGTGACGTTGGTCACGGCGCTGGCCTACGGCACGCTCGCGGTGATGACAAAGCCGTTCGGCCCGCCCGACGAGTTCGCCGAGCAACTGCACCGGCTCGGCCACCTGACGCCCAACCTGGTGCTCACCGGCGAAGCCTGGCGGCTGCTCGCGCACGCGTTCCTGCACGTCGGACCGGTGCACCTGTTGCTCAACCTCGCGTCGCTCGCGGCGTTCGGGCCGGCCCTCGAACGCTCGCTCGGCAGCGTGCGGTTCCTCGGGCTCTACCTGGTCGGTGCGCTCGGCGGCGGGCTGCTGGTGTGCTGCAGCTACGACCCGCGGCAACCCGTGGTCGGCGGCAGTGGTGCCCTGTTCGGGCTGATGGGCGCGGCGATGGCGATGAACATGCGCTCCGGCCGGCACGTCCTCGCGTTCCTCGACTTCGAAGGGCCGCGGCGGCTGGTCGTGTCGATCCTGGTGAACCTGCTGTTCGGCGTCGTCTATCCGATGGTCAGCAACACCGCGCACGTGGGCGGACTCGTCGCCGGTTTCCTGGTGACGTTCCTGTGGCTGCGGCCCGGTGAACCGTCTGCGGTCCAGACCCGCTGGCGCCTCGCTTCGCTCGCGCTCGCCGCCGGCGCCGCGTGCGGGACGTTCGCCCCGGTGACCCGCAGCGACTGGCTGCAGCGCGAACTGCTCGCGACACCGGACCCGGTCCGGCGCACCGACCTGCTGCGTGCCCTCGAACGCTCCCTCGACCCTCGCCGCGCATCCTTCCCCGCCGAGCCCGAGCAGCGCGGCCGATGACGGACCGCGCCGCGGTCGAAAGGACTACAGCGCGGCCGCGCGCAGGCGCTCGATGCAGGTCTCCTTGCCGAGCAGGAAGACCACGTCGAACAGGCCTGGCCCCTTGTCGGTGGCCGTCAACGCGGCCCGCAACGGGTGCACGAAGTTGCCGAACTTGATGCCGAGACGTTCGACGAACGCGCGGCACTGCGCCTCGATCTGCGCCGGCGTGTCGAACGCACAGACGGGCTCCGGCGCGTCCTTCTTCGACGGCAACACGACCGCTGCGTCCGCGCCCTTGCGCACGTCGGCCTTGTCGAGTTCGGGCAACCACGGCCGGTAGCTCGGCGGCGCGTTGCCGGCAGCGAGCACGTCGGCGAAGCCACGCAGCCAGTCCTTCGCGGCCGGCTCCTTGGCCAGGTTCTTCTGCGCCGCGGCGTCGAGGGTCGGCGCCTGCTGGAACAACCACGGCAACTTGCCGGGCAGCTCGCTGAGGATCGCGACGCGTTCCTGGTAGCACGCGAGCACGTTCTGCAGCCATGCAGCCTGGAACTGGAACGTGTGGGCCGGCACCGGCGGCAGTTCGAGCCCGGCCGCGGCCAGCGCGTGCAGGCGCGCCGCCTGCGGCGAAAACTGCGCCGATGTCACCGGCGCCTCGAGCCACGGCCGCGACCGCGCGACCAGGTCGGCCGGCGACCAGCGCCGCACGTATTCACCGCACATCCAGCGCAGCTTCTCTTCGTCGAACTTGGCGCCGGACTTGCCGATGCCGCCGATCTTGAACACGGCGACCATTTCGTCGCGCGTGAACACGTCGCGGTCACCGGAGAAGCCCCAGCCCAGCAGCGCGATGTAGTTGAACACCGCCTCGGCCGCGAAACCCTTGTCGCGGTAGTCGAGCATGTTGGTGTCGGCGTCGCGCTTGCTGAGCTTCTTGCCGTCCTTGTTCAGGATCAGCGGGATGTGCGCGTAGAGCGGGCACTCGTGGCCCAGCGCCTCGAACAGCAGCCGTTGCTTGATGCCGTTCTGGAAGTGCTCGTTGCCGCGCACGACGTGCGTGATCTTCATCCCGATGTCGTCGACCACGCAGGCGAAGTTGTAGAGCGGCACGCCGTCGGGCCGCAGCATCACCCAATCGTCGAAGTCCCTGGTGTTGACCTCGACGTCGCCGAGGATCAGGTCGTGGATCTTCATCGCGCGCGCGTCCGGCATGCGGAAGCGCACGTTCGGGCGCCGGCCCTCGCGCTCGAAGGCAGCCCGCTGGTCGGCCGAGAGCGCGCGGCAGCGGCGGTTGTAGCCGGTGAAGCCGGCCTTCTGCGCCTCGAGCTCCTTGCGACCGGCCTCGATCTCCGCCGGCGTGCAGTAGCAGTGGTAGGCGTGGCCCCTGGCGAGCAGTTCGTCGGCTGCCTGGCGATAGAGGTGCAGCCGCTGCATCTGGAAGTACGGACCGAACGCGCCGCCCTTCTCCGGTCCCTCGTCCCAGTCGATGCCGAGCCAGCGCAGGCCCGCCAGGATGATCTGCAGCGACGCGTCGCTGCTGCGCGCCTGGTCGGTGTCTTCGATGCGCAGCAGGAAGGTGCCGCCGAGCGCACGCGCCGCGGCCCAGTTGTACATCGCCGTGCGGGCCCCACCGAGGTGCAGCGGGCCGGTCGGAGACGGCGCGAAACGCAGACGCGGAGTCGGATGGATCATTCGGGGCGGACAGGATCGCGCATCCGGCGCCGCGAAGGAAGATGGCACCTCGCGGCCGCGGTCACGGCAACAGGCCGAGCGCCTCGATCTGCCACTGCCCGGCATGGCGCACCGTCGTGACGCTGCCGAGTTCGACGCCGAACGCATCGGCCCCGCCGGCGGGCACCGCGAGCAAGGCCCGCAGCATCTGCCGCGTGGTGCCGCGGTGCGACACGACCAGCAGGTCGCCGTGCCACGGCGCCGCAGCCAGTTCGAGGACCGCGGCGCGGACCCGGGCCACGAACGCCTGACGCGGCTCGCCGTCCGGAAACGTGTCGACGCCACCGCCCTGGTAGCTGCGCCAGAAGTCGGGAAAGGCCGCCGCGATCTCCGCCTCGGTCATGCCTTCGCAGGCGCCGAACGAGATCTCGCGCAACCGTTCCTCGGTCTGCACCCGAGCGGCCGGCACGCCGCACAGGCCCGCGAGGATGGCCGCCGACTCGGCAGCGCGTTGCAGCGGCGAATGCACGACACGCGCGAAGTCGACGCCGGCCAGCAACGGGGCGAGGGCACGGATCTGCGCCCGGCCGACGTCCGACAGGCGCACGTCGTTGCTGCCGTGGAAGCGGATCGACGACTGCCCCTCGGTCTCGCCATGGCGCACGAGCCACAGCCGCCGCGCGGCCGCGGGAGCCGGGCTCACCGGACCAGCTGCAGCACGATGACGGCCCCGATGCC
>JAEUHV010000289.1 GCA_016794485.1 Planctomycetota bacterium
GATGAAGATGCCCGTGTGGCACTTGCTGGCGCGGGTCGACATCATGAGCGGGTCCACCGGGTACCACCGCTACCACCTGGTCGACAAGTTCTTCGTGTGGTTCCACGAGTGGTGGATGCTCGGCACCATGGGAACCGGGCACTGGGGCCACGGCCTGCATGACGTCACCAACCAGTTCGTCGCGGAAGGCGTCGCTGGCGGCGTCGTTCGGCTCGGCCTCTTCCTGTGGATCGTATGGCTGTGCTACGCCGGGGTGTCGCGCAGCTTGCGGCTCGCCGCCGGCAACCGCTTCTACCAGCTCGCCAGTTGGGCACTCGGCACCGCGATGTTCATGCACTGCATGAACTTCCTCGCGGTAAGCTACTTCGAGCAGATCGTCGTCGAGTGGCAACTGACCTTGGCAGCGGTGAGTTCGCTGACCCTGGTGCCGGGCGCCAAACCTGAGCAACAACTCACAGCACTTGGGGAAAGCTGAGTCGCTCGCTGGACCGCCGTTGGTATTGGAAAATTCTGTCGGAAAAGTAGACGGGGTCTGCCACACCAAATCGCTCTTCCCCGATGTAGGGATCGCACCCTCTCGCCGCCGATACACGAATGCGCGTTCGGCACGTAACCGACTGCCATCCGTCGCACTAGTAACGCCGCCAGCCGCCGCCCCAGCTTCGATGTCGCGCTCGTCTCACCGAATCGCCCAAACCGCAATCGATCTCCTTGCAATCACCGCAGCCCTGGTCTGGGCCGGCGTGTTGCAAGGCGGATCCATCGTCGCGAGCTTGGTCACGGTGGCGGTCTTCGCGGCGACCTGGGCCCTGGTTGCGTCCCGGATGGGCGTCTATCGCCTGGCGCCGAGCCGCAACCTCGCCGAGGCTTCGCGCCGCGGCATCGAAGCATGGATGACCACCTGGGGCGTGGCCGGCGTGCTTTCGATCTCCCTGTTGACGGCCGACCTGAGGATCTGGTGGCTGCTCGGAATCGCGTCGGCCCTGCTGCTCGGCATCCGGCTCGTGCTGTCGTTCACTGCCTGGGGGCGCGCCGCCGGCCGGGCCCGCACGCTGCTGGTCGGGACCTGTGCCAGTTCGAGGTCGCTGGCCGCCAGCCAGCCGGCCGGTGACATGGAGATCGTCGGTTCGGTGCCGTTCGCGGGCGAAGACGCCGCCGCGGTCCCCAACCTGCTCCCGCTGGGCCCGGTGGCGGAGCTGCCGCGCATCCTGCGCGAACACGACGTCGATCTCGTCTTGATGAGCCCGTCCGACGTCGCCCTGACCGGCGAAGTGCGCTCGGCGTTCCAGGCGTGCAGCGAGCTGGGGCTGCCGGTGCAGTACTTCCCGTCCTTCCTCGACGTGGACCAGCTGCACGTGCACCTGACCTGGAACGTCGACCGCCCGGGCTTGAACGTCCAGACCGTGTCGGCGCCAACCTTCGCCCACGTCGCCAAACGCGCCCTCGACGTCGTCGGCGCCGGCGTCGGCCTCGTGCTGCTGTTCCCGGTGTTCGCGGCATGCGCGCTGGCGGTCAAGCTGACCAGTTCGGGCCCGGTGTTCTTCCGCCAGACCCGCGTCGGCCAGGGCGAACGCACGTTTTCGTGCCTGAAGTTCCGCACCATGCGCGTCGGTGCACACGCCCAGCAGGAGTTGCTGCGCGGCAACAGCACCCAGGACGGGCCGGCCTTCAAGATGCCGACCGACCCGCGCATCACCCCGGTGGGCCGGATCCTGCGCAAGTTCAGCCTCGACGAACTGCCCCAGCTCATCAACGTGCTGCTCGGCGACATGAGCCTCGTCGGCCCGCGGCCGCCGATCCCTTCCGAAGTCGAGAAGTACCAGTGGTGGCAGAAGCGGCGCGTCTCGGTGAAACCCGGCCTGACCTGCCTGTGGCAGGTGTACGGCCGCAACCGCGTGTCCTTCAAACGCTGGGTCGAGATGGACCTGTTCTACATCGACAACTGGTCGCTGTGGCTCGACCTCAAGCTGATCGCGCACACGTTCCGCGCGGTCCTGCGCGGCACGGGCATGTGATCAGCGGCGCAGCGCTTCCGCGCGCATCCGCTCGATCGCTTCGACGTCTTTGGGCACACCAGCGGTCAGCACGACGGGCCCTTTCGCAGTGACCAGCACGTCGTCTTCGATGCGCACCCCGATGCCGCGGTAGATCGCCGGCACGCGCCGGTCGCGCGGATCGAAGTAGAGACCCGGCTCCACGGTCAAGACGGCGCCCGCGACGAGCTGCCGCGGCTCGCCAGCAGCGTCCAGGTAGGCCCCGACGTCGTGCACGTCGCGCCCGAGCCAGTGGCTGGTGCCGTGCATGTAGAAGGGCTTGTACTTCTCCTTCTTGACCAGGCGCGCCACGTTGCCGCGCAGCACGCCGAGGTCGACCAGCCCCTGCGTCAACAGGCGCACGCACACCTTGTGGGCGCGATCCCACGGCGCGCCGACGGCACACGCGCGGATGCCGGCCAGCTGGGCCCGCAACACGACGCGGTAGACGGCGGCCTGCGCCGGCGTGAACCGTTCGGCGACCGGGAACGTCCGGGTGATGTCGGCGGTGCAGCCACCGAACTCGGCCCCCGCGTCGATCAGCAGCAGATCGCCCGCGCGCATGCGCCGGTCGTTGTCGTGGTAGTGCAGCACACAGGCGTTGGCGCCACTGGCGACGATCGACGGGTAGCCGTTGCGGGGACTGCCGCGACGCCGGAACTCGGCCTCGAGGGCCGCCTGCACCTCGAACTCGCGGCATCCCGGCCGGGTGGCCCGCATCGCGACGGTGTGCCCTTCGGCCGAGATCGCCGCGGCCATGCGGAGCGCCTTCAGTTCGGCACCGTCCTTGACCAGCCGTTGTGCCGCCAAGGCCGGGATCGGGTCGGTGATCGTCGGATGCAAGGTCGGCTGACGCCGGCGCTGCCGCCGCGCGTTCGCCGCGAACGTGTCGAGCAGGCGCCGGTCGAACTCGGCGTCGCCGCCGAGCCGATGGAACAGCCGCGGCTTGCCGTCGAGCAACAGAGGCAGCTTCTGCCACAGCTGCTCGACGGGAAAGGCGTCGTCGGCGCCGAACAGCCGCTTCGCGCCGGCCGTGCCGTGGCGACGCCCATCCCACACTTCCCGCGCCTTGTCGCGCTGCCGCACGAACAACCAGGTCGTGTGCGCATTGCGACCGGTGCGCCACGCGACCAGGACGGCCGCCGGCTCCGGAAAACCGGTCAGGTAGTGGAAGTCCGAGCCCGGGCGGAACTCGTTCAGCACGTCGCCATTGCGCGACGTTTCCGCTGCCGTGGGCAACAGCAGCACCCCGTCGCCCAACTCGTCGAGCAGGCGCTGACGTCGGGCACGGTGCAGGGCAGGAGCGAAGATCGCGTCGCGGCTCACGGTGTCAGTGTGCCGCAGCAGCGGCCCAGGTTCACGAACTCGTGCTGCCGCCGACGAGGGCCTGCTGGACGCCGGTGCCACCCTGCTTCTTGGTCACCATCAAGAACTCGACCGAGAACGACTCCCCGGCGATCTGGAACGGCACGTGGAAGCACAGGTCGTCGCTGACCGTGCGGCGGGCGAGGTCGTCGCCGATGTAGACGCTCGGCACGGAGATGTCGAACAACGGCGCCTTCTGGAACAACTCGGTCTTGATGCTGCCGCCGACCATGTTGGTCAACTCGCCGATCGCGTCGACCAGTTCCGCGTCGGCCATGCCGTCCGGGCTGTCGAGCATCAACATCGCCGCCACGGCGCGGCGCGCGAGCGACTTCGGCAGGAACAACGAGATCGACCCGGTCAGGAACCCGGCGACGCCGATGCTGCCGATGACCTCGGCCTTGCGGATCTGCGCCTTCTCGATCGCCACGTCCCCCGCCGTCACGCGCAGGTTCATCATCGTGCGGAACACGTCGCTGGTCGCCTTGACGATGCAGCGGCCCATGTCCTGGTCGAGCGACGACCCCGGCTGCGAGGCCTTGTACTCGTCGATCAGCTTGTTGATCGATTCCACCAGTTGCGCGGTGCCACCCGCCTTGGACAAGACCAGGCTGGCGCCGGCATCCTTGCAGCGCTTCGCCGTGTCCTCGTCCTCCATCGCGGTGAACACCACGATCGGCAGGGCTCGTTGCGTCCTCTTGCTGCGGAACGTGCGGATCACCTCGATCCCGTCTTTGTCCCGCAGCACGAAGTCCGTCAGGATCAGATCGACTTCGCTGCGGATGAAGGCCTCGTAGGCGTCCATGACGCCGGATACCGCGATGACCTTGTAGCCGGCTTTCTGGAAGTGCGCCGAAAGGACCTTGGTCAAGGTCGCCGAGTCGTTGACGAGCAGGATCGTGTCCAAGCGGGTTCCTCTCAGGCCCTGGGGTGTCGTCGCTTGATCGGCCCGCCCTCGGGGAAACCTTGACCCGGCATCGACCTCAGTAGAACGGGACCGCGACGAACACGTCGGGCTCGTCCCATCGCAGCGCGACTTCGACGTAGACCGGCACGAACCCGACCGCGTCGATCTCGAGCAGCACCCAGGCCTCGTCGCCGTCCCGATACGACTCGAGCAGGGCGCGTCCCTTGTAGTCCTCGACGAACCCGACCTCGGCGTCCGCCAGCGCGTACTCGTCCAGGAACACGCGCCCGGAGGAATCGGTCGAGTACCAGTCGAGCCATGGACTGCTGCAGGTGCAGCCCGACCACTCTTGCGCGGACTCGACGACCCGCACCGACACGTTCTCCCAGACGAGGTTGGTCGTCGGGTCGTAGACCTCGACCTCGATGGACACGGGCCGGGGCGAAGCGGGACGGGCGACGGGGTGGGCGTGGCCGTGGCGACCACAGGCGACCAGGAGGAAGGGAAGGACGGAGAGGAGAGTGGTTCGCATCGGAGGGCCCGGAAACGAGCCGCCCGAAGCGGAGAAGTCGCTTCCGCGTGCCGACCGCACCGCTACGGTGAGCGGTATCGGGCCCGTCGCCAGCCCTGCAACCACCGTCACAACCCGCTTGGCAACGCTGTTTCCGGTTCCTCCCCCCCGTTTCGTCCCCACCGCACTCGACGCAGCGTCGGTGGCGGCACTCGACCCGCTGTTCGACGACCTCGCCGGACGACGCATCGACGGTCGCGCCGATCTCGAGCGATGGCTGCTCGACGAAAGCGAGCTGTCGGCGCGGATCGCCGCCGAACAGGCCCGCCGCTACGTGGCAATGACTCGCCACACCGACGACCCGTCGGCCAGGTCGGCCTACCTGGCGATGGAGCAGCAGGTGATGCCCCACGTGAAGGTGCGGGCCGACGAGCTCGACCGCAAGTTCCTGGCGACCCCGGCCGTACACGAACTGCCCGAGCAGAAGTACCTGGTGGTCGTCCGGCGCCGGCGCACCGCCGCGGCCCTGTTCCGCGCCGAGAACACGGCGCTGCAACGCAAGGAAGCCGAACTGCAGACCCGCCAGCAGGGACTCATGGGCGGTGTCCAGGTCCAGTTCGACGGCAAATCGCTCACGCTGCAGCAGCTCGGCCCCTACTTCGAGAGCCAGGATCGAACCTTGCGTGAAGGCGCGTGGCGCGGAGCCCTGGGAGCCCGCCGCGGGCTGTGGCCCGAACTCGAGGAGATCTACGACCAGTTGGTCTCGCTGCGCACCGAGATCGCCCGCAACGCCGGCTTCCCAACCTTCACGCCGTGGCGCTTCCAGGACCTGGGCCGCTACGACTACGACGAGGCGACCTGCCGCAACCTGCACGACGCGATCGCCGAATGCGTCGTGCCCGCGGTCCGCGAACTCGACCGCGCCCGGGCGCGCCGGCTGGGCCTGCCCAAGCTCCGGCCGTGGGACCTCGAAGTCGACCCGGAAGGCCGTCCGCCGCTGCGGCCGTTCGCGACCGAGCCCGAGCTGGTCGCCCTGTGTCGGCGCACGATCGCCGCGGTGGATCCCGAGTTCGCGACCTGGCTCGACGAGCTGCAACGCCGGGGCCTGCTCGACCTGATGAGCCGGAAGGGCAAAGCCCCGGGCGGATACCAGTACCAGTTGGAGGACGAACGCGCGCCGTTCATCTTCGCCAACGGCGTCGGGGTTCACCACGACGTGCAGACGCTCCTGCACGAATGCGGCCACGCGTTCCACTCGCTGCTGTGCCGCGACCACGACCTGCTGGCCCTGCGCGACTACCCGATCGAGATCGCCGAGACCGCGAGCATGTCGATGGAGCTCATGGGTCTCGAACACCTCGGCCTCGTGTATTCGGCCGACGACGCAACCCGCGTCTACAAGAAGCACCTCGAAGGGGTCCTGCGCACGCTGACCTGGATTGCGTCGATCGACGCCATCCAGCACTGGGTCTACGGCCGGCCGGTGCACACGCACGACGAACGGCGTGTGGCCTGGTGCGACATCCGGCGGCGGTTCGGCGGCGACGTCGATTGGACCGGCCTGGAAGACGCCTATGCGATGCAGTGGATCGCGCAGACCCACCTGTTCAACCACGCCTTCTACTACATCGAATACGGCATCGCCCAGCTCGCTGCATTGCAGCAGTGGCGCAACTACCGCCGCGATCCGGCCCGCGCCGTCGCGGCCTACCGTCGCGCCTTGGCGATGGGCGGCACCCGGCCATTGCCGGAACTGTTCGCGGCGATGGAGGTGAAGTTCGACCTGTCCGCCGCGAACGTGCGCGAACTGGTCGACTTCGTCATGGAACGGCTGCAGGCCTGACGTCGGCCCGACGCGCCGCAGCGGCTCACGAATCGCGGCGACGGCGATCGTTCTCGGCCATGCGCTCGCGCAGCTTCGCCTCGAAGCCTCGTTCGCCCGGCGTGAAGAACACCGCGCCGCGCAACTCCGCCGGCAGGCACTCCATCCGGCCGACGCCGGCCGCAGTGTCGTGCGCGTAGACGTAGCCCTGCCCATGGCCGAGGTCCTTCGCCAGGCCCGTGGTCGCGTTGCGCAGGTGCAGCGGCACCGGATGCTGGGCTCCGTCGCGCACCGCTGCGGCTGCGGCGCCGATCGCCTGCACGACCGCGTTGCTCTTCGGCGCCGCCGCCAGGTAGACCGCCGCCTCGGTCAAAGGCAGCCGACCTTCCGGCAGCCCCAGGAACTGCAGCGCGTGCAGGGCCGAGACTGCGACCTGCATCGCCATCGGATCGGCGAGACCGACGTCCTCGGCGGCCACCGCCACGAGCCGGCGCGCGCAGTGGATCGGATCGGCCCCCGACTCGATCGCACGCACCAACCAGTAGACCGACGCCTGCACGTCCGAGTTGCGCAGCGACTTGTGCAGTGCCGACAGCAGGTCGTAGTGCAGGTCACCGTCCTTGTCGTGCTGCAGCGCGCGATGCTGGAACGCCTCCACCACCAGCTCCACGCCGATCGTCTCGCCGTCGACACACGAGGCCGCACACGCTTCCAGGCATCCCAGCGCCCGCCTGCCGTCGCCGCCGGCGAGCAGGACGAGGCGCTGCAATGCCGCGTCCTCGATCGCGAGCCGGCGCACGCCGAGCCCGCGCTCGGCGTCGGCGAGGGCCGCACGCACCAGCCGTTCCACGGCCGCCGGCGGCAACGCCTGAAGCGGCACCACGCGGCACCGCGACAACAACGCCCCGTTGATCGCGAACGACGGGTTCTCCGTGGTCGCGCCGACCAGCACGAGTTCGCCGCGTTCGACGTGCGGCAGGAACGCGTCCTGCTGCGACTTGTTGAAGCGATGGATCTCGTCGATGAACACCAGCGTGGCGCGGCCGTCGCGCGCGCGCAGCTGCGCCGCCTCGGCCACCGTCTCGCGCACCTGGGCCACGCCCGCGAGCACCGCCGACAGCGGCCGGAAGTGCAGGTTCGCGTGCTGCGCGATCAGCCGCGCCAACGTCGTCTTGCCGACCCCTGGCGGCCCCCACAACAGCAGCGACCCGGCCTTGCCCTGCTCGATCGCGGTGCGCAGCGCGCGTCCGACGCCGAGCACGACGTCCTGCCCGAGGTACTCGGCCAGCGTGCGCGGCCGCATTCGCTCGGCCAACGGCGCCAACGCCACGGGCTTGCCCGCGGGCTCGCCGTCGCGCGACGGAACCTCGCCGAACAGGCCCATGTCAGCCACGCTGCCGCCGCGCCTCGAACAACAGCACGCCTGCGGCCACGGCGACGTTCAAGCTCTCGACCGGTGCCTGCAGCGGAATGCGGACGCGTGCATCCGCGGCGCGCACCAGTTCGGGAGGCACCCCAGCGGCCTCGGCGCCGACGACCAGAAGCAGGGGTTTCTTGAGGTCGGCCTGGGTGTGCACGCGTTCGCCGCCGCCATCGGCGACGACGATCTGCAGGCGATGGCGCCGGGCGAAGTCCAGCAACCCCGCGGCGTCGAGCCCGTGCAGGACGGGCAAGCGGAACACCGAACCCATCGAACCCCGCACGGCCTTGTCGCGGAACGGATCGGCGCCGCCGCGCATCGTCACCACGCCGGATGCGCCGGCTGCCTCGGCGGTGCGCAGCAGCGACCCCAGGTTGCCCGGGTCGCGCACTCCGGCGGCAGCGACCACGAGTGGCGCCAGGCCCTTGCCGAGCAACGCCGATTCGGCCACGCGGGGACGCTCGAGCAGCACCGCCACGCCCTGCGGCGTGTCCACGGCGCTGATCCGCTGCATCACGTCGTCCCCGACCGCGAGGAACGAACGAGCGCCCTTCTCCAGGCGCGCCCGCAGGTCTCCATCCTGCAGGCGCGGGGACACGGCAGCCTCGAGCACCACCATGCCGGCAGCCACGGCTTCGGCGACGAGCCGCACGCCCTCGGCCAACAGCACCCCTTCGAGTTCCCCCGCAGCCGCGGCGCGGAAGCGCTGCACCATGGGATTCTTCGACGAAGTCACGTCACGACGATCGGCGGCCATCCGCCACACACTACCGTGCGGTCACTTGCCTTTCGCCTTGGCCGCTTTCTTCGCCGCGGGCTTGCGAGCGACGACCTTCTTCGCCGCCGGCTTGCGCACCGCACGCGGCGCCACCTTCGTAGCCGCACCACCCTGCAGCTCGACGAGGCGGGCGCGTACGTGTTCCGCGTGCCCGGCCGCCTTGACGGTCGCCCAGCGATGCGCGATGCGGCCGTCCGGGGCGATGAGCACCGTCGATCGGATCACTCCCACGGTCTCCTTGCCGTAGAGCACCTTCTTGCCGTACGCGCCGTAGTCCCGCATCACCTTGCGATCGGCATCGGTCAGCAGCGTGATCCCCAGGCGATGCTTGGCGATGAACTTCTGGTGCGCCGCCGCATTGTCGGCGCTGCACCCGAGCACCACCGCATCGAGATCGGCCAGGGCCGGCCGGGCCGCGGTGAACTCACACGCCTCCACCGTGCATCCGGGGGTGTCGTCCTTCGGATAGAAGTAGAGCACGACCCAGCGGCCGCGCAGTTCCTGGAGGGAGACGACCTTGCCGTCCTGGTCGGGCAGGGAGAACGCGGGCGCTTCTGAACCGGCTTCGAGCATGGCGCGAATGATCGGCCGGGACGAACGGGACGCAAGCAGAGAACGACGCGACACCTTCAGCGGCGGCGCCGCAATGTCGCGATCCGCGCGAATCGCGGATCGGATTCGTAGCCAGGCAGGCTTGGCGCGAGGTCGTAGGCGTCGTCCCGCCAACCGGGCAATGGCCCGGCCACCACCGCCGCCGCATCGTCGACGCGCCCGAGGCGTAGCAGGGTCTCGACCTGCAGCAAGAACGACAGCGGCTCGTTCGTGACCTGGATCTTGTCGGCGGCGGCTTGGGCCCGGGCCAGCCGCAGCATCTTCTGCGCCGCCTCGGCGTCGACCAGGGCCTCGGCCAACCGGCCCCGTTGCAGCCGATGTCGGCAGCGGTCGGCGTAGAGCCGATGCCCCTGGTCGAACAGGGCGGCGCGCAGCGGCTTCGACGCTTCGGCCCGTTTGGCCCACTCGACGGCCTCGTCGAGCAACTCCTCGACCACCACGGGGGACTCCCGCACCTTTTCGGCGTAGAGCGCGATGGAGCGAACGCTGGTGAGCGCCTTGCGCAGCAGATCCGCGTCGTCGGGCCAGACTTCCAGAGCCGGCCGAATCCGCTCGATCAACTTCAGCTCCGAGTTCAGCGCGTCCGCGTGGAAGTCGCGCCGGAAGTGGATGGCGCCGATGCGCGACACCACTTCGGCCCAGCGGTTCAACCACGACAGGCGGGACGGCCGCATCGACATCATGACGCGGCAGTGCCGTTCGGCGCGCTGCAGGCAAGCGAGTGCCGCTTCCGTGGCGCCCAGTTCGGTGCCGCGCTGCTGCAGCACCGAGATCAGGCGGTCGCGATCCTCGATGCTCATGCCGGCATCGAAGCGCTCGGCTGCATCCAACGCGGCGGCCAAGTTCTCCTGGTGCTTCGCCGCCGCCGCGCCGTCCTTGCGCAGGTCGCACTCCGCGGCGAGTTCCCGCTCGATGGTGGCGACCTCGACGAAGGCCAGGACGCTCGGCGCCTCCACCGCGATGCGCTGCCGGATGCGCGCCGCCGCCTCGATCAGTTCGCGCCCACGCGGCCGTCCCCCCCGGTACTGCAGGTTGCCGCAGCGCTCCATGCAGCGCCCCACCAGCCGACGCAGGTGCAGCGATCGCGCGTCGACCGGACCGTTCCGCGTCACGCGCGCCAGGGCCGTTTCGTAGTCGGCCACCGCGTCCTCGCCCCGACGGCGGCTCACCCAGACCAGCGACATCCGGACGTCCAGTTCGAGTTCGTCACGCGCGTCGGGATCACCGGCGCTGGTCTGCACCAACTCCAGGGACCGCCGGAACAACGGCTCCGTGCGTTCGAGATCGAAGAACGCCCACTGCACGTTGGCGGCCTTGGCCAACACGTGGGCGAGCCGCAGGCGGGCGTGCGGATCCTCGGGGTTGCTGCTCGACAGGCTTTCCAAGAACGTCGCCGAACGCGACAGCACGGTGCCGACGAACGGCGCGAGGTCGGGCACCGACGACACCTGCTCGTCCTCGAGTTGCAGCAGCACGTGCTCGATGGCCTCCGTGGCGAGTCGAAGGTTGCCGTCGGCGCGACCGATCTCGGCGACCAGCTGCTCGTTCGTGGTCTCGAGCTCCACGCGCAGCGAGTATTCGCGCAACGCCACCACCACCGGAGTCGCCAACAGGGCGAAGGCCGACACGCCCGCGGCGATCGCGATCGCACGGTTGCGCTGCGCGAACCGGCGCAGGCGCAACCCCAAGCCCGGCCGCACCGCCTCGATCGGACGCCGTTCCAGCACGCAACGCAGATCGCGCGCGAACAGGCGCACGGACGCGTAGCGACGCTGCGGGTCACGGTCCATGGCGACGAGACAGATGGTCTCGACGTCGCGCTGCAAGGAGCTGCGCGACCCGGAGAACGGCGCACACAACCCCTCGCGAACCTGGCGTGCGACCTCGTCGATGGTGCTGCCCGGGAACGCCGCGCGCAGCGTGACCAGTTCGCGCAGCACGAGGCCCAGCGCATAGACGTCGGTGCGTTCGTCGATGCGCGCCTCGGCCCCGCGGAACTGCTCCGGAGCCATGTAGTGGATCGTGCCGAGTTCCGCTCCCGAACGGGTCAAGCGGTCCGCAGCGGGGGTCCAGGCCAGGCCGAAGTCGAGCAGCACGACGCGACCGCTCGGCGTCACCATGATGTTCGACGGCTTGATGTCCCGGTGCAGCACACCCTGCTGGTGCGCCTGGTCCAACGCCACGGCCGCCCGTTCGACGATGCGCACCGCGACGTCGATCCAATCGCCGTCGAACAGCGGTGCCCGGTCCCCACGGGCCCCGGCTTCGCCGAAGCACGCCGCCAGATCGGCCGAGGTCGGCACCCTGCCCGATTTCGCCAGCGTGTCGACGATCGACGCGAGCGAAACGCCGCGGATCCACTCCATCGCGAACCACGGAATGCCCCGATCCTCGCCGAAGCTGTACAGCTGGACGATGCCCTCGTGCTGCAGCTTCGCGACGATCTCGATCTCGCGCCGGAACCGTTCGCGCACACCGGGGAAGTGCAGCTGCTCCGGCCGGATCAGCTTCACCGCGACCTCGCGGT
Organism: Planctomycetota bacterium; assembly: GCA_016794485.1. GTDB lineage: Bacteria > Planctomycetota > UBA1135 > UBA1135 > UBA2386 > UBA2386. The sequence goes on from JAEUHV010000289.1 coordinate 11,976, forward strand.
CCAGCGTGCGCTGCCGGGCACGGTAGACGACGCCCATGCCGCCGCGCCCGAGCGGCTCGATCAGTTCGAAGTCGCCGAGCCGATCCGGGAACTCGGCCGGCTTCGTTTCGCCGTCGGCGACGTCGCCGAGCAGACCCAGGCGCCGCAGCGCGGACAGCCGGTGCAGCACGACGTCGCGATGCCGGCCGAGCCCATCGCAGAACGCCGCCATTGCCGAATCCCCGCCCTCGAAGTGCGCCTGCATCGCCCGGTCCACGAGGTCGGTGATCTCGGTCGCGTCGGGGCCTTGGGTCGTCTCGTCGGGTTCGGCAACCATCGGGCGGGATCGTGGTCGCCCCGCCAGCCGCGGTCAACCGACCGCCCCGTCGCCATGCAGGTGGAATCCTGCGAACATGCGGCGATGCGCCCACGGCACGATCGGTTCCCACTCACCGGCGACGAGATCGCGGCTTTCCATCGCGACGGCTGGATCACGCTGCCTGGCTTCCTGGACGAAGCCGAGCTGCGCCCGCTGACGGAGCTGTACATGCGTTTCCTGCGCCGCGAGATCCCGGTGTCCGGCCGCGACTACTGCGACATGACCGGCGACTACGCGCGGGCTCCCGAGGACTTCGCGATCCTGAACGTGATGTTGCCGCGCGTGTATTTCCCGGCCTTGGCCGGCAACGTGTACGAGCGCCGCGCCGCCGACGTCACTCGCCAGCTCTGGGGCGACGGCTTCGCGATCGACTACGACCAGCTGGTCGCCAAACCGCCCCACAAGTCCGACGCCGTGTTCCACTGGCACCAGGACCTCGGCTACTGGCCGATCACGCCCGACACCCGCACCGCCACGTTCTGGCTCGCCCTCGACGACGTCGCCGACGACAACGGCTGCGTTCGCTTCGTCGACGGCTCGCACCGCGAACCCGAACTGCGCGAGCACGCGCCGCTGTTCGGCGACCGCGGTCAGAACCACACGCTGGTGGCGCAGGTGGATCCGGGCCGCGATCGCATCCGCAGCGCCATCCTGCCGCGCGGCTCGGTCTCGGTGCACCACGAACGAACGGTGCACGGCTCGGGCGGCAACCGCAGCGACCGCTGGCGGCGCGGCTACGTGCTCGCGTTCCGGCCGGAGGCGACCATCACCGCCGAACGCGCGCTCGGTTTCACGCACTCGCACAACGACGACGTGCAGGTGCTCACCCTGATCGGCGAGCAGACCCAGCGACGCGAACGTCGCTGACCGTCAGCGATGCACCCAGGGACCGAACACGCGCAGCAGGAGCGGCATCACCACATAGCCCATCAGCGGCACGACCATCGCGGTGACGAGCAGCGTCACCACCGGCAGCGGGAACCGCGGCAACAGCACGGGCAGCAGCAGCGACAGCACGGCGGTGATGGTCGGCCAGATGCCGAGCCAGGTCAGGAACACCATCTTGTGGCGGTTCGGGCGACGTGGGGGCTCTGGTACGGCGGGCACAGTCATCGGGCCGGCATGCTACGCCGCTCGCCCCGTTTGGCAGCACGGCGACGGCGGCCTACCCTGGCGCCATGCTCTGAAGCCTCAACTCCAAGGCGCGGATCGCGGTCGCGATCCTCGGGCTCTGCGTCGGCGGCGCGATCGAAGCGTTCGCCGGCGTGCGCGGGGCCACGGTGGTCGGCTTCGTCGCCGGACTCGTCGTCGCCAACCTGGTGCCGTCCGCGCGCGGCGGCTGCCGGTTGCCCAAGCCCTGACGCACGTTTCCGGGCCCGGCGATGGCGGCCTCGCCGCGGCCGGGCGAACATGCCGCGCGCATGTTCCACGAACTGTCGCAGATCGACGACGCGGGTTGCCTGTTCCTGTCCGGCTCGATCGAGGACTGGAAGCCGGTGCACGACCGCGGCATCACCGTCGTCGTCGACCTCGAGGGCGACGTCGACCACGGCGTGCCGACTGCGGCGGACGCGTTCCTCTACGTGTACCTCCCCATCCACGATGGCGACCTGCCGAACCTCGAACGGCTGCGGGCCGTAGGCCGCCTCGCCGCCGAGCTGGTCGGCAAGGGCCACCGGCTGCTGAGCCACTGCGGCATGGGCCTCAACCGCAGCGCCCTGATCGCGGCGCTGGTGCTGATGCACCACGGCATGACCGGCCCGCAGGCGGTGGCGCGCCTGCGCGAACGGCGGCCGGGCGCCCTGTTCAACGAAGCGTTCGCGAACTGGCTGCTGCAGCTGGACCGTTCACGCCTCTGAGCCGCGCCGCAGCGGCTGCAGTCGCCACCACACCAGCGACCGCCACAGCCACTCGAGCGGCCCGAACCGGAACCAGCGCAGCCACAGCAGCGCGAACGCGACCTGCACGGCCGACATGCCCAGCACGACCGCCATCAGCCAGGCACGTGGGATCGTTCCGAACAGCGCGAACCCGTAGCCGTAGAACAGCAGCGAACCGAGCAGCGTCTGCAGGATGTAGCACGAAAACGCGGTGCGCCCGACCGCGGCGAGTGCCGTGGTGAACCACGCGAGGCAGCCGCGCCGCAGCACCAACAGCAACGCCGAGGCCCAGGCCAACGCGACGAGCGCTCGAGAGTGCGCGTAGGTCAGGTCCTGCACCAGCCGCAGCTCGAGCGCCGTCGCGGCGAAACCCGCCTTCTGCCAGCGGACCGCCCAGGCCAGCTGGGCCAACGCCACGCCGACACCGACGAGCAGGAGACTCCAGTAGACGCCGGCACGCCAGCGCCCGTGGAAGAACCCGGCCTTCAGGAGGCCCATGCCGAGCCACATCATGCCCAGCACGTCGAACACCCAATGGTAGTACAGGAACGCCGACTGGAAGTTGTGGTGGTAGTCCCAGCGGTTGCGGAACAGCTGCCAGTAGCCGACGCGCACCTCGGCGATCTCCTTCTGCACGACCTCGGGCTTCGGCGGTATCGACGCCTCGCGCGCCTGCCACCGCTTCTGCGCCGCGGCGAGATCGGCCGGCACGGTTTCGTTGGCGGCCTGCAGCTTCGCGGCCTGTTCGGCTTGCGTGCGGGTCTCCACCTGCGCCGCATGGCGCCGCAGGCCGATCGGCACGAACGCGAGCATCCACACGAGCCCGAGCACGACGAGCGTGCGCGCGCGCAGATGCCGGAACGCGACCGCGACCACGCCCAACAGGCCGTACTGGTAGAGGATGTCGCCCGTCCACTGCAGGAAGAAGCGGTGCACGATCCCGAGCGGCACCAGCCACAGGCAGCGGCGCAGCAGCAGGTCGGTGGCCGATCCGCCGTCGCCGCTGCGCGCCATGCGTTCGCCGACCAGCACGAGCCCGGCCCCGAACAGCATCGAGAACAGCGCCCGCATCTTGCCGTCGAACAGCGCGACCTGCAGGTAGTACGTCCACAGGTCCAAGCCCGTGCAGCCGCCGGCGAACGCCGGATTCGTGTAGGCCTCGTCGGGCCACGCGAACTCGACGATGTTCATCACCAGGATGCCGAGCACGGCGAGGCCGCGCACGACGTCGAGGTGCACGACGCGATCGGCCGCCGGAATCGGACCGGCCGCGGACGAGACGAGGGACATGTGCCCTGATACGCAACTGGGCTGACGCCTGCGGGGCGACGACGCGGATTCGCGACATCCCCCCCCGTGCGCATCCGGGCAGAACGGTGTTTCATTCCCGCCCCCGCCGATGCCACCACCTCGCTCCACCCAGAAGACCGACCCGCGCAACGGCGAACGATACCTCGCCGTGCAATGCCGCGGCCGCGACCTCCTGTTCGACCCGCTGACCAACAAGGGCACCGGGTTCTCGCTCGCCGAACGCGACGAACTCGGACTGCACGGCCTGCTGCCGCCGAAGGTCGCCGACCTCGACGAGCAGCTGCGCCGCGCCTACGGCAACCACACCGCGACCCAGACCCCGCTCGAGCGTTACGTGCACCTGTCGTGGCTGCAGGACCGCAACGAGGTCCTGTTCTTCCGGCTGCTGCACGAACGCATCGACGAGATGATGCCGATCGTCTACACGCCGACCGTCGGCGAGGCGTGCCAGAAGTTCTCGCACATCTACCGGCAGTCGCGCGGGCTCTACGTCGGCATCGACCGCAAGGGCCACGTCGCCGACGTGTTGCGCAACTACCCGGGCCGCACGCCGTCGGTCATCGTGGTCACCGACGGCGAGCGCATCCTCGGCCTCGGCGATCAGGGCATCGGCGGCATGGGCATCCCGATCGGCAAGCTCGCCCTCTACACGCTGTGCGCCGGCCTGCCGCCCGACACCACGCTTCCGATCATGCTCGACGTCGGCACCGACAACGAGGAACGGCTCGAAGACGACCTCTACCTCGGCCTGCGCCACCGCCGCGTGCGCGGCGCCGAGTACCAGGCATTCGTCGACGAGTTCGTCGCCGCCGTGCGCGAAGTGTTCCCCGGCGCCGTCCTGCAGTGGGAGGACTTCCTCAAGGAGAACGCGATGACGCAGCTGGCGCGCTTCCGCGACTCGCTGTGTTCGTTCAACGACGACATCCAGGGCACGGCCGCGGTCACCGTCGCCGGGCTGATCGCGAGCCTGCGCATCACGCGCGGCGCCCTGCGCGACCAACGGCTGTTGCTCGGCGGCGCCGGCGCATCGGCCCAGGGCATCGCCGACCTGTTCGTCGCCGCACTCGTCGACGGCGGCATGCAGCGTACGGAAGCACTGCGCCGCGTGGCGATGGTCGACCGCAGCGGGCTCGTGCTCGACGACCGCAAGGACCTCGAAGGGTTCAAGGCGAAGTTCGCCCTGCCGGCCGACACCGTGCGCAACTGGCCGGTGCGCGACCGCAATCGCATCGCCCTGGCCGAGACGATCGCGCAGTGGCGACCGACGATGCTGGTCGGCACCTCGGCGACGCCGGGCCTGTTCGACGAAAGCGTCGTGCGCACGATGGCCACGGTCGCACCGCGACCCGTGATCTTCCCGTTGTCGAACCCGACCTCGAAGGCGGAGTGCACGCCCGCCGACGCGCTGGCCTGGACCGACGGCAACGCCGTGGTCGCAACCGGCAGTCCGTTCGCCGACGTCGACTGCAACGGCCGCCGGGTACGCATCGGCCAGTGCAACAACAGCTACATCTTCCCGGGCATCGGCCTCGGCGCCTGGGTCGGCCGCCTGCGCCGGCTCAGCGACGAGATGTTCCTCGACGCGGCGCACACTCTGGCCGCCAGGGTGGACCCGGCCGAGCTCGACTCCGGCTCGCTGTTCCCGCCGCTGCGCTCGATCCGCGAGGTGTCGCACGCGATCGCGTGCGCCGTGATCCGTCGCGGCATCGCGCAGGGCCTCGCCGACCCGGAACTCGGCCACGACGTCGAAGGCCGCGTGCGCGCCGCGATGTGGTTCCCCGACTACCTGCCGTTCCGCTACGAGCCCGACGCCTGACCGCATCGCCGCCCGCATCAAGACCATTGCGCGCGCTGCCGGGCGTCGGCTAGCACTTCGGCATGAGCAAGATCAAGGTCAAGAACCCCGTCGTCGAGATGGATGGCGACGAGATGACGCGCATCATCTGGAAGTTCATCAAGGAGAAACTGATCCTCCCGTACCTCGAGATCGACCTGAAGTACTTCGATCTCGGCATCGAGCACCGCGATGCGACGAACGATCAGGTCACGATCGACTCCGCGAACGCCACCAAGAAGTACGGCGTCGCCGTGAAGTGCGCGACCATCACGCCCGACGAGGCGCGCGTGCAGGAGTTCAAGCTGAAGGAGATGTGGAAGTCGCCGAACGGCACGATCCGCAACATCGTCGGCGGCACGATCTTCCGCGAGCCCATCATCTGCAAGAACGTGCCGCGCCTGGTGCCCGGCTGGACCAAGCCGATCGTCATCGGCCGCCACGCGTTCGGCGACCAGTACCGCGCCACCGACTTCGTGGTGCCCGGCCCCGGCACGCTGACCATTTCGTTCGCCGGCCAGGACGGCAAGAAGATCGAGCACAAGGTGTTCGACTTCCCCGCCGGCGGCGTCGCGATGGCGATGTACAACCTCGACGAGCAGATCGTCGGCTTCGCGCGCAGCTCGTTCAACTACGGGCTCGAACGCGGCTGGCCGGTCTACCTCAGCACCAAGAACACGATCCTCAAGAAGTACGACGGACGGTTCAAAGACCTGTTCCAGAAGGTCTTCGACGAGGAGTTCGCGGCGAAGTTCAAGGCGAAGAACATCACCTACGAGCACCGCCTGATCGACGACATGGTCGCGTCGGCGCTGAAGTGGGAAGGCGCCTTCGTCTGGGCCTGCAAGAACTACGACGGCGACGTGCAGTCCGACACGGTGGCCCAGGGCTTCGGCTCGCTCGGCCTGATGACGTCGGTGCTGATGACCCCGGACGGCAAGACGATCGAGGCCGAAGCCGCGCACGGCACGGTCACGCGCCACTACCGCGAACACCAGAAGGGCAAGCCGACGTCGACCAACCCGATCGCGTCGATCTTCGCGTGGACGCAGGGGCTGAAGTTCCGCGGCAAGTTCGACGGCACGCCGGACGTGATCGCGTTCGCCGACGCGCTGGAGAAGGTCTGCGTCGACACCGTCGAAGGCGGCAAGATGACGAAGGACCTCGCGATCCTGATCTCGGACAAGCAGCCGTGGCTGACGACCGAGCAGTTCCTCGACGCGCTCGACCAGGGCTTGAAGCGGAAACTGACCCGCTGAACGGGTCGCTGCGGCGAGGCTGTGCGCGCATCGGCTATCCTGAAGCCATGCGCGCGCTCGCCCTCGTCCCCCTGCTGTTGTCGTTGGCCGCTCCGCTCGCCGCCCAGCAGAAGCCCAAGGCCGACCCGACGGCGAAAGCCGGCAAGGTCGAGCCGCCGAAGGACGACGCGAAGACCGCGAAGGATCCGGCGATCGTCGCGATCGACAAGTGGAAGAAGGCGAAGGTCAGCACCAAGCCCGCGGACTGGAAGACGCGCCTGCCGGCCCCCCCGGACGTGAAGTTCGATCCGGCGCGCGTCTACCGCTGGCACCTCGACACCAGTGTCGGGCCGCTGGTCGTCACACTGCTCCCCGAAGCAGCCCCCAAGCACGTGACCAGCGTGGTCTACCTGTCGCGCTGCGGCTTCTACGACGGGCTGCAGTTCCCGCGGGTGCTGAAGGGTTTCATGGCACAAGGCGGCAGCCCGACCAACGACCAGTCCGGCGACGCCGGCTACAAGCTCGACGGCGAGTTCGCGAGCGGGCAGAAACACGACAAGCCCGGCGCCCTGAGCGCTGCGAACAGCGGCCCCGGCACCGACGGCTCGCAGTTCTTCCTGACGTTCGTTCCGACGCCGCACCTCGACGGCAAGCACACGGTGCACGGCTTCGTCAGCGAAGGCCTCGAGACGCTGAAGGCGCTCGAAGCGAAGGGCGTGGCGAAGGACGGCGACCCGCTGCCGGAGAAGGTGACGATCCTGCGCACCTGGGTCACCGTCGTCGACGCGCCGGCCGCCGAGAAGGGCGGCAAGTAGCGCGGCGCCGCGAGGCACAAACGGCGTTACCCGGCCACCCATTTCGGCTATCACCTCGGTCCCGCCAGCTTCGTCGCCATGCTGGCCAAGCCCCAAGCGGCGCCATCCACGCCGTTGCCCATGGCCAAGCTCTCACGTTGCGTGCGGGCCCAGGCAGCAATGCTGCTGGGTTCGCTTCTCTCCCCACTCGCGGCGCAGTGCGAACTCGACTGGCGCGCCGGCCCCCCGGCGAACGGTCCCGACGGCAGCGTCCACGCGATCCTGACCATGCCGAACGGCGACCTCATCGCCAGCGGCAACTTCGCAGCGGCCGACCGCACCGTCGCCGCCAACATCGCCCGCTGGGACGGCAGCACGTGGCATGCGCTCGGCAGCGGCACCAACGGTCCGGTCCACGCCCTCGCCCGAATGCCGAACGGCGATGTCGTCGCCGCCGGTGCGTTCACGAACGCGGGCGGCACCGCCGCCGGGTTCATCGCGCGGTGGAACGGTTCGGCCTGGTCGTCGCTCGGCATGGGCACCAGCGGCACCGTTGCGGCGCTCGCGGTTGCCGCCAACGGCGACCTCTTCGCCGGCGGCAACTTCGAGTTCGCGGGCGGGGTCGCCGTCGACCAGGTGGCACGCTGGGATGGCACGGCGTGGCACGCCGTCGGCAGCAACCCGGCCGCGACGCAGGTCGCGTCGATGGCGTTTGCCGCCAACGGCGACCTGATCACGTGCTCGTACTCCGGTCGCCCCTCGACCTGGAACGGCACCACGTGGTCGACCATGACCGCCTTCGATGCTTCGTCGACAGTGCTGCGCGTCGCCGCGCACCCGAACGGCGCGCTCGTGTTCGCCGGCCAGCTCTCGATCGGCGGAGCCGGTGGACAGGTCGCGTTCGTCAACGGCAGCTCCGCGGCGACCCATGCCGGATTCCTCGGCACGCCCAACGCGCTGGTGGTTCGAGCCAACGGCGACGTCGTGCTCGGCACGCTGACCAACGTCACGCTGCAGCAGCCGAGCCTGTATTCGTTCGACGGCCAGGCGTGGCAGACGATCCAGGGCGCCACGAGCGCCGTGAACTGCGTCGCCGAAGACGCCAACGCCCGCCTCGTCGTCGGCGCCCAATCGGTCGCGACGCCGGCCCGCGGCAGCGTCACCCGCTGGGACGGCACCCAATGGACGACCCTCGGCGCACCGGTGCCGCCGACGACGTTCGCGCTGTTGCGCATGGCCAACGGCGACGTGGTCGTCGGTGGTGACTTCGCGCAGATCGACGGCGTCGCCAGCGCGAACGTCTCGCGTTGGAACGGCACTGCCTTCGTGCCGCTCGGCCTCGGCGTCGACGGTCCCGTGCACGCGCTGGCGCAAGCGCCGAACGGCGACCTCGTCGTCGCTGGCGACTTCGCAGCAGCGGGTGGAGCGCCGGCGGCGCGCATCGCCCGCTGGAACGGTTTCGCCTGGTCCACGCTCGGCCTCGGCTTGCCCAGCACGCCGAACTGCGTCGCGGTCGCCGGCAACGGCGACGTTCTCGCCGGCTTCGCAGGCAGCGGCCCGGTCCGGTTCGACGGACTGCAATGGACGCCCGCGTTCGTCGGCACGCTCGCGTTCACGCGCGCAATGGCCACACTGCCGAACGGCACAGTGGCCATCGGCGGTGTGTTCCAGCCCGCTGGACTGCCGACGCCGGTGGGCCTGCTGCTCGATGCAAACGGGGCGGTCACCCCGGTCGCCGGCGCGCCGACGTACGTCGATCGCCTGCTCGCGCGAGCCAATGGTCGCGTCGTCGTCAGCGGCACCGGCCAGCTGCGCCAATGGGACGGCATCGGGTGGAGCACGCTGCCGTCGCCAGGCTCTACGCCGACCCTCGCCCCGAAGGCGCTCGGCGAACTCGCGAACGGCGACCTGGTCGTAGCCACGGGCTTCGCCACCCTGGGCGCCCAGCCGCCGAGTTGCGTCGCGCGCCTGGGCGCGTCCGGATGGACGTCGTTCGGCAACGTCACCGGCACGGCCGCGACGTCGTTGGCGACGACTCCCGCGGGGGAACTGTTCGTCGGCGGCTCCATCCGGAGCGCCGGCGGCGAAGTCGGCCAAGGGCTCGCGCGCGCGGTGCCGACATGCCCGGCAACCTCGATGGCGATCGGTTCCGGCTGCTCAGGCGGTGCTGGCCCGGTGACGCTGCACGCCACGAACGGCGCCTGGGTCGGCGGCACGCTGCGCGCGCGCGCCAGCGGGATGACGGCGAACTCGCTCGCGGTGCAGGCATTCGGGGTGACGCCGACGTTCGCGGTCCTGCCCGGCGGTGCGCCCGGCTGCCATCTGTTCCTGGTTCCGGACCTGCTCGAGGCCCTGGCCACCAGCAACGGTTTCGCCGACGGCGCCTGGCTGGTCCCCGCAGCCCCGAACCTCGTCGGCCTGCAACTGCGCATGCAGGTCGCAGGCATCGAGTTCGGGCCGTTCGGCATCGAGCGGCTCACCAGCACCAACGCGCTCGAGATCACGATCGGCGCGTTGTAGTTCCGGCGCCACACGCGCGCCGGCGTCCGGATGACGGGTGCATGATCCCGTTTGCCCTGGTCCTGTGCGGCATTGCCGGCTGCCTGATGCTGGTGATGGCCCTCACCGCCCGCCCGACTCGCGGCGAAAACCTCACCGGTGCCCACCTGGTCACCGGCCCCATCGCGATCGCGTTCACGCTCGGCGGCGTGCTGGTCCACGTGGCGGCACCGTTGTCGACCACCTGGGCGAACGTGCTGCTCGGCATCGCCTGGCCCGGAGTACTCGTCGCGACGGCGCTACTCCCGCTTGCCGGTTACGGCCGGAAAGGCGGCTGGGTGGGCAAGGTCGCGGTGCCTGCGATCGTCGCGGCACCATTCCTGCTCGGGTACGGCGCCGCGTGGCATGCGGCCGTGCCGTCGGCGGGCGGCGCGGTGCTGATGCTGGTGGGACTGGCCGGTCTGTGGCCGATCGTGCAGATGCCGCTGCGACGTCTGCGGTGGCGGCTGATGCGGCTCGTGCCGTTCCGTTCGCGGCAACCGTCGGACTGGGAAGCGGGCCAGGCCGAGTGGCAGCGCGGCGAATGGCGCAAGCTGCCACCCGACGCCCCGGTTGCCGAACTGCTCGGGCACGTGCGTTCGCTCGCCCCTGACGTGCGCGCCGAATGCCATGCCAGGCTCGCGGCCTTGGCCGACCTGGATGAGCAGCTCGCGAACGCGCTTGCCGGCCCCATGCCGGGCAACCCGCTCTGGTACGTCGCATTCCATTACCCGCGATCGCGTCGGCCGCTCGCAGCGGCGATCGTCGACCTGCTCGCACGCATGCGCGCGACGTTGCCGAACAGCCTGCGTGAGGATCCGCACCCTCGGCCTTGGAGCGGCGACCTGATGCCCGCCCTGGAAGCGGCCCTGACCGTGCTGCGCGACGGCGGCGACGTTCGCGCCGAGTTGGAGGAATGGCATCGCGAGCTGGCGACCATGCCGAAGTTCGCGCGGGAAGCCAAACACCTGCGTCGCGCGATGCAGAAGGTGGGGTGAACGCGGTCGCTGCCGAGAACCGCGTCGCCCCCTAGAGTTCGCGGAATGCAGAAGAAGCGCAAGAACCCGCCTCGGCCCGCGCGCGACACCAGACCCCGTTCGCCAGCGAAGCAGAAGCCCGGCGGCAAGAAGATGACCGCCTACGCGACATTCGACCTGTGGTACGGCGCCCAGGCCCCGCGGCTGAAGAAGGCGATCACGGCGCTGCGCGCGTTCGTCGCCCGCACGGTCCCGCTGCTCGCCGAGTCGGTGAAGTGGGGCAACGGCTGCTGGCTGCTCGACGGCAAGCCGGTCGCGTACTGCTACGCCGACAGCGACCACCTGCAGTTCGGCTTCTTCCGCGGCGCGCAGCTCGCGGATCCGAAGCACGTACTGCAGGGCAAGGGGCAATACGTGCGGCACGTGAAGGTGCGCACGGCCGCCGACCTCGACGAGGCCGCGCTCGCCGCGCTGCTCAGGCAGGCGAGTGCGTAGCCGGCAGGAACGGCCGGCTCAGCGGCACGCGGCGAGTGCGCGCGCGACGTAGACCGGGGCCACCTTCTTGCGCCAGTAGACGTCCAGGTCGGTGTTGTCCATCGTGCGCGCCGACTTCAGAGCCGCCGTGCCGGCGGCGGCGATTCCTTCGTCGGTGAGCGGCTTGCCGACCAGCAGCTTCTCGCTCTCGATCGCCGGGATCGCGAACGAGCCAGCGCCGCCAAGCCGGATGTTGGCCTTGGTCACGACGCCACCCGCATCGGTCCAGACGCAGCAACCGACCCCGAGCACCGGGAAGTCGAACGTGTCGCGCCGCCGCAGCTTCAGGTAGCTGGCCTTCCAGCCGCGCGGGGCCGGCAGGATCAGCTTGGTCAGCAGTTCTTCCGGCTGCTTCGTCACGTACTGCATGCCGTCGTCGCGGTACAGGTCGCCCGCCTTGATCGTGCGCGTGCCGCCGGAACCGACCAGTTCGATCTCGGCCTCCATCGCACACACGATCGGCACCGAGTCCGAACTCTGCACCGCCCAGCAGCGCGGCGAACCGGGTGCGACCCAACAGATGTCGCCGCCGGTCTTCATGCAGAAGTCGATCGACTCGCGCCACTCGTGCGTCTGGTCGTAGTAGGTGCAGCGCGTGTCGAGCAGCAGGTTGCCGCCGATCGTGCCCATGTTGCGCAGCAAGGGCGTGCTGATCTCGCGCACCGCGTGCGCGAACGCCGGGTAGTGCTGCTTCAGCGTCGGGTGGTGCTCGAGCAGCGACAACTTGACCATCGCGCCGATCGCAACGCGTCCGTCGGGCAGCACGTCGACCGAGTGCAGGCCGGGCACGTCCTGCAGCGAGATCACCTGCGTCGGCGTCTGGTGCCGGCGCTTCATGTTGGGGTAGAGGTCGGTGCCACCGGCGACGTACATCGCTTCCTTGCCGTGCGCCTTGCAGATCGCGACGGCTTCGGCGGCGGTCTTCGGCCGGTGGTAGGTGAACGTGGGCAATCGCAGCATGGGTGTCTCCTCGTCTCCTACTTGGCGGCCTTCTTCTCGCGCTTGGGTTCGTTCCAGGCGGTGCCGTCACCACCCTGCCACGGCGTCTTGATCTTCAGCGAGTCGCCGAAGTCGACGGTCGGAACGCCGTCGGCGCCGAGGCTCGGGCCGTAGCGTTTGTCCTTCGCCTGCAGCGCCGCGAACACCTTCTCGAAGCTGCACGGGATCTCGTCGACGCGCACGCCAACCGCGTCGAAGATCGCGTTGGCGACCGCCGGCATCATCGGCAGCAGCGGGCCCTGGCCGACCTCCTTGGCGCCGAACGGGCCGTTCTTGTCCGGATCCTCGACGACGTAGGTCGTGACGGTCGGCATCTCGAGCGCCGAGGGGCTCTTGTACTCGAGCAGCGACGGGATCTTGTGCACGAACACGCGATGGCCTTTGTGGCTGCGGTCGCGGTAGGCCATCTCCTCCATCATCGCTTCGCCGAGGCCCATGTAGACCGAGCCCTCGATCTGCCCCATCGCCACCGCGGCGTTGAGTGCTCTGCCGATGTCGTGCGCCATCCACACGTGCGGCACGCGGTAGACACCGGTTTCGGGATCGACTTCGACCTCGACGACCGCCGCCGAGTACGAGTAGCTCGGGCTCGGCCCGACGCCACCACCGCGGAACTTCGCGGCCGTCGCCGGCGGCGTGTAGCTGCCGACCGTGCCGATCGTGCCGAACTTCGCCTCGGTGCAGACGACGGCCTCCTGGAAGGTCATGCCCTTCTTCGGATCCTCCGCGTCGAACACCTTCTCGTCGGCGAACACCAGGCGGTTGGCGGGCACGCCGAGCTTTTCGGCGACGCCCTTGGCGAGGATGTCGCGGGCGCGTTCGGCCGCTTGCATCGCCGCGTTGCCGGTCATGACCGTGACGCGCGAGCTGTACGACCCGAGGTCGACCGGTGTGAGGTCGGTGTCCGAGGTCACCACCTTGATGCCGAGCGGGTCGATGCCGAGCACCTCGCCGATGATCCAGCCGAGCACGCTGTCGCTGCCCTGGCCGATGTCGGTGCTGCCGCAGAACGCGGTGACGAGACCGCTGCGGTCGAGCTTGAGCTGCACACCGGAGTGCGGCAGGCCGTTCCAGTAGATCGGCAGGCCGGCCCCCGACAGGTAGCTGCTGCACGCGAGCCCGAGCCCGCGGATGCGGCCATCGGCGGTGCGCTCCTTCTTGCCGCGGCGCTCCTTCCAGCGCGAACCCGCGACGACCTTCTCGATGCAGGTGCCGAGCCCCATCGAGCCGATGCGCAGGAAGTTCGCGGTCAGCGAATCGCGCGGCGCCAGGTTGTCGAGGCGGATGCGGGCCGGGTCGAGGCCCAGGTCGCAGGCGATCTTGTCGAGCTGCACCTCGAGGGCGAACCGCGGCTGCGGCGTGCCGTGGCCGCGCTTGGGCCCGCACGGCGCCTTGTTGGTGAAGAACCGCGCGCCGCGGAAGTGGTAGTTCTCGACCGCGTAGGTCACCGTCTGCAGCGCCCCCGTGTAGAAGGTGCTCGCGGTGCCATAGCTGCCGTACGCGCCGCCATCGAGGTAGCTGTGGAAGTCCAGCGCCGTGATGCGGCCCGTCTTGGTGACGCCGACCTTGCTGCGCATCAGCACCGGGTGGCGACCGCGGTGGCACCAGAACACTTCCTCGCGCGTCAGCGCGATCTTCACCGGCCGGCCGGTGAGCATCGACATCTTCGCGGCGCAGATCTCGTGGTTGAACGGGTCGCTCTTGCCGCCGAAGCCGCCGCCGTTCTGGATCGCGACGACGCGGATGTGGTGCGCCGGCAGCGGCGCCAGCACGCGCGCCAGGGCCCGGTGCAGGTAGTGCGGCGTCTGCGTGCTCGACCAGACGGTCAGCTTGCCGTCCTTGTCGAAGTGGGCCAACGTCGCGTGCTGCTCCATCGGCAGGTGCGTGTTGCCCTCGAAGAAGAACGTGTCCTCGCGCACGTGCTCGGCTTTCTGGAAGCCGGCGGCGAGGTCGCCGAACTCGAGGTTCTCGAGGCGGTGGATGTTGCCGCGCACGCCGTAGTCGTGCAGGCGCGGCTCGGGATGGTCGGCCGCCTCGTGCACACCGCCGATCGTGCGCCGTTCGCGGTATTGCACGTCGACCAGGCGACACGCGTCCCACGCGGCCTCCTCCTCGGTCGCGGCGATCGCGACGACCGGATCGCCGACGAAGCGCACCAGGTCCTGGCACAGCGCGTGCTCGTCCTGGCTCACGGGCAGGATGCCGAACGGGATCGGCATGTCCTTGCCGGTCAGGACGCCCTTCACGCCCGGCAGCGCCGCCGCCTTCGCCGTGTCGATCGACACGATCTCGGCGTGCGCGCGGGTGCTGCGCAGCAGCTTCATGTGCAGCATGCGCGGCATGCTCAGGTCGTCGGCGAACTTGGTCAGGCCGCTGACCTTGCTGCGGGCGTCGACCTTGCGGATCGGCTTGCCGATGTGCTTCAGGTCTTCCTTCTTCGCGTCGTGGTGCCACGGCGCGTCGCTCTTGGCCTGCGGCGAACGGGCGCTCGGATCGTCAAGAACCATGGATCGACTCCTTGCTCGGCTGGGCCTTCTCGCCGCGCATGCGCGCCGCCGCCAGTTCGACGGCCTCGAAGATCTTCAGGTAGCCGGTGCAGCGGCACAGGTTGCCCGCCAGCGCCTGCTTGATCTCGTCGCGCGTCGGCGACTTGTTGCAGCTCAGCAGCGCGTCGGCCGCCATCAGCACGCCCGGCGTGCAGTAGCCGCACTGCGCCGCGCCAAGATCGGCGAAGCAGTGCTGCAGCGGCGTCAGTTCGCTGCCCTTGGCCAACCCCTCGACCGTGCGCACGTCCTTGCCGACCGCGTCGACCGCGAGACTCAGGCAGCTGAGGATCGGGGTGCCGTCGACCTGCACGGTGCACGCGCCGCATTCGCCGAGTTCGCAGCCGTGTTTGGTGCCGGTCAGGTTCATCTCCTCGCGGAGCACCTCCAGCAGGGTCTTGTGCGGCGCGAACGCCACCTCGTGCGGCTCGCCGTTCACCAGGAACGTCGCCAGCACCTTCTTTACGTCGGTCATAGGGGGCGAGAACGATAGCTAGGGCAGCGGGGCGGCGGAAGCTCGGGACCTGGGGAAGGCGACCCAGGCGCCTCCATCGCCTGGACAAGCCGCACGTCGGCCCGGAGACTGCGGCGGGAACGCCCTTCGGATCGCATGCAGGACGGCACACCCAACCTTCCGCCTCGGCGCACGTCATGGCGGGCGCGCCTTCTGCGCGCCCTCTTCCCCGTGCTGGCCCTCGCGCTCGTGCAACCGTCGTGCTTCACGATAGCGACCTGGGAAGACCGCCGGCCGCGGCCGGTCGCCGCGCGGGTCGACGCAACCGACCTCGTCGCGCACCGCGTGCCTGACGAGAGCGGCGACTTCTGCGTCCAGCTGCCCAGTGCGGCGATGGCTCACTTCGCGGCTCGTGAACCACGGCTCGACACGAACGCCGCGTGGCTGCGAGTGGCTCCCGAGGCCCACGCGGCCACGGTCGCCGTGCTGGCGGGCGTTGCCGGGGCCCGCGGGTTCAGTTGGTTCGAGACGCACACCGGCGAGCGGTATCTCATGCACCCGATCACCCTGGTGCTCGACGAGGATTCGGACGGCAGCACGCGGTGGCGCCTGCGGAGCCGTTTGCGCATGAGCGATCCTGGCTACGACTCGCTGTCGCGGCTGCCGGGCTTCACCAAGCACACGCTGCTCTACACGTGGTACGAGTTCGACGTGCCGTGCACCGTTGTTTCCATGCTCGAACGGCCGGCAGAACTCGCCGAACCGATGCAAACGGTCGCCGTGCTGCACCTGCTGCCGACCACCCAACACCACCAGACCCTGGCTCGCATCCTGTGGACCCCCGTCGCCATCGCCGGCGACGCGCTCTGCGCGCCGTGGGAACTGGTGTGGTGGCTGACGCCCTGATCTGGAATGGTCAGTTGCCGATGACGCCGACGCCGCCGTTCGAGAACGCGAAGCCGAAGCCGTTCGCGGCCGGGTCGTAGACCGCGTACTGGTTGTAGAAGGGCACGCCGAGCAGCGCGAAGTTGACCGGCACCAGCACGTCGGTGGAGCCGCGCCCCGCGCCATCGGTGAGCACCACCTCGCCGGCATCGAACGCCGCCAACAGCGAGCAACCCGGCGCGCCGATCGAACCCAGGGCCAGCGGCAACGGGGCCCCGTTCCAGGTCGCGTTCGACAACCCGGTCAGCAGCAGCGCGACCGAGTTCGCCTTCGCCTGCCGCAACTCGATCGGCACGTTGTTGCCGAACTGCGGTGCGTCGGTGCCCGCCAGGATCGGCACCGCAGTGTTGGTCTGGTCGAAGAACTTCATCACGTAGCCGTACGCGAAGCCATCGAGCGAACCCGTCGCCGACGTCGCCGAGCCGTAGACGCGCGCCGTGCTCGGGCTCCAGCCGCAATCGAACACGTAGGTGAACGACGGCCCGAGCTGGCTGCCGCGCATCACGAAACTCGATCAGGAGATTGCGGCCCGGCTGAGGCACCCACGCGAACGTGTTGTTCCACGGAATCACGACCTGGAACTCCAGCGGGTTCGTCGCCGGCGGGTTGTTCTGGTCGGGGAACTCGACGTTCTGGCGCGGCAGCACGTTCACCGGCGCGCCGCTGTCGAAGTTGGCGGCGAAGCTCGCACCGATCGTCGCCGGCGTCTTGGTCGTGTAGCCGACGTGGATCTCGAGGTCGACGAGCCCGCCCGGGATCTGCTGGTAGATCGAGTTGTCCCACCGCAACGCGACGCCATTCATCGTGAACGCGGTCGGGAACTCGGTGCCGACGAACACCTGCTGGTAGCGCTGCGACTGGCCATAGAAGCCCATCGCGTTGTTGCTCGGCATGAACGTGGTCGCGAACGACGCGGGAGCGACGTCGCCGACCCCCATGCCGATGCCGGTGCCGGAACAACCGACGCCGAACGAGTCGTAGGTGGCTTCCTGCGCCACCAAGAGGCTGGTGAACGGAACGACGCAAAGGACAAGGCGGAGGGGATGCATGGAGGCCTCGGAAAGGAGCCGCGTGTGTGCAAAGGCACGTGCCGTTGCCCGGCCGCCGTGGCGTTGACCCGGGACCGTGCATTCCTTGCACACCGCGTGCATTCCCTACGCAGCCCACGCCAATTCGGCCCCAGCAATCGTCGTCACTTGGGCCCGAGTTCGTAGCGCGCACGACGGTCGTCGAGCCGCAGGCGATCGCGGTGCGCAGCCACCCACGCCGCCGAGCATTCGGCCCCGGCGGGCAACACGCGCGCGAGCTGGCTGCGGCCCGCCGCCACCCATTCGGCGTCCGGATGGGCGAGCATGGCAACCAACAGTTCGAGGTCGCACCACGGCGCCTCGAACCCGGCCAGGTCGCGGCGCAGGCAGTCGATCGCGCGGCGCAAGCGGGAACGCGTCGCGTCGTCGGGCGCCGGCCAGGCCTGCAGGATCGGCATCGCCGACAGGCCGAGTTCGCGCAGCGCTTCGAGTTCGCGCGACGACCCGCCCGGTGCGAGCCACGCCCGCACCGCCGCCTCGGCTGCCGCTCGCTCGCGTTCACCTCGCTCGGGGTGCCAGTGCAGCGCGCGGCGGAATCGGAGCTGGGCCTCGATGGTCCACGGGGCTACGCCGGGTTCATCCGACCATCGTTCGTCGGTCGCGCCCGGCGCGGCCCCGACCATCATCGCCAACGGCAGCCAGAGCAGTCCCTGCTGCAGACCACGGTCGCCGCCGACGATCGCCCGCAGCAGCCCGGCCGATCCAGTCGCGGGGTCGGACCAGACGCCACCACCGTCCCCCTTCGCCAGGCGCCGCAACACCAGCCCGTCGGGCGCGTGGAAGACGAGATCGTCTTCGAGCGAGCTCGACAGCAGGAAGCCGTTGCCCGTGCTCGGCACGTGCAGCGACATGTGGAAGTGCGCCGTCGTGTCCCACGTGCGCTCGAAGCGGCCGAGTTCGTGCTTGCTGCCGTCCGGCTCGAGGCGCCAGGTCGTGAACTCGAACGCGTACGGGCCGTGCACCATGCCCCCGGTGCCGAGGGTCGAGCGGGCCGCCACCTGGAACCGCCCGTCGGCGCTGGTCGCCGCGCAGTCCTGGGCGCCGCAACAACACTGCGTTGACGCGGGCCGCTGCAGTCCGAGGGTGAAGGCGAGAACGAACCAGGCAACGGTCGACCAGGACATGCCGGAGAGATCCCGCGAGCACCTCGGCCTTACACGATCGCCCCGCACGATTGTCGTGCTGGCAGGACAACCGACCCGACCATTGCCGGGAGGAACGACGCGCGGAGCACGCCGCGGCGGCTGGGCGGCCGTCGATTGCCCGCAATCGCCCGGGTTCCGGGCCCTGGAAGGCAATGGGCGCAAGGCACTCCGTTTGCTTCGGGCGGCGCCGCCATGGCTCCCTCCCGGATCGTCGTCATCGTCGGCATCGCTACGTTCGTGATCCCGTCCATTGCCCCGGCCCAGGGCACACGCTGGTCGATTCCGCCGCATGGCGCCGTCCTCTACACGCAAACAGGTTCGTTCACCGGGACCACGCGCGCCGGCCGTCGCTTCAGCGTGCTCGACAGCGTTTCGTCCACCTGCCAGCCGGTGCTGTTCGCCGACGAACTGCTCGACGAAGGCCGCCGCTGGCTCGCGGAGCCGTACAGCCTGGTGAGCGTTCCGGTCTGGCTCGCGATGGACCTGACGACGCTCGACAAACCGGGCCCCGTTCGGCACGTGTGGCCGCGCCTGCTGGGCCACGGCGAGGTGACGTTCACCGGCAGCGCCGACAAGCCCGACCCCGACGGCTGGCAACGCATCACCGGCCGCCTCACGCGCGTGCCGGTACGCGAACAACCCGGCAGACCGAAGCGGGAACTCGACATCGACCACTGGTACCTCGCCTGCGACCTCGACGCGACGCTCGAACTGCGCCGCCGGTTCGAACCGGACACGACCCAGCAGGACCGCTATGGCCGCCGTGGGATCGTGTCGTCGATCGAATGGCAGTTCGGCGGACGCCTCGAGGCCGGCAATCCGCGCGAGTCGATGGAACTCTCCGGCAAGCGAACCTGGCAGCTCGTCGGCGTGCGCGACAACCGGCACGCGGCGTCGGTGCAAGGACCGGGGTTCCTGGCCGAACAGCAGCTCGAGTCGAGTGCCGTGGTCGAACGCGAACTCGGCATGCTGCGCGACATGAAGGGCACGGTCGCCGACGGCGAACGCCAGGGTGCGATCCACGGCCCGTCGCTGCACGCCTTCGACCTGTACGGCATCGCGCGCGCCGGACTGCGCGTCGACACGGCCGCCGTCGCCGAGCAACTCGCCAGCCTGCTGACCCGCCAGCAGACCGAACCGCACGGCCTCGCCTTCACGATCCTGGCCATCGCTGGACTGCACGCACCCGCCGACGAACGCATCGCCTTGCTGCAGGGTCGAGCCACGCGCATCCAACTGCCGCTGCCGATGCGCAGGGTCGTCGAACAGCACGTCGCCGCGTTGCTGCATCTGCGGCACACGAACCCCGGCGGCTCGGGCCACTGGTCGGCGAGGAACGACGCGAACAACCGTTCCGTGTTCCACTCCGGCGTGGTCGTCCAGGCCCTCGACATCGCGACACGCTGCGGTGTGCGCGTGCCGGCGGACGTGTTCGAGAGCCACGCGCGCGACCTGGTCGGCACGGCCCTCGACTGTGTCGGTGCAAAGCCGGCAACACTGCAACTCGAGGCCGGCATCACGCGCGCGGCCGCGGCGTCGGACCGTCGCCCGAGCACCACGGCTTCGACGCCCAGCTGCGGCTGGACCGACTCGGACCTCGGGGCTTTCGCCGTAGACGGCTCCGACACGGCGATGGCGATGGCGACGTTGCTCACGTGCAATCGCCACGTGCGTGACGCCGGACTGCGTGCGCAGGCGCTGCAGTGCGTCGAACGCGGCTGGGCCTGGCTCGGCGACCACTTCACCGCGCGGCACGCCCCGTCGCGCATGCACGTGCATCGCCAGCATCGCGGCGAGTTCGTGCTGGCGATGGCGTGGCTGATCGACGAAACCGGCGTACGCTGGGTGAACGGCCGCGACGTGTGGTTCGAACTCAGCACGGTGCTGCTGGTCGAGACCGAAAAGGGCCTGGTCCCCACCACCGTCGCCGACCCCGCCGCCGCGCAGGCCCTGTGGCGGCCGTTCGCGATGCCGGGCCCAACCGTCACGCCGGGGCGCTGAACGTGCACCCCCGAAGCATGCTCGTCGCCACCTGCACGTGGTCGGTCCTGGTCGGCGCCGTCGCGGCCCAGGACGTACGCTGGCGCCTGCCGCCGGGCGGCGCGATCCAGTGGCAGTCGACCGAGGCGGAGACGTGCCACGCCATCGACGACCCGAAGCGGCGGGCGGCACCGCCGCACGGCACCCAGCCGCACGCCGCGCTCCTGCTCGCCAACGAACTCGACAAGGACGCCCGCGCCACCACCGTGCATCTGCACGACGTGCGCTGGCTCGCCCCGCGCCTCGCCTGCGACCTCGGCACGTTCGGCAAGGGCCGCAACGTCGACCTCGTCGTCGACGACATCGTGCCGTTCCAGCCGTTCCGGCTGCGCGGCACCATCGCCGACGCGGCCGCGGACGGCACGCAGACGATGACGTTCGAACTGGTGGCAGCACCCGCCCCCGCGGCGCGCGAACGCAAGCGCCTCGCCGAGAAGGAGCCCGCGCGCCAGGTCCACTTCGACGGCTCGTGCACCGGATCGCTGCGGCTGCAGCGCAAGGTCGACGCGACCGCCGGCATCGTCGCCGAATTCACCGCCGAGGTGACGCTGCGCATCGCGTACTCGCCGCGCTACCCGGTGCCCAACTGCGACTACGTGCTGCGGCAGACGTGGACCGCCGCCGAGGTGCGCACGCGTCGGCAGGCCGGCTTCGAGGCCGCCGTCGCCGACGCGATCCGACGCGGCGCCGAAAACGTGCGCCACGAACTCGCGATCCCCGACCGCGGGCTGCTGCAGCCGGGGCCGGACCAGCCTAGCGGCGAGGGCTACCTGGCCCTCGGCCTGCTGACGCTGCTGCACGCCGAGGTCGGCGCCGACGACACCGTCGTGCGCCAGGGTTTCGCCGAG